>JAJEAI010000027.1 GCA_022824205.1 Candidatus Binatia bacterium
CCAGCCCGCCCCCTCAAATCCCCCTCCGATTCGCTTAAAATTTGTGGGACAGCAGTGAAGCGTCGTATAGCTCCAAGGAACGGCACGGCTCCAGAGTTTCTGGATCGTCTTCTGGCCGAAGCGGTCTATACTGGCAGCGCTCATCACAAGCGCAAGCCGGCCGACTACAAGTTTCACCCTCCGGTAAATCCGCGTCCCGACAAGTCCCTGTGTGACGGCAGTCGAACAATCAGGCTCACCGAGGCGAGAAAACTCTTTCGGGATGGGATCAGACGGGGAATGATCAGCACCTAGGGTCAAGGCGGGCTACCGAAGTACGTTTGGGCGGTGGATGGGGATGGCCACGTGTACGAGGCGAAACGCGACGGAAACAGCCTGCACTATCATGGATATGAGCTTGGCGAGGACGAGAATGCCATGAAGCAACTCGTCGCCAAGGAGTGGCTCTCAAGATGAGCAGCGAACTCACAATGTCCCTTTCCCCCGAAGTTCTCGACTTCGGATCACAGGAAGAACGAGCCACATTCGGTTTGTTTGCGGTCACCGCGTACAATCACTTGCTGACCGCCGGTCAAGATGTCGAACGAAAGGAACTTCGGCGGGGTCCGTTTGTCGCCGGTTATCCCATCGCAGAATGGCTGGTATGGAACTGGTGGCGACTTCGTTGGGAAATCGGTCGCCCTAGTGACGAAGTTGGGATGTCTCGCTGGGATTTTGCGCATCGGATGCCAACGATCGGTGAAGGTTATGTATGGCCCAACATCACGATCTTCTCCGACGGAGTGCAGTCTTTCTTGGTCTCACAGCCTTCCCGAAGTCCCGAAGTCGTGAGGTTCCGCTATCTCGGGGCACCGGTACGCCTGCCGGTCCCGGCGACCGAGTTGGAGGACGTCATCGATAGGTTCGTGGAAGACATCCTGGCCAAGCTTGCCCAGGAAAGTGTACGAGAGACCAATCTCCACCGCCTATGGGAGGATCTCCGAGCGGAGAGAGGAGATCCTGAACTCGCGCGTTTCCGACGTTTGGAAGCACAACTCCGCAATGAGCCGGACGAAGGCGACGAGGACGCGATACGCCTCCACCTCAATGACGCAGGTGAATTAGGAGAAGAGGCGTTGGGGGAAATTGCAGCCCACGCGGCCGGCAGCGGCAGTGACGGCAACGGCATGATTCGGCCCGCGGACTTCGTGCGACTCGCGACCCGGAGTGGTTTCGAGGCCCACACGAGCGATGCAATTTCATTGGACAACCAAGCAGATATTACTCCGTCCGGAGAGATCGAAGCTTGGCGTTTGGGCGCACGCTGCGCACAGCGCATTCGCGATCAGGAAAAACTAGACGGGCTCCCCATGCATGACGAAACCTTGACGGCGTTCGCAGGGACCACGAAGAACACGCTTGCAGGGCGCAGAGGACATCCGGGCAAGATTTCTTTCGCACTCGACGGAGAATACGAGCGTTCACTTGTGTGGCTTCGGTCGGGACCACGTACAGGACGACGTTTCGACCTTGCTCGATTGATCGGCGACCGCGTGCTTCGCAACCAGATGAACCGTACCCCCGAACCACTGCTACCCGCGACGTGCAGCACTAGCTACCGGCAGAAAATGCAACGCGCTTTTGCCGCGGAACTGTTGAGTCCTTTCGTGTCTGTGGACGAAATGATGAGTGGCGACTACTCCGAAGAGCGCCAGAATCAAGTCGCAAAGTACTTTCATGTTTCGCCCATGACGATTCGAACACAACTAGTCAACCACCACCGTATCGATCGCGAGGACGCGCCGGACATAGTCGCTCGTTCTCCCTTCATGTGATCGAATACGCCCGCCAGTAACACACCGACCGCTCAGGTCCGCGGTGTGCCACCCACCCGTTTCCAGGAACAGGCCCCACGAGACAAACCCTGGACTCGCAAATCGAGACGTACTATTCTGACTCCCCATCGGCGCCGGACGCCGAACAAACTCTGGAATTTCAGGAGGGAGAGCCATGGGAGAGACAATCGCGTTCAAGCGGCCGGACGGCAAGGAGGCATCGGGATACTACGCGGCGGCGGGGGACAACGCTCCCGGCGTGGTGGTGATCCAGGAATGGTGGGGCGTGAACGACCAGATCAGGAGCGTGGCCGACAAGCTGGCCGGTCTGGGCTACAACGCGCTGGTGCCGGACCTCTACCGGGGCGTGGTCACGGTGGAAGCGGAGGAAGCCAGCCACCTGATGCAGAACCTGGACTTCGCCGATGCCAACACGGACGTGTGCAGCGCGGCGGAGCACCTGAAGCAGAGCTGTCCCAAGGTCGGGGTCATCGGTTTCTGCATGGGCGGCGCCCTGACGGTGCTGGCGGCGGTGTACTCCAAGGCCGCGGACGCGGCCTGCTGCTGGTACGGCGTTCCCCCGGCCGAAGCGGCCGACACGCGCACCATCGCCATTCCGTTCCAGGGGCACTTCGCGCTGGAGGACGGCTTCTTCACCCCGGACCAGGTGGATGCCCTGGAAGTGCGCCTCAAGGAAGGCAACGTCGCCCACGAGATCTTCCGCTACCAGGCGAAGCACGCCTTCGGCAACGAGACCGGCGCCAACTACGACGCCGAGGCCTGCAAGCTGGCGTGGGACCGGAGCACGGCGTTCCTCGCCCAAAGCCTCAAGTGACCGGTTGACCGCCGGTTGACCGGTTCTTTCGGTGAAGCGTAGCCCGGCAGGGAAAGCCAAACCTGCCGGATTGCGCTTCGGCCGGCCCGGCCCGCGGAAGAGAACCGCGCGGAAGAGAAGCATGGGACGCCCGGTTCCCGTTGCCGCGGGAAGGAGACCGCCATGGCAAGTTTCCCGATCATCGATGCCGACGGCCACGTGCAGGAGAAGTTCGCGCCGTGGGAGGATCTCCTGGAGGGGCCGTACAAGAAGAAGGCTCCCCGGGTGGTGAAAGCGGACGGCCGGGATCAACTGCTCATGGAGGGGCGCATCTGGGCCAAGCCCTCGGGCGTCGGGTGCGGCATCGGCGCGGTACCCCACAACCGCGCGCCGCAACCCACCACCGGCATGTGGGACCCGGTGCAGCGGCTCAAGGACATGGACCTGGAGCAGATCTCGATCTCGGTGAACTTCGGCACGACCGTGTTCCTGAGCCTGCCCTTCCTCGAGGACAAGGACTACGCCTGCGCCGTGTCCAGGGCCTACAACGACTGGCTCCACGAATACTGCGGCCACGCCCCCGAGCGGCTCAAGGGCGTCGCCCTGGTGCCCATGCAGGACCCGGTGGAAGCCGCCGCGGAACTGCGGCGCTGCGTGGACGACTTGGGCTTCGTGGCCGTGGCCACAGCGGCCCATTCCGCCGGGCGGAACCTGGACCATCCCGACTTCGACCCGTTCTACGCCGCGGCCCAGGAGCTGGGCGTGCCGGTGTGCGTCCACGTGGGCTCGGGCCGTCCCGCGGCCGCCGCCGACCGCTTCGACAACGCCCTGTTCGTGCACGCCACCACCCATCCCTTCGAGCAGATGATCGGCGTCATGTGCGTCATCGGCGGGGGCGTCCTGGAGAAGTTCCCCAAGCTCAAGGTGGCGTTCCTGGAAGCCGGCGCCGGCTGGGTGCCCTTCTGGATGGAGCGGCTGGACGAGCACTACGAATACATGCAGGCCGCCGTGCCGCTGCTGACCATGCCCCCGAGCGAGTACATCCGGCAGCGGGACGTCTACTTCTCCTTCGAGCCCGACGAGACCACCCTGCCCTACGTCATGGACTTCATCGGCGACGACCGGCTGGTGTTCGCCTCGGACTACAACCACGGCGACTGCAAGTTCCCCAACGTGGTAAAGGAGGTGCTGGCGCGGGACGACATCGCCGCGGACGCGTTGCCCAAGATCATGGGAGAGAACGCGGGGCGGCTCTACGACATCGCGCCGAGCTGACGCCGAACCCATCGCCCACGCGCGCCCAGCGCGGCGCCCGAACCACGGAGACGAGCCATGACCACGACCCCGAGAACCATCGACGCCGACGCCCACGTCGTTGAATCGCCCTTCACCTGGGAGTTCATGACCGAGGCCGAACGCGCGCACGCGCCCTTCGCGGTGAAGCAGGAGGGCGGCCCCGAGTACTGGGTGGTGGACAACCGGCTGCACGTCAAGAACAACAACATCGGCCCCAACACCTCGGCGGACCAGCGCGAGATGCGCGATGTCGACGCCCGGGTCAAGCACATGGACGAGCTGGAGGTGGACGTTCAGGTGCTCTACCCCACGCTGATGCTGCGCCCCTGCACCCAGAACCGGGCCACCGAGCTGGCCATGTGCAAGAGCTACAACCGCTGGCTGGCGGAGGTCTGGAAGAAGGGCCAGGGGCGACTGCGCTGGGTGTGCATGCCGCCCCTGCTGTCCATGGACGCGCTGCGCGGCGAGTTGGAGTTCGCCAAGGACAACGGCGCCTGCGGCATCTTCATGCGCGGGGTCGAGCACGAGAAACGCCTGAGCGACCCCGACCTGTTCCCGCTCTACGAGATCGCCACCGAGCTGGACCTTCCCATCTGCGTCCACGCCGGCACCAACAGCACCGCCATCCACGACCTCTACGAGGGCGAGACCGGCTTCTCGCGCTTCAAGCTGCCGGTGGTGGGCACGTTCCACTCACTGCTCATGGAAGGCACCCCGGCGCTCTTCCCCAAGATCCGCTGGGGCTTCGTCGAGGTCAGCGCCCAGTGGGTGCCCTACGCCCTGAACGACCTGCGGCTCCGCTTCCAGAAGATGGGCAGGCCCATCCCCGAAAACATCATGGCCGAGAACCGCATGTACGTGGCCTGCCAGACCACCGACGACCTGCCGGTGATCCTCAAGGACTCGGGCGAGGACAACATCGTCATCGGCACCGACTACGGCCACAACGACACCTCGAGCCAGATCGAGGCGCTGCGCATGCTGCGGACCGACGGCTCGGTGCCGGCCGCCACCGTCGACAAAATCCTGGGAGACAACGCCCGGGCGTTGTACGGGCTGTGAACGACACCACCTGACAACCGCCGGTTGATGACGCGCACGGCTTCGACGCGCCCGTTGCCTTCGAAATTTCCGGCCTCACTGACGCCAACGCCTTCGCCATCTCTGGCCGTACGCATCCTTTAGCTGTACGCATCCTCCTTAAACGCCAGAACCGCGCCATCCGTCCTAATGTAATCTCTAATCTGTTCTCTCGTTTTGAGGCCCTGCTTCGAAATTCTTTTATCCAGGACCGCCGACACCCCTTCGATGTGTTGAACCCATTTTTCCTCGTCATCCAGGAGCTTCGTAACCTCGTTCACCACCGTCCTTTGTTGGTTCACGTGTTCATTAAGAAGGTTCCCCCCGTCCCACGAGTCCCTCACGGCAGCGAACAGCGCGTAGAACTTAATCGAGTGTATCGAGAATACCTCGAAGAACTCGGAGGAAGAGAGTCGCTCCTCGGAATGAGTGGTCTTGAAGTCTTTCAACTGGGCACTAATAACGGGATTCATTGGGATACACCTCGCGAATTTCGTGAGTTTGTCCGTGGCATTCCACCGTGCCGCGAAGACCCATGCTTGGATGGCTGTGCTGCGCCTGATATTTCCCAAATGGTACAGCTTCGGGGGCAGGCTGTGGCGCCGGAAGAACGCGCCGGCATCGGGCGTTCACTTGGTCTCGATTGAACACCTAGCGCTGAGGTAGGGGCCATCCGCGGTCCTGTATCCGCTGAACTGCGGAAAGGCTACACTCGTCCTTGGCGGCGGCAAGCCGCTTCGGCGTAGCAGACACGACCTCTAACTTGTCGCTGGCGTTCCGACCAAGGTTTCCCCGCAAGAGTCCAGAAAAACCGGGCCGCAAGGTTCTTGCCACATTCTAAGACTCCCCTCATCGACTCCAAGATATAGTAGGCGATCCCTCGTAGCTCAAGAGGACACAGGTCCGGTTCACTCCCACGGCGGCGGTTTTCCCCATTCCTCGTAGTAGGTGGTCTCGGAGGTGGGCAGGCGCGCGGTGGTGCCAAAGCGGCCCTCGGGGTAACCGAGGGGGATGCAGCAGTGGACCTCGGCTTCCGGCGGGATTCCCAAAAGCTCGTGAATCCGGTCGGTGACACAGGGGTGCAGGGTCGTCAGCACCGATCCGATGCCCAAGGCGCGGGCGGCCAGCATGAGGTTCTGAGCCGCCGGGAGGACGGAGCTGGCTTGCCCTGGTGAAGTGGAGACCGCCATCACCACCACCGGCACATCCTTCATGGCCTCCGCCAACCGCATGGGCCCGAGGTGCTTGTCGCCCGGAGGAGCCGTTTCGGGGCTCCAGCCCTCCGGCTGCTTGGCCCACCACGCCTCGGCATAGAGCTCCGCGAATTTCCGAATCTTCTCCCGATCCCGCACCACCAGAAAGCGGCCCCGGTGCTCGTTGCGGGCGTTGGGCGCCTTGGCCGCGGCGTCCATCAGCGTCCGGATGTCCTCGTCGCTTATGGGATCCGGCTTGAGCCGGCGGATGGCCCGCTGGGTGAACATGGCCTCGCCGAGGCCCATGTTGAGCCGTTCGGGGGGATCGAGCTTCACCATCGCCATTGAATCGCTCCTCTTTCTTAACGTCCCGTCACCTCCCGTGCGCGGTTGAGCACGGCGAAAGAGCGCGGCGCGCTGGGCATGACGAAGCGGAAGCCTGCTTCCACCAGCCGTTCGATGTTGTCGGCGCTTGGATGGGGATGGCCGCAGGGGATGTTGTGCTCCTTGCAGATGTCCAGAATCCGGTTGATGTGGTCGGCCACCACCGGATGATCGTAGTCCCGCGGATGGCCGAGCTCCTGGCTCAGGTCCCCTTCCCCGATCAGCACTACGCCGATGCCCGGCACCTCCTTGAGCATGGCCGGCAGGTTCTCGATGGCGCGGACCTCCTCGCACTGGATCACCACCAGGATCTCGCCGTCCGGCGCCAGCGGCCACACGTCCGCGCGCTTGTAGTATTCCTGCTGCGTGAGCCCCCAATAGCGGGCCGCGCGGGTGGGCGCGTCGCCGCGGATGCCAGGCGGGTCGTAGAGCGGCTCGGACGCAAGCCGCGGGTAGCGGCAAGCGGACACCGCGTTGCGCGCCTCCTCCACCGAGCTGACGTGTGGGAAGATGATCCCGTAGACGCCGATGTCGAGCACCTGCTTCGCCAGCCACTGGTTCATCTCGTTGCCGTTAGGCGGGATGCGCACCATGGGCGTCACCGCGGGAGCCAAGGTGCCCCGGTCCACCACCTGCCGCCGGTCGAGCATGTATTGCAGTGAATGCCGCAGCCCCGGGATATCCAGGGGCGCGTGTTCCATCTCGAAGGCCACGCCGTCGAGCTTCGAGCCGGCCATGGCGGCGGCGGTTTCGATGTCGTTGGAGGTGAAGCTTACAAAGGCGGTTTTGCCTTCTACGAGGGCTTTGATGATGCCGTTGAGACGCGGGATTTCAGCCATGAATCGCTCCTTCGGCCTTTCGAGTTCGCTACGCCCGTCCTGAACCCTTCGACAAGCTCACGACAGGCTTGTCGAAGGGCTCAAGGCGAACGGGCTGCACCAGCTGCGTCACGAAAAATGACAGCACTATCTATAGTAGGCCGCGTCCATTTGGTAAAGCGAGCCCCCGGATCGCACACCCTGAAGGCTGTCCCAGGAACCGGGGCGGGCTTGAAGTCCGTCATTGCCACAAAGGGGATGCCCATTGACAAGTCTATTATGGATTGTCATGATATCCAATGTCTTTATCGCTGAATGGCATCACAATGGCGGACAGCATCGTTTCCCGTTACCTGAATACGCGTCGCATCCTCCAGAGCAGGTCCTGTTTCCTGTTCGGTCCGCGGCAAACCGGCAAATCCACGCTAATCAGCCGGCAGCTAGACGGCTACCCGAACTACAACCTGCTCGACCAGTCTCTCTTCCTCCGGTTGTCCCGCAATCCCTCGATGATCAGAGAGGCGCTGACAACCGAAGACTCGATCGTCGTCATCGACGAAATCCAGAAAATGCCCGAGCTCCTGAACGAAGTTCACCTCATGATCGAACGGCACGGGGTTCGCTTCCTTCTCACCGGCTCCAGCGCCCGCAGCCTGAGGAGAAAGGGTGTCAACCTGCTCGGCGGCCGTGCCCGCTCCCGAAACCTGCATCCATTCGTTCGCGTGGAACTGGCCGAGCGATTCAACCTCGACAGGGCCCTGGAATACGGTCTCCTGCCGCCAATCTTCTTCTCCGATTCGCCGACGGAGGATCTCGCCTCTTATGCGGGCGACTATCTCAGGGAAGAGGTGGCCGCCGAGGCCATCGTCAGGAACGTCGGCGCGTTCAGCCGCTTCCTGGAAGTGGCCGCGCTCGCACATGGCCAGATGATCAACTTCGCCAGCCTGGCCAGCGACGCCCAAGTACCCGCGTCAACCGTCCGCGAGTACTACCAGATCCTGAAAGACACGTTCATAGCCCACGAGGTGACGGCCTTCACCGAGAGTCGGAGACGCAAGGCGATTTCAACGTCGAAGTACTACCTCTTCGACATCGGTCTGGCCCGCCACCTCCAAGGCCGGAGAGGGTTGGCGCCCGGAACTCCCGAATACGGAAACGCGTTCGAAAGTTACATCTTCCAGGAAATAAAGGCGTTCTGCGACTATCACCGAATCGGCCCGCCCCGGTACTGGCGGTCGAAGTCACAGTTCGAGGTGGACTTCATATTCGAAGGCCTCGCCGTAGAGGTCAAGGCCAAGAAAACGGTGAACCCCCGCGATCTGAAAGGATTGAAAGCGCTGCGCGAAGAGGCTCTCCTCGACCACTACGTGCTGGTATCCCTGGAGCCTCGTCCACGGGTGGTGGACGGCATAACGATACTGCCCTGGCCCGACTTCCTGGACCGCCTCTGGAGCGGTGAGTGGGGGCAGTGGACCGGACCGAGTTCATAACCGGCTTCCCCGCTGGCAACCTGTCCTCCTGTTCCCTACTCATGGGGCCTTTGCTAGTGTAGTGTCCTGTCCGTACGGGCCACGACGACACGTGGCATACAGACTTTCTGGAATTGCATACAGACTCCCTGGAGGCATACGCTCTTGATCATCGACGCGCACGCACACTACACCACGGCGCCGGCCAAGCTTCAGTCGTTCCGCGCCCGGCAGATCGTCAACCAGGCGCGGCCGGGACCGGCGAACCTCAACATCAGCGACGAGGAGCTGGAGCAGTCCATGCGCGGCCAGTTCAAGCGCATGGACGACACCGGCATCGACCGGTTGCTGTTCTCGCCGCAGGCCTCGGCCATGGGGCACCACTTCGGATCGGAGCTCATCAGCCGCTACTGGAGCGAGGCGTGCAACGACCTCATCGCGCGCATCGCCAGGCTGTGGCCGGACCGGGTGTCGCCGGTGTGCCAGCTCCCCCAGTCGGCCGGCGTCAGCCCCAGGAGCTGGGTGGAGGAACTGGACCGCTGCGTCCGGGAGCAGGGCTTCATCGCCTGCAACGTCAACCCCGACGTGGGCGGGGGCCGGGAGCCCCTGACCCCTTCCCTGGCGGACGAGTGGTGGTATCCCCTGTGGGAGAAGATGGTGGAGCTGGACATCCCCGGCACCATCCATGCCAGCGCGTCGCTGCACCCGGCCATGCACTTGACCAGTTCCTACTACATCGGCCAGCACCACAACGCGGCCGTTGAACTGCTCAGCTCGCGCGTGTTCCAGGACTTCCCCGGCCTCAAGCTCGTCATCCCCCACGGCGGCGGCGCCGTTCCCTACCAGTGGAACCGCCACCGGGGCATGCACGTGCGCGAAGGCCTGGAGCCCTTCGAGGAAGCCGCGCGCCGGGTCTACTGGGACATGGCCATCTACGACACCGAGGGCATGGAGATGCTGATCAAGCGGGTCGGGTCGGACCGCGTGCTCTTCGCCACCGAGATGTTCGGCGCGGTGAACGCCATCGACCCCGAGACCGGCCGAAACTTCGAGGAAGTGGTGCCGCTGTTCGAGGCCGTCCCCGGCCTGAGCGAAGAGGACCGCTACAACATCACCGAGGGCAACGCCAAGCGGCTGTACGGCTTGCCGTAGGGGAAACAGACGGGCCCGCCGTAGGCGAGACAGACGGGTCCGCCGTAGGCGAGACAGACGGGCCCGCCGTAGTGAAACAGAACAGCCCATCCGGCGGAGAATGCGCGGACGGCACGCGCGAAACATTGAAACTTGGCCCGACGCCCTCAGGCCGAAGAACCAACGGAGACATCATGATCGACTTTCTCTTTCCCAACCACGTCATGGGCACGCACACGCTCCGGCTCGTGGCCGAATCCCAGCAGGGCGGCGGCGACGTCTTCGACATCGCGCGGCTGTGCCGCGACATCGAGCCCGGCGACAAGAAGGGCTGGGAGCGCGCCTGGCTCGACATGGCCCGGCGGACCGAGGACATGGCCCGGGAGGCCCTGTCCAAGGGGCACGAACACACCGCCATGCAGTTCTTCTTCCACGCCAACCAATATTACCGCATGTCCGACACGCTCCTCACCATCGCCGAGAACGACGTCAGGGCCGAGCGGTTCAAAATGTGCCAGGCGAACTTCCGCGCCGCCGCGGCGTTGCACAAGCCGCCCGTGGAGGTCATCACCGTGCGCTGCGGCGACGAGGAGTACGACGGCTACTTCTGCCACCCCAAGTACCCGGCACCGGGCAAGTGGCCCGCGGTCTTCCTCATCGGCGGCGCCGACGCCTTCGCCGAGGAGATCTTCTTCAGCGGCCGGCAGGTGCTGGAGTACGGCTGGGCGCTGCTGCTGGTGGACACGCCCGGACGCGGCTCGTCCATGTACGTGAAGGGCATCACCACGCGGCCGGACTACGAGGTCCCGGCCAAGGCGTGCATCGACTACCTGGTGTCGCGGCCCGAGGTGGACCCCGACCGCATCGGCCTCATCGGCATCAGCATGGCCGGCTACTACGCCCCCCGGCTCGCCGCCTTCGACCCGCGCATCAAGGCGCTGGTGGGCTGGAGCGGCTGCTATAGCGTGCTGGACGACCTCTACGACTTCTGCGAACACCTCCAGCCGGTGGTGCAGCGGCTGCTGGGCGGCGTAAGTGACGCGGAAGCGCGCGAACGCCTCAAGGACTTCACCATGGAGGGCGTGGCGCGGAACATCACCTGCCCCACGCTCATCACCCACGGCGCCGCCGACCGCCTCATGCGCGTGGAAGGCGCCAAGCGCCTCTACGACGAGATCGGCAGCGAGGACAAGACCCTCCAGATCTACGAAGACGTCAACAGCGGCGGCGCCATCCACTGCAGCCACGACTACTGGGGGCACAACGTGCCGTTCATGCTGGACTGGATGCAGGATCGGCTGTAGGCTGCAGGGCCACCTCGAGAAGGCAAGCCCCGTGTTGTGTGGCCGAGGAATCACCGAAAAATGCCGGCCTAGAGAACCCGCCGGCACTATGTTCGGCCTGCTCCTTGACTTTGAAATCCAAACGCCTGTATCAGAGACGAGACTACGCGAGATCTTGCGGTCTTATCCCGTGGCGGTTACCTTTACCAAGGAGGGAGACATGAGAGACGCCGTAGGACTCAAATGTACTTTCGAGTCCGGGATGCTGCCAACCGAGTACGCTGTGGAAACTACCACAGCCGAAGGAAGAAGAGTCTCTCTGTTCACATCGGATCAGTACCTTGCCAAAGAACGAAATTTGCTGATGGTCCACGTAATTGACCGAAACCAAAACACATTTCTTGTCCGTCTGCCAGACTCCCCTCTAGAGGTGTCTTCACGGTTCATCAATGTGAATGCGGAAAACATCGTTGAGCTCTAAGGCACTTCCCGAATACCTCCTCATTATCGTGATCTTGAGCAATACAGAGATACAGAAGGCCATCGACAACGGCAGGCTTGAAATCCAACCGGAACCCCAACCTAGACGCCCAACTCCCGGCGACTCAAGATCATGCCCATACGATACAACATCGGTGGACCTGAGGCTCGGAGACACGATATCGATACCACCGACCGACGCTCCGTTCGCCTACGATCTTCGGAAACCGGGACTCGCCTCGTTCCTCAGCAAGAATTGCGAACACATAAGGATGGGTCCCCATGGCTATTCCCTGCAACCCAACACATTTGCACTAGGACAAACGTTGGAACACATCAAACTACCGATTTGTTCCGATCGGCCATCCCTTGCCGGTAGAATTGAGGGAAAGAGTTCCTTCGCAAGATGCGGTCTGTTGGTACACTTTACTGCGCCAACGGTTCACGCTGATTGGGACGGAACGCTTACTCTCGAAATGAAAAACCTTGGAAACTGCCCTATCACCCTCTATCCCGAGATGCCGATCTGCCAATTGATCCTGGAAGAAGTCTTGGGCGTACCACATCCAAACCCAAGCCAGTTCCACGGTCAGACTACTCCGTCAGGAACGGGCTGACGCGATCTGCACCTTGGACACTCGCATCCGTGAAAAATGCAGATTCAACCTGACGAAGGAGAAATCATGGCCAGAGGATCGGTTGTGTCGATACAGATCGCGAAGGACGCCAAGGGGGAGATGGAAGGTCTCCAGGAAGTCGTGGCGGTGGAAGGCAAGGGGCTCGAGGGAGACCGCTACTGCAACCAGATCGGGAGCTACTCGCACAACCCGGGTCCGGACCGCGAGGTGACGCTTATCGAGGCGGAGGCCATCGAGGCCATGGAGCGGGACTACGGCGTGACGCTGGACCCCAAGGACAGCCGCCGCAACATCACCACCCGCGGCGTTCCGCTGAACCACCTGCTGCAGGGACGGGAGTTCACGGTGGGCGAGGTGCGGATGCGCGGGCTGCGGGTGTGCGAGCCCTGCGCCAACCTCGTGAAGCTCACCGGCAAGAACGTGCTGCAGGGCCTCGTCCACCGAGGCGGCCTGCGCGCACAGGTGCTCAACAGCGGTACCATCCGGGTGGGCGACGTCGTGGAGTGGGAGCCGGGCAGCGCTTATGCGCCTGATCTCCCGGGCACGACGAAGGAATCGGCAACGGGGTAGCTGTACTCAGGCCTCCCGCGAAACAGGCTGTGTCGAAACCCTCCAGGCGGGAGCGCTACGAATACGTCCTTCCCGCGGAAGCGGGAAGATGGATTCCCGCCCCCGATCGGGGTCGAGGGCAAGCTTTCGCGGGAATGGCGTTGAGTTCTATCTCCTCGCCACGATGAACAGATCTTCCGCCCGATAGCGCTCCGGCGTGAGCCCCTGCTCGTAGGCGTAGTCCAGGAACGCCTCGACGGTCCTGCCGTCTTCGTCGAGAGAATAGCACCAGGGATCTCGCGGACGCCCGCGGCCGCCGCACAAGGTCTCCGCCTGCTCCGGGGTGAGCGACTCCCACCACTCCTCTTCCTCCGTCGCCAGGACGTACCGTGAACGCGGCTCGCCGCCGCGGTTGCCCACGGCCCTGGCCTCGGCGAACGCGTCGTATAGCGCCTGGCACAGGCCCTCGTGCCGCTCGGCTACGTCCCGCCATAGCGCGATGGTGTGCATGATAGGGAAGAAGCCGGTGCGACCGTAGTAGTCCACTTCGAGCTGGCGTGCGTCCTCGCCCAGCAGCATGCGTACGCCGGCGGCCTCGCGCCCCGCTGGGCTCAGATTGGAGGCCTCGATCATGGCGTCGATGTCGCCGCGCACCAGCAGCTCCTCCAGACTCTCTCCCGAACGCGCGACCTCGATGACGAGCTCGTTGCGCACCGCGTCACGCAGCGGCACGTCCAGGGTCACCACCCAAGTGATGTCTTTCAGGTCCACGCCGTAGTCGTGCTGCAGCAGCGCCCGTGCCCACACGGCTGCGCTCTGGTTGATGCGGCGCACGCCTACGCGACGCCCGGCGAGGTCAGCGGGTTTATCGATGCCCGCGGCGCAGCGGCAGAAGATGTAGCGATGCCGAAAGCGGCGGTAGTGGAACACCGGAATCGCCACCAGCGGCACGCCCTGTGAGAGCGCGGTCACCAGCGGCGCCATCCCCATCTCGCAAATGTCGAAGGCCTTCTCGTCCAGCATCCGCAGGGTGCGCGGGTACTGGTAGTCGCCCAGTATCCCCGTGGGCGGGAACGGGTCGGGGATCACCTCGATGTCGTAGCCGTTCACGGTCACCCGTCCGTCGAGCAACGGGCGGGTGCGCTTGTATTCCCCACAGGACAGGGTCAGTCGGGGTTGCATGATGTCGTTGATACGCAAATTGCGCATCCGCGCGCAAGCGACATGCCCGCGGGACGGGCCTCGTCAAAAAAGCCCGCTCAGACAGGAAATGGCACAATCAACCCATTTCGTCATTCCCGGGCCACCAAAGACGACATTCCCGCGAAACAGGCCGGGTCAAAACTCTGCTCAGACACGAAATCGCACCAACCCCCCATACGTCATTCCCGCGAAAGCGGGAATCCAGGGGTGGGGGGTGTGGCGACCTCGTTGCCCGGCCCACCCCGCCTGGATTCCCGCTTTCGCGGGAATGACTCATTGGGGTGTAGCGAGATTCCGTAACTACCAGAAATCATTGAACAAGATTTTATTTTCCTATCAATGACGTCTTTGGGGGGCCGGGAACGACGAAATGGGGGTGGAAATGGCCGATACCGGGGCTCAGCATCACCGGGGCTCAGCATCACCGGATATGGTCCGGCGCCGCAAGGCGTGGTAGAGTCCACCCATCCGAAGACCTTCCGCCACACACAAGGGAGACATCGCCATGGCCAAGACGCAGACCGCCAATGCCTGGGAACCGCCCGCCAGCCTGTCCAAGGAAGAGCTGGTGAAGATCTCCGACGGGATCCTCGCGGAGCCGGACATCCCCTACACCGAGACCGAGGACGTCTTCCGCATCCACGCCAACGGAATGGACTGGGACATCGGCTGCATGGTGTACGAGCCCGAGGACCCGGCGAAGATCCCCACCGGGCCGGACGGCAACAAGCTCGGCATCTTCATGACCCACGGCGGTGCCAGCGACTGGCGCTCCATCGAGCGGTTGGCGCAGTGCTTCGCCGGCAAGCGCGGCTACAAGGTGTGCAGCATGACCTATCCCGGCCGCCTCTACCTGCCGGACCCGAGCCGCGACTGGCCCGACGACACCTTCCACGAGGACGGCGGCGTGCGCACACCCATCTGGCTCGACGGCGAGTTCATCGGCCGCGACGAGTACGAGGTGGTGAACGATACTTCGTTGCGCGAAATCTACGGCTCCCGCTCCTACGCACGGGCGAAGGAGGGCAGCAACTTCTACTACCGCATGGCGGCCTGGCCGGTGGCGTTCGAGGAAGGGATGCTGGACATCTGCCGCCGGCACCTGCCGGTGGGCGAGTATTCCGTGTTCACCCACGGCCACTCCACCGGCGGACCGTTCAGCCACTACCTGCTGCAACGCATCGAGAACGGCAAGGGGCTCATCGGCATCGAGAACTCGCCCTTCGCCTACATCTTCCGCAAGATGAGCGGCCACGACTGGCCCACTCCCTTCGACCACGTGCTCATCCGCACCTGGCGCGAGCTGGCGCGCTACACGGGCGCGGAGGTGGCCCTGCAGGAAGGCGAGAAGCCGCTGTTCCGGCTGGCGTGGCTCATGGAAGAGGTCTTCGAGATGTGGCAGCGGGTCAAGCGCTTCCCGCAGTTCAAGGCCGAGAACTGGCTCCATAGCGACAGCCACCCGTGCCTCACCGAAGCCGCCAAGGTAACCGCCGAGCGCATGAAGATGAACGCCGAGGAAACCCAGGCGCTGGTGGACCGCTATTTGAGCTACGGCCGGCCGCTCCCCGGCAAGCGGATCCCGCCGCTCCTCTACGGCATCAACAAGTTCAGCCGGGACCACACGCCCGAGAAATACAACAAGATCGTCAAGGCCGAGTACGCCGCCATGGACCCGGCCCCCAAGGTGCGCGTGGTCGAGATCGGCACCGGCATCCACTCCTACTGGAGGACCGAAGACGGCCTGCCCCTGGGCGTCTGCCCGGTCATCACCAAGGTCTGGCACGACGCCATCATGAACGGGTACTACGAGGTGTGACAACTGGGGGGTGTGACAACGGGGTGACCGATGATTTTCCCGGTGGCGTGGCTCCCGGAACACGCCACCGGGACTATCCGAGGTGTGAGCCGCACGCTTCTGTTTGAGTTCTGGTGCCAGATGTCCCACAATTGGAGTTGCCGACTCCAGTTTGGGACGCAAAATGGAGCTGATAAGTCGATTTTTTGATGTACCGGACCGAAATTGCTTCCTGTTCGGTCCCCGCGGGACCGGCAAATCCACTTGGTTGCGCCATCAGCTCCCTGATGCCCTTTTCCTGGACCTCCTCGAACCTGCCCTGCACCGCGGCCTGAACGCCCGTCCCGAGCGCCTGCGGGAACTGCTCGCCGGCTCGCCTCGGGCAGACACCATCGTCATCGACGAGATCCAGCGGATCCCGGAACTACTGACCGTCATTCACGCGCTGATCGAGGAACCTTCGCCGCGCCGCTTCATATTGACCGGCTCCAGTGCCCGAAAGCTCCGGCGCGGGGGGGTGGATCTTCTGGGGGGACGGGCGGTGCAACGCGCCATGCATCCTTTCATGGCCGCGGAGTTGCCCGATTTCGATCTCGGACGAGCACTGGAAACAGGGTTACTGCCCTTGGTCATGGCGGCCGCCGGCCCCGCGGACGTCCTGGGCGGTTACGGGAGCCTGTATCTCGAACAGGAAGTGCAGGCCGAGGGGCTGACGCGGAACGTCGGGAACTTCACCCGCTTCCTGGAAGCGGTCAGCTTCTCCCACGGCGCACAGCTCAACGTCTCGGCGGTGGCGAGGGAGTGCGAAGTCGAGCGCAAGGTGGTCGCCGGGTACGTCGGCATCCTCGATGACCTTCTGCTGGCTTTCCGGCTGCCCGTTTTTCGCAAACGCGCCAAGCGCGCCACCGTAACCCACGAGAAGTTCTATCTGTTCGACGCCGGCGTGTTCCGCTCGTTACGCCCCAGGGGACCGCTGGACCGTCCCGACGAGATAGACGGCCAGGCGCTGGAAGGGTTGGTGGCCCAGCATCTTCGCGCGTGGGCCGCGTATTCCAGATACGACACGGAGGTGTTCTTCTGGCGCACTCGCGGCGGGACCGAAGTCGACTTCGTGGTGTACGGGGAACCCGGGCTTCAGGCGTTCGAGGTGAAGAATGCCGGCAAGGTGCAATCCGGCGACCTGCGCGCGCTCAGGGCATTCCGCGAGGACTACCCCGAAGCCGACACGGCGTTGCTTTATCGCGGCCGGGAACGCTTGCGCATCGATGGCATCTGGTGTTTGCCGGTGCAGGAATTTCTGCGCGGGATGGTGCCGACTCGAGGTCTGCTGACCTACCTGTGACGGCCAGATCCGCGGACGGCAGGCTCACTGCCGGCCGGCCCGGTCCGCCCTTCACCCGAGCCGCACGCGCCGCAGCCGCAGCGCGTTTCCCACCACCGACACCGACGACAGGCTCATGGCGGCGGCGGCCACCATGGGCGAGAGCAGCAGGCCGAACATCGGGTAGAAGACGCCGGCGGCGATGGTGACCCCCACCGCGTTGTAGACGAAGGCGAAGAACAGGTTCTGGCGGATGTTGCCCAGGGTGGCGCGCGCCAGGAGCCGGGCGCGCACGATGCCGTTGAGGTCGCCGCGCATGAGCGTGACTCCGGCGCTCTTGATGGCCACGTCGGCGCCGGTGCCCATGGCGATGCCGGTGTCGGCCGCGGCGAGGGCGGGGGCGTCGTTGATGCCGTCGCCCGCCATGGCCACGTGCCCGCCGCCGGCCTTCAACTCGGCGACGATGTCGCGCTTGTCCTCGGGGGTGGCCTCGGCGCGCCAATCGTCGATGTCGAGGCCGGCGGCCACCGCCCGCGCGGCCTTGGGGCTGTCTCCGGTCAACATCATGATCCGCAGACCCGAGCGGCGGAGCCTGCCGATGGCCTCGCGGGTCGTGGGCTTGACTTGGTCCGCCGCCGCCACGAGGCCCCGCAAGCGGCCGTCGACGGCGACGAACATCACGGTCTTGCCCGTCTCCTGCAGTTGCTCGGCGGCGTTCGCGACCTCGCCAGGGCCGGCGCCCAACTCGCTCATGAGCGCTTGGTTGCCCAAGGCCACCTCACGGCCCCCGACCCGGCCGCGGACGCCCTTTCCCGGGACCGCCTCGAAGTCCGTCGCCTCATGCACAACGGCGCCCCGCGCCTGAGCGCCGGAGAGGATGGCTTCGGCCAACGGATGCTCCGAGCCGCGTTCCAGAGACGCCGCCAGGGACAGGACCTCCGAATCGTCCATGCCGCCGTCCGCCGCCACCACGTCGGTCAACGCGGGCTTCCCCTCGGTCAGGGTGCCGGTCTTGTCGACGATCAGCACATCCACCCTGGCGAGGCTCTCCAGCGCCGCGGCGTCCCGCACCAGCACGCCCGCCTGGGCGCCGCGCCCGGTGGCCACCATGATCGACATGGGCGTGGCGAGGCCCAACGCACACGGGCAGGCGATGACCAGGACGCTCACCGCCGCCACCACGGCGTTGGCCAGGGCGGGCACGGGACCGACGGCCAGCCATACGACCAACGAGAGCAGCGATATCACGACGACCGTGGGCACGAACCAGCTCGCGACGCGGTCCACCAGGGCCTGGACCGGAGCGCGGCTCCGCTGCGCGGCGGCCACCATGTCGACGATGCGCGCCAGCACCGTATCGGCGCCGACCCCCTCGGCGCGCATGGTGAACGAGCCGGCGCCGTTGATGGTGCCGCCCGTCACCAGGCCGCCCGCCGTCTTCTCCACCGGAATCGGCTCGCCGGTGAGCAGCCTCTCGTCCACCGCCGAGTGACCGTCGAGGACCACCCCATCCACCGGCACGCTCTCCCCGGGCCGCACCAGAAGCCGGTCGCCGACCTTGACCGCTTCGAGGGGCACGTCCTCGTCGCCGTCGTCCGTCACCCGCCGCGCGGTCTTGGGCGCCAGGTCCAGAAGCGCCCGGATCGCACCGCCGGTGCGCTCGCGCGCGGACAGCTCGAAGATCTGCCCCACCAGCACCAGTATGAGAATGATCGCCGCGGCCTCGAAGTAGACCGGCGGCAGGCCGTGCGGCCCGCGCACCGAGTCCGGGAAAAGCGCCGGTGCCAGGACCGCGGCCACGCTGAAGACGTAGGACGCCCCCGCGCCAAGCGCGATCAGCGTCCACATGTTGGGACTTCGGTTCAGCACCGAAGCCCAACCCCGTTTGAAGAACGGCAGCGCCACCCACACCACCACCGGGGTCGCCAGCAGGAACTGCAGCCAGACGTGAAGCCGCGGCCCGAGCCATTCGGCCATGGGCAAACCGAGATGCCCGCCCATCTCCAGCACCAGGGTCGCGAGACCGAGCGGCGCGCCGATCCACAGGCGCCGCTTGAAGTCGGTCAGCTCCGGATTGGGGCCGGCATCCGCGGTCGGGATCATGGGTTCGAGGGCCATGCCGCAGATGGGGCAGTCGCCGGGCGCGTCGCGCACGATCTCCGGGTCCATCGGGCACGTGTACTTGACGCCCTCCGGAACCGGCTCGGGTTCGGAGCGGGGACCGAGAAACTCCTCCGGCGAGGCCTCGAAGCGCACCTCGCAGTGTCCGGAACAGAAGTAGAACCGTTGCCCTTCGTGACGGGCCATGTACCGCGCGGTCGCGCGCTGGACCGTCATGCCGCAGACCGGATCCTTCGCCTCGATGTAATCGTCGGGCGCCGCCGCGAACTTGTTCAGGCACCCCTCGCAGCAGAAATGGTACCGCCGCCCGAGATGCTCCAGTGAAGGCTTCCCCGCCGAGAGGGGAACCTCCATCCCGCACACGGGATCCCGGGTGATGGCATCCGGGGAGGTGTCGGTCGGCTCCTTCACGGTTCCGGCCATTCGTCGATCTCGCGAAAGATGCGAAACATGTTTGCCTTGAGCTTGCTCTTCGAGATGGAAGTCATGTTTGCACCTCCGTAGGAATTATAGTCCCACGCGCCCCTACAGCGATAGTCCCACGCGCCCCTACAGCGCCAGCATCTCCCCCAGCAGCCGGAACTCTTGCTCCCGGGGCGAGCTCGGGCGCCAGGCAAGGCCGATGGTGCGGGCGGGCTCGGGCTTGCGGAAGGGGCGGATGACGACCGGCGAGGGCGGACGGCACTCCACGTCCACGGCGAGTTGGGGCAGCAGGGTGATGCCGATGCCGCCTGCCACCATCTGCACCAGGGTGTTCAGGCTGCCGGCGCGGAAGTCGCCGACCTCGCCGGCGCCGCCGCTCCGGCAGACCTCCAGGGCCTGGTCGCGCAGGCAGTGGCCGTCGTCCAGGAGCAGCACCGGCTCGCCGGCGAGATCGGCCTGGGTGAGGCGCTTGCGCGCGCCGAAGCGATGGCCGCCCGGCACCGCCACCACGAAAGGGTCCGCGGCCAGCGGCAGGGTGGCGACGTCGCCCAGGTCCGCCTCCAGGGCCAGCAGCAACAGGTCCAGCTTACCCTCACCCAGGAGCGCCAGCAGCCGGTGCGTGAAGTCCTCGTGCAGCAGGATGCGCAGGTCGGGATGCCGCCGGCGGATTGCCGGCAGTGCCTTGGGCAGCAGGTACGGAGCCACCGTGGGGATGACCCCCAACCGCAGCGTGGCGGAAAGCGGCCGCGTGAGGCTGCGCGCAGTGTCCACCAGCTCGCCGGCCCGGATCAGGATGCCGCGCGCCAGCGGCAACAGCCTCTCCCCTTCCGGCGTGAGCAGGACCTTGCGCCGGCTGCGTTCGAAGAGCTGCACGTCCAGCATTCCCTCCAGCTCCTTGAGCTGCACGCTCAGGCCCGGCTGGGTCACGAAGCACGCCTCGGCCGCGGCCCGGAAGCTCAGGCGCTCGGCCACGGCGACGAAGTATTCGAGCTGGCGCAGGGTGACGTCCATGATAAATAGGAATTATCACAGACCCGGCCACGAGCAAGGTTTGAGGGAAGCGAGACTGGAGTTCCTTGGTGGTTCTCTTGTTCTGCGACGGCGCGCGGCAGGGATTGTAGCTGATCCATAAATGTACTAAGGATAAGAAAAGGTCATTTTTGGATTCCATATGCCTGTACCCGCACGCTCCACGACCGCCACTGACCGCAAGGGCTATTCCGGTGCGGCGCTGCGAACGTTCTTCCGCATTGCCGGTGCCTGGAACCTCTCGGTGGCGGAGCAAATGACGCTTCTCGGGGTGGGGGCGCGGTCCACCTTCTTCAAGTGGAAGAAGGACCCGAACACGGTCTTGCCGAAAGACACCCTGGAACGCATTTCGTACATCCTGGGAATCTACAAGGCGCTCCAGATCCTGCTGCCCGACGAAACGGCGGCCGATGAATGGGTGAAGCGGCCGAACGACGCACCGTTGTTCGGGGGCCGGTCGGCTCTCGACCGCATGTTGTCGGGCCAAGTCGCCGACCTCTTCGTCGTGCGCCAATACCTCGACGCGCAGCGCGGCGGCTGGGCGTGAAGCCACCGGTCGTCCGCGTCGAGTGGAAGCCCTGCTGGCGGATCGTCCCGAGCCGCTTCCCTCCGATCCAGTTGTTCGAGCGGGTGGCCGATCCCGACGACCTGGAAGCGATCTTTGAACTGGAGTCGCTCACCAACCCGCGGCTTCGGGACGAGGCTGGCGACATCGGCCTCGTGCTGCCCGAGGACCGCATCAGCGGCCCCGGAACCAGCGTCGTCATGGCAGCCTTCACCCACCCCAACCCGGAGGGAAGCCGCTTCTCCGACGGCAGCTACTGCGTGTTCTACACCGCCAGGGAACTCGACACCGCCATCGCCGAAACGAAATACCATCGAGAACACTTCATGCGCGCCACGGCGCAACCCCGCATGGAACTCGACATGCGAATCTACGCCATCGATCTCGAAGGCCACCTTCACGACCTGTGCGGTCGACAAGCCGCTTTTGCCGAAGTCTACCGCCCTGACGACTATGCCGCGGCCCAGTCCCTGGCGAAGACGCTCCGCGCGGAAGGCTCAAACGGCATCGCCTACGATAGCGTGCGCCGCGACGGTGGCGCGTGCGCCGCGGTCTTCCGCCCGCCGCTCCTTTCCAACGCCCGGCAGGAGCGGCATTTGTGCTACGTCTGGAACGGGCGACGGATAGCTACCGTCTACGAGAAACGGGCTTTCAAAGCCTGACTGCCCGAACGGGTCCCTAGCGGCCACCGAGAGCCGCCAGCCGCGCCACCGCGGTTTCGTGATAGAACCGGTCCACGGCATCCTTGGAGGGTTTTTCGACGGCGCGCTTCAGCAGCCGCCGCGCCTCCTCCCGGTTCCCTTCCTCGTCCAGCAGCAGCAGCCCGTAGGCGAATTCGACGCACACCACCTTGGCGTCGGGCATGAGCTCCAGCGCACGCGCATAGTGGCCCCGCGCCTTCTTCTCCGTCGCGCCATAGAGGAACCTGGCCATGCCCCCCGCGGCGTGAACGATCTCCGCGTGCCAAGTGGCCAGGCTCAGATGGCCGGCCGCCTTGTCGGGGTCCAACCGCAGCGCCTCCTCCACCGATTCCCGCACCTTGGTCGCATATCCCCCGGTCACCGCCTGCAAAAAACCGATGGTCCGGGCGTAGCGGCCGCGTGCATGGGCCAGTTGGATATGCGCCTCGGGATTGGCCGGATCGAGCCGCACCGCCTCCTCCGCCAACTCCACGGCTTGCTGGAAAAGCCCCTGCTTTTCCTCGTCCCCGGCGAGGACGTAGCCTTGCATCGCCAGCGCCTGCGCCGCCAGCGCATATCCCGCGGAAGTCTTGAGCGCCACGCCCAACTCCGCCGCCTCGACAAAGCGGCCTTCCGCGTGCGCCGCCCGCGCTTGCTCCAGGGTCTGGGCGCTGGCGACGCACGTCGTCAGCAGAAGCACGCAGAGCATGGCCGCGGAGGTGGGGGATGCCGTGTTGGTCAACTTAACCTCAATGTTGCAAAAAATGGTTTGTGAAGAGCGATCCGACGCACGCCCTACGAATCGTCATTCCCGCGAAAGCGGGAATCCATGGGTGGGGAGGAGCCAACTGGCCGGTGTCCCCGCCCACCGCCACCTGGATT
>JAJEAI010000054.1 GCA_022824205.1 Candidatus Binatia bacterium
CCGCTGGGGCTGGTGCGCCGGGCGGCGTGGATATTTGCCGCGGCGGCGCTGCGAGTGCTTGCTTGCCCGCTCCCATTACGTCTTTCCCGCGAAACTGGGCACCTGGCCCCCCGATTCGTCTTTCCCGCTAAAGCGGGAATGACGATTCGGGGGGCCGGGTGCCAAGTTTCGCGGGAATGACGTATTGGGAGCGGTCAAGCAAGCAGTCGCAGCGCCGCCGCGGCATATATCCTCGCCGCCCGGCGCACCTGCCCCAGCGGCACCACCTCGGCGTCCGTGTGGGCGAAGGCCAGGTCGCCCGGACCGAACATGACGGTCTCGATGCCCTTCTCGTTGAGATAGCCCGCGTCCAGTGCCGCCGGGAAGTATAGCGGCGGCCCGGCCTCGCCCGCCTGCCCGCGCGCCGCCTCCAGCGCCGCGGCCACCTCGCTGCTGGCCGGCACGTCGGCCGGGTACATGAAGTTCCCCTGCGTCACCTCCACCTGCCAGGGCTCCATGTCCGCCAGCGCCCGCGAGATGGCGGCCAACGCTTCTGCGGGCTCCTCGCCCGGCAGGAGGCGCCGGTCCAGCGTCAGCCGGCAGTGGTCCTGGATGGTGTGGAGGATGTCGGGACCGCTCTCGATGTGAGTGGCCGCGAGACTCGCCGGACCCAGCTCCGGATGGGCGATGCCGTCCACCAGACCGTCCAGCCGCTCCAGCACGGCGCGCGCGCCGTCCACCGCGTTGACCCCCGCCCACGGCGTGCTGCTGTGGCAGGACTTGCCGCGCACCACCACATCCACGTCGATGCGGCCCTTGTTGCCCAGGCAGACCCGGTTGGTGGTGCCCAGCCCGACGATGCCATAGCGGGCCGTGAGGCCGTCCTGCTCCAGCATGTAGCGGGCCGCGTCGTGCCGCCCGGTCTCGCCGGCCGTGCTCACGGCCAGGGACAAGGGCCGCGCCGGCTCCCGGCCCGATCGCGTCACCGCGGCGACGCCCGCCAGCATGGCGGCCAGCGCGGCCTTCTGCTCGCAACCCCCCCGCCCCCACACGCACGGCCCATCGAGCCCGTAGGGCTCGCCGGGCACCACCTTTCCGGAGAAGGGCTCCGGCATGGAACTCGCGGGGTAGGTCATGGCGTAGCCCATGAAGAGCAGGCCGCCCGCCGGATCCGCCGCCGTTCCGCCGAGTTGCCAGAGCAGGTTGCCCATGCCGTCGATTCGCGGCGCCACGCCGGTGAGCGCTTCGAGCCGCGGCGCCACGACGCCGGCCACGAAGGCCGTCACTGCCGGATCGGACTCCATGCGCTCCGTGTGCTCCGACGGCACCCGCAGCAGCTCGGTGAACAGCGCGTCCAGCTCCGAATCCTCGACGTGCCTGCCGGCAATGAGAAAGGCATCCTGTACATCCATCGTCATGCGTCCCGCGCGTCCATGTCTCTCCTCCCCCGCACCCCGGTCCCTACTCGTCCCGCTCCTCGAAGACCTCTACCCGGATCGCCTGCCCACGGCCCGACTCCGGGCAGGCGCTCACCGCCACCAGGCAGTCCATCTCCGCGCGAAAGTCCACGTGCGCCTCATCCTTGGGGCGTACGAAGGTGTCGAAGATGGCCCCCGTGTCCGGGTCGAAGCGCATGGTCTGAAAGATGTTGAACGGGCTCGGGATGTCCACCGGAGCGATGTCCCACGGGCGCACCGCCTCGGACAGGTTCTCGTAGCACCCGTGGGTGGGGATGTCCTCGGGCCGCTTGGGGTTGGGGTCCACCCCCTCGATGAAGTTCCGCTGCGCGAGCCCCGCCGCCACCAGCTCGAAGCGCTTGCGGCTGCACATGCCCTTCTGCAGGTCGTGCCGCCCCTCCTCGAACGTGTCCGCCACGATGGTCAGCAGCGGGTTGTTGTCCTTGGACAGGAGCTGGTCGCCCGTGCTGATGAAGAGCTTGGCCTGGTTGGTCTTGGTGCGCGCCTGGTCGAACCGCTCCGTGAGGTCATGCAGGTTGAAGGCCACGAAATCCACCACCGACCGCCCCGCCACGCGGACACACTGCCCTTGCATCACAGTAACGGCGTAGCCCGAGTTCTTCGGGACGGTCACGCTGCCGAGTACGTTATGCGACATGTCTTCCAACCTTTTCCGGCGGAGAGCCTCGCGCACCTCGTCGAGGCGGTACGCGTCCGCAAGCGACAGGTACGGCGACCACCCCTCGGGTTCTTCCAACAACTCGACTTCCATTTCGGCAACGCGCTCTCCTTCGCGCACCCGTTTCGTCACCTTGCGCCTGTTCATGCACGCCCTTCCACTTGCCATGAATGGAGGCTTCTGCTAACCCGAATTTAGTTGCAAAGTCAAAAGGGAGAACCGCCATGTTCACCGACAAAGTCGAGTTGAAGGACTTCGAGAAGATGGATCCGGAGTACCAGGATCTGCTGAAGCGGGTGCTCGCGATCCAGTGCGACTGCGAGATCGGCGGTCCGCACCTCTACCTGGAGGACATGCTGCCGAAGGCGCCGACGAAACTGTACCAGCTCGTGGTGGCGCGCACCGCGGCCGAGGAGGTAGACCACTACCGCAAGATGGCGCGGCTGGCCGGCGACGTCGGCGAGGACGTGTCCTACGTGCTGAGCTGGCCCAACCAGAAGCGCTACGTGGAGGCTTTCCGCGGCAAGATCACCACCTGGGAGGACTTCGCCGTCTTCGGTTTCCTGATCGACCGGGTCGGCCGCTTTCAGCTCGAGGAGTTCGAGGACTGCAGCTACGTGCCTCTTGCCGAAATCCTACCCACCATGGAGTTGGAAGAGTCCGCCCACATCGCCTTCGGCACAAACCTGACGCGGGAGATGGCCGAGAAGGGAGACGAGTCGAAGGAACGGGTCCAGAACGCGATCAACTACTGGTACGTCAAGGGCCTGGACATGTTCGGCAAGTCCGACTCATGGCGCTCCGAGCGGTACCGCCACTGGGGCCTCAAGCGGCGCACCAACCGCCAGCAGCGGGCGGAGTACACCGCGGAAATCAACGCCCTCATCACGGACATGGGCCTCGAGATCCCCGATCCCAACGAAGGCCGGCTCTACACCTGAGGCTGAGATGGAAATGGCACAAGCACCCAATACTGTCGAGCTGGACGAGTACCTGAAGGACTTCATTACCGCGGTCCACGGAGCCGTCAACAAGGCGATTCCCAACATCAAGGACGAAGAAGTCGTGGACCAGGCCCTCAAGGACTGCCACGAAGTCCTGGACATGGTGATGGAGGGGAAGGTTTCCGAGTGGCTGGAGTAGCCGCGCCGGAACCCCGCCCCATTCCCGCCTCCAACATCGAACCCGCGCAATCGCCGGCGTTGCCGGCCCAGTACGTGTATCGGAGGTTCGCACCTTGGACATCGTCGTCTGCGGCAAGATCATTCCCGCCAGCACCGTCACCATCGAGATCGATCCAGCCACGAAGCGGATGATCCGCAAGGGTGTGGCCCACGAGCTGGATCCGGCCGCGGCCAGCGCCGTGGAGGAGGGTCTGCGGCTGATGGAGCAGGAGGGCGGCACGGTCACGCTGGTGACCATGGGGTTCAACGAGATCACCATCGGCGTCCGCACCGCGCTGGCCATGGGCGCCACCTCCGCCGTGCACATCTTCGACGACGCGCTGGCGGGGTCCGACGCCCTGGCCACCGCCAAGGCCCTGGCCGCCGCCATCGGCAAGAAGCCCTTCGACCTCATCATCTGCGGCACCGAGAGCAGCGACAGCTATTCCGGCATCGTGCCCGGCCAGGTCGCGCGCCTGCTCGGGGTCCCGCCGGTGACCTTCGCCAACGAGATGAGCGTGGAGGGGAACACCCTCACCGTCAAGCGCCAGAGCGAATCCGGCTACGACGTGGTGGAGGCCGACCTTCCGGCGCTGGTGACGGTCACCAGCGGCATCAACGAGCCCCGCTATCCGCAGCTCAAGGGCATCATGGCGGCCAAGCGGAAGGAGATCGTGCAGTACTCCGCGGCGGACCTGGGGCTTGGGGCCGGCGACGTGGGCGAGGCGGGCGCGCGGGAGAGGGTGCTGGAGGTGGGCAGGCCGCCCCGGCGCGAGGCGGGCGACGTGGTGGAGGACGACGGCGACGGCGGCAAGCGCATCGCCGATTTCCTGGCCGAGGCCAAGGTCATTTAGCGTGCATTCAGCAAGGTCTTCCGTATGTCCGACGTGATTTGGGTCTATGGCGAGGTGGTGGACGGCGCCGTCACCTCGACGACGCTGGAGATGGTGACCAAGGCGGCTGCCGTGGGCACAGCCGAGGCGATCCTGCTGGGTCCGGCACCGGACGACGCGGTGGCATTGCTGGGCGAGCACGGAGCGAGCAAGGTCTACGTCTCCCCCGACCCGGTGTTCCGCGACTACCTGACCCTGCCCGCCGCCACGGTCGTGGAGTCCCTGATCCGGCAGCACAAGCCCGCCCTGGTCCTGTTCGCGTCGAGCTACGGCGGTCGCGACGTGGCCGCGGCCCTGAGCGCCGCCCTCGACTGCGGCGCCATCACGGACGTGGCGGACTTCACCCTGACCGACGGCGCGGTGGAGGCCAAGATCCCGGCCCTGGGCGCGAGCTACTGGAACACCGCCACGCTGGTACACGACGACGTCAAGCTCCTGCTGGTACGGCCCAAGTCCTTCGAGCCTGCCCCGAACCCCAAGACCCCGGTGGTCGAAGAGGTAGCCGCCCCGGCCGACGCCGAGCTGTGCAAGGTCCGGCTCAAGGAAAAGGTCGTCGCCAAGGCCGAGGGGCCTCAACTCGACGGCGCCAGGATCGTGGTCTCCGGCGGTCGCGGACTGGCCGCGGAAGAGAACTTCGACATGTTGCGGGAGTTGGCGGATCTCCTTGGCGGCGCCGTGGGCGCCACCCGCGCCGTGGTGGACTCGGGCTGGGTGCCCTACTCCCTCCAGATCGGTCAGACCGGCAAGACCGTCAAGCCGGATCTCTACATCGCCTGCGGCATCTCCGGCGCCGTGCAGCATCTCGCCGGCATGAAGGACTCCAAGCTGATTGTCGCGGTGAACAAGGACGCTGAAGCGCCCATCTTCCAAATGTGCGACCTGGGCATCGTGGGAGACGTCTTCAAGGTGGTGCCGCAGTTGATCGAAGAGATCAAGGCGCGCAGATAGGCGCGCGCGCCACACGTCAGCCTCTTGACACGACACCCCAGTCCGTAGTACAAACCGGTCGTTCTGCTGACGCACCAGCCCGCTCCCCTCGGAACGAGCCGATACCGGCCCCGAGGGGTTTTTTGCATCCGCGTTCTTCCCTCTACGACGTCGCCCGCTGGTCGCCTCATCAGGTGGCATGAAACCGTCGACGGGAACGTTGACCATCGACGATTCCGTCGACGACGAATGTCCACGCTACGCGGGAAATCGCCGAATTTCAGGGCCTTACAGCGCCGTGGCTCATGGCACGAAGTTTGCGTCAACAGAACGGGAGAAATAATCCTTTGAAAGAGGAAACCACGATGCAATCACTCACGCTTCTGGACGTCATCAACGCGGTCGGCGAACACGCCAACACTCCCGACGAACTGAAGGCCGTCGTCACACACCTCGTCAACAGCGGCAAGGTCAAGCTGCGCGGCGAATTCGCCGGCTGCAAGATCGAGTTCGGCCCGGCTCCCATGCCCGGACCCGTCGTCGGCTCTCAGACCACGCTGCCCCAGCAGGCGCTGGATCAGGCGGGCTGACCAACGGGCTGCCACCATTCGGCACGTCCTGTATTCACAGCAGTTCGACCGCTCGATCCTTGGTGAGATGTTCCGCCGCGCGGACGAGTTCCGCCGGCGCATGGCGCTGGCCAACGGCCGCACCGCGCGTCGAATGTCCACAAGGACGTTTGTGACGCGGGACACTCGATGTCCTGACTCGGTCGATGCTCTACGAGAAGCTGCTGGCGCCCCTGCTGTATAGCCGGATGGTCAACGCCCCGGAACGCCACCGATAAGCTTCAGGATCGAAGGCTTCGGGATCGAAGTCGTCGAACTCCCCCGCCTCTGCTTCGCGCACCGCGTGCTCCAGTTCGGCCTTCAATGCGTAGAACTGACGCGCGCCGTCCCGTTCCATCAGCAGCCGTATCCCCGCCCTCACCACCTCGCTGAGATTGGCATAGGCGCCGGATTCGATTTGTCCCTTGATGTACGCTTCCATGGGTGCCGTAACATGAATGTTCGGCTTTGAAGCCTCCTCCGTATGTCCGATAATATCAGATGCTGACAGTTGACGACTACACCAGCGGCCGGTCCAGGCTGCGGTACTGGATGGCTTCGGCGATGTGCGCGGACTGGATGGCTTCGGCGCCGGCGAGGTCGGCGATGGTGCGGCCGACCTTGAGGATGCGCACGTAGGCGCGGGCGCTCAGCCCGAGGCGGTTGATGGCGTTCTCCAGGAGTTGTTCGCCCGCCGGGTCCACGCGGCAGTAGCGGCGGACGTCGCGCGCGCTCATGCGCGCGTTGGCGTGGATTCCTGCCTCCCCGAAGCGCTCCACCTGGACCCTCCGGGCCTGGTTGACGCGCTCGCGCACGGCTTCGGACGGTTCGCCGGGCGCATGCGAAGCGAGGGCCTCGTAGGCCACGGCCGGCACTTCCACCTGGATGTCGATGCGGTCGAGCAACGGGCCGGAGACCCGTGAGCGGTAGCGGGCGATCTGCATGGGCGTGCAGCGGCACTCCTTCTGCGGGTCGCCGAAGAAGCCGCACGGGCACGGGTTCATGGCCGCCACGAGCATGACGCTCGCCGGGTAGTCGATGGAGCCCGCGGCGCGGGCCACGGTGATGCGGCCGTCCTCCAGGGGCTGGCGCAGGACCTCCAGGACGTGCCGGCGGAACTCCGGGGCCTCATCGAGAAACAGGACGCCGTTGTGTGCCAGGGAAGCCTCGCCGGGCTTGGGCACGGAGCCGCCGCCCACGAGCCCCGCGTCGGAGATGGTGTGGTGCGGTGCCCGGAACGGGCGCACGGCCACCAGCGCGCGCCCGTCGAGAACCCCCGCCACGCTGTGGATCTTGGTGGTTTCCAGGGCCTCCGGCAGGGTCAGGTCCGGCAGGATGGTGGCGAGCCGCTTGGCGAGCATGGTCTTGCCGGACCCGGGTGGACCCATGAGCAGGACGTTGTGACTCCCGGCCGCGGCCACTTCCAGCGCGCGCTTGACGTGCGGTTGGCCGCGCACGTCGCTCAGGTCGGCGTCGTGCACCGCGTGGCTGTGGAAGAGCCGGGCCAGGTCCACGCGCGTGGGCTCGATCTCCCGCTCCCCGTTCAGGAAATCCACCACCTCGGCGAGGCTGTCCACGCCGTACACGTCGATGCCCTGCACCACCGCGGCCTCCGCGCTGTTGGCGCGGGGCACGATCAGACTCGCGAGGCCCTCGCGCTTCACCGCGACGGCGATGGGCAGCGCACCGCGCACCGGCTTGACGGCGCCGTCCAGCGACAGTTCGCCCACCAGCAGACAGTCGCCCAGGCGGGAGGAAACCACCACGCCCTGCGCCGCGGCAATGCCCACGGCCATGGGAAGATCGTAACCGGAACCCTCCTTGCGGACGTCCGCCGGGGCCAGGTTGATGGTGATGCGCTTGTACGGGAACGGGTACCCGCAGTTCCGCAACGCCGCCCGGATGCGCACCTTGCTCTCGCGCACCGCGCCCTCGGGCCGGCCCACCATGAACGTTTCGGGCAGTCCCGAGGCGATGTCGACTTCCACCGCCACCTTGAGGGCGTCGATCCCGTGAAGCGCCGCGCCGTAAATCCTTGAAAGCATCGTCTGTAGATACAATCGGTGCATCCGGCGGGAACTTAAACTTGCCACGAAACGGGAATCTTGCTAGGAGAAAACATGGAGATCAGCCAAGCGAGAACAACAGGAAGCCCAGGCGGAAGTCTGGGCTTTTTTTGTACCGTTTTCGTACCGTCCGGACCGAGGTGAAGGATGCTCGACCAGGAGATCTTGCCCGTAGGACTCACGTTCGACGACGTGCTGCTGGTGCCCGCGGAATCGTCGGTCCTGCCGCGGGACGCGGACGTTTCGACGCGCTTGACCGAACGCATCCGGCTCAACATCCCGCTCCTGAGCGCCGCCATGGACACGGTGACCGAGGCGCGCACGGCCATCGCCATGGCCCAGGAGGGAGGCATGGGCTTCATCCACCGGAACATGGCGCCCGCGGACCAGGCCAGGGAGGTGGAGAAGGTCAAGAAGTTCGAGAGCGGCATGATCCTGGACCCGGTGACCGTGAACCCGCACCAGAAGATCGCCGAGGCGCGCGAGCTGATGGACCGGAACGGCATCTCGGGCCTGCCGGTGACGCTGGGCGGGCGCCTGGTGGGCATCCTCACCAACCGTGACCTGCGCTTCGAGAAGAACCTGGAACGCTGCGTCGACGAGCTGATGACCAAGGAGAACCTGGTCACCGTGCAGGACGGCGTCGACCTCGACGCGGCCCAGGAGCTGCTGCACCAGCACCGCATCGAAAAGCTCCTGGTGGTGGACGACCACTTTCGCCTGAAGGGGCTGATCACCGTCAAGGACATCGAGAAGAAGACCCGCCATCCCATGGCGTGCAAGGACGACCGCGGGCACCTGCGGGTGGGGGCCGCGGTGGGCGTGGGGCCGGACCGGGAGGAGCGCGTCGAGGCGCTGGTGCGGGCCGGCGTCGACGTCATCGCGGTGGACACGGCCCATGGCCACGCGGCCAAGGTGCTGGAGACGGTGCTGCAGATCCGAAGCGACTATCCGGAGCTGGAGATGATCGCCGGCAACGTGGCCACGGCACAGGGGACCCGGGCGCTCATCGACGCGGGCGCCAACGGCGTCAAGGTGGGGGTCGGACCCGGCTCCATCTGCACCACCCGGGTGGTGTCCGGGGTCGGCGTGCCCCAGCTCAGCGCCATCGCCGACTGCGCGCGGGTCGGCGCGCGCACCGGTGTTCCGCTGGTGTCGGACGGCGGCATCAAGTACTCCGGCGACGTCACCAAGGCACTGGCGGCGGGCGCCAGCTCCGTCATGATCGGCACGCTGTTCGGTGGCTGCGAGGAAAGCCCGGGAGAGACGGTGCTCTACCAGGGGCGCACCTACAAGGTGTACCGCGGCATGGGCTCCATCGGCGCCATGCGCGAGGGCAGCAAGGACCGCTACGCCCAGGACGACGTCGAGGAAGAAGTGAAGCTCGTGCCCGAGGGGGTCGAGGGGCAGGTGCCCTACCGCGGTCCCCTGGCCGCCAACGTCTACCAGCTCATCGGCGGCATCCGCGCGGGCATGGGCTACGTCGGCTGCGCCACCATCGAGGAGCTGCAGACCAGGGCCCGCTTCATGCAGATCACGGCCGCGGGCCTCACCGAGGGGCACGTGCACGACGTCTTCATCACCAACGAAGCGCCCAACTACCGCAGAGAATGATCGTCGTCCTCGACTTCGGATCGCAGTACACCCAGCTCATCGCCCGCCGCGTGCGCGAGGCGCGCGTGTATTGCGAGATACACCCTTTCGATACCGCGGTCGAGAAACTGCGGCGCCTGGAACCCGCCGGCATCATCCTGTCGGGCGGCCCCGCCAGCGTGTACGGCGGCGGCGCGCCGCGGGTGGGCGACGAGCTGTTCCGGCTGCCGGTGCCGTTTCTCGGCATCTGCTACGGCATGGGGCTCATCAACCAGGCCATGGGCGGCGGCGTGGCCGAAGCCACGGAGCGCGAGTACGGCCTCGCCGACCTCGCCATCGACGACGACGACGACCTCTTCGCCGGGCTCGGCACGGAGAACGGCCAGAGCGTGTGGATGAGCCACGGCGACCGCATGACGGCGCTGCCCGAGGGCTGGTCGGTGTTGGCGCACACCGGCAACTCCCCCATCGCCGCGTTCGCCGACGACCGACGGCGCTTCTACGGCCTCCAGTTCCACCCGGAGGTGGTGCACACCCGGAACGGCCGGACCATTCTGGACAACTTCCTGTTCCGCATCTGCGGGTGCGCCGCCGACTGGGACATGGAGCACTTCGCCAGCGCCGCGGTGGAACGCATCCGCGCGCAGGTGGGCGGCGCGCGCGTGCTGTGCGGCCTGAGCGGCGGCGTCGACTCGTCGGTGGCCGCCACCCTGGTGCACCGCGCCATCGGCGACCGGCTGGTGTGCGTGTTCGTCAACAACGGGCTCCTGCGCCAGGGCGAGCCGGAAACCGTATCGCAGGTCATGGGAGAGCGCTTCGGCGCCGGCTTCCGCTACGTGGACGCGTCGCGCCGGTTCGTCGACGCGCTCGAGGGGGTGGAGGACCCGGAGGAGAAACGCAAGCGCATCGGCAACCTCTTCATCCGCGTGTTCGAGGAGGAGACGCGCAAGCTCGGCGACTTCCCGTTCCTGTGCCAGGGGACCCTTTACCCGGACGTCATCGAGTCCGTGCCCCACGCCGGCCCGTCCGCCCTCATCAAGAGCCACCACAACGTCGGCGGACTGCCCGAGAACATGAAGTTCGAACTGGTGGAGCCGCTGCGGGAACTGTTCAAGGACGAGGTGCGCGTCCTGGGCCACGAGTTGGGCCTGCCGGACCGGTGGATCTACCGGCAGCCCTTCCCGGGACCGGGACTGGCCATCCGCATCCTCGGCGACGTCACCGAGGAACGCCTGGACGTCCTCCGGGCCGCGGACGCCATCGTGGTGGAGGAGGTGCGCGGCGCCGGGCTGTACGAACGCATCTGGCAGTCCTTCGCCATCCTGCTGCCCATCCGCACCGTGGGCGTCATGGGGGACGAGCGCACCTACGAGAACGTCGCCGCCATCCGCGCCGTGGACAGCCAGGACGGCATGACCGCCGACTGGGTGGCGCTGCCGCCCGAGCTTCTCGGACGCATCTCCAACCGCATCATCAACGAGGTGCGCGGCATCAACCGGGTGGTCTACGACGTCTCGTCCAAGCCCCCCGCCACCATCGAATGGGAGTGACGTGTCGGGGTGTTGCAGCTCGCGAGACGCGGCCGCAAAAAATAATGGATGCAAATCAACAGGTTACAAATTCGGCATCTCTTACAACGTCATTCCCGCGAAAGCGGGAATCCAGGGGTGGGGGGTGTGGCGACCTCATTGCCCGACCCCACCCCGCCTGGATTCCCGCTTCCGCGGGAATGACTCCTTGGGGTGCAGCGGGATTCCGTAACTACCAGAAATCATTGAACAAGATTTTGTTTTCATATCAATGACGATTCAGGGGTGAGGACTCTAATTTCATGAGCCAGCACAACTTCGTACACCTTCATTGCCACACCCAGTACAGCCTGCTCGACGGGGCCAACAAGATCGATCCGCTGATCGAGCGGGCCAAGAGCCTGGGGCAGCCGGCCATCGCCATGACCGACCACGGCAACATGTTCGGCGCCGTGGAGTTCTACCGCAAGGCGGTGGGCGCCGGCATCAGGCCGGTCCTCGGCTGCGAGGTCTACGTGGCGCCGGGGAGCCGCTACGACCGCCAGGGGGTGGACCGCGGCAACAGGGAGCACAACCACCACCTGATCCTGCTGGCCATGAACCAGGAGGGCTACCGCAACCTGTGCCGGCTGGTGACGCAGGGCTTCACCGAGGGGTTCTACTACAAGCCGCGCATCGACAAGGAACTCCTGAAGGAGTTCAACGCCGGCATCATCGCCCTGAGCGGATGCCTGAGCGGCGAGATGGCCAAGGCCCTCACCCTGGGCTCCATGGAGCAGGCCCGGAAGGTGGCCGAGGCCTACCGGGCCATCTTCGACGGCCGCTACTACCTGGAGGTCCAGGACAACAAGCTGCCGCTGCAGGAGAAGGTCAACGCCGGCATCCTCGAGCTGGGCAAGGACCTCTCCCTGCCCATCGTCGCCACCAACGACTGCCACTACCTCCATCCCGAGGACGCCCACGCGCACGACATCCTGCTGTGCATCCAGACCGGCAAGGGGCACAACGACCCCAACCGAATGAAGATGGACACCGAGGAGCTGTTCCTCAAGTCCACCGACCAGATGCTGGAGGGGTTCGCGTACCTGCCGGAAGCCGTGGACCAGAGCGTCGCCATCGCGGAACGCTGCGAAGTGGACATCGAGTTCGGCAAGTACCACTTCCCGAACTACGAGACCCCCAACGACGAGAGCCTGGACGACTACCTGGATGCGCGCGCCCGCCAGGGGCTGGACGAGCGCCTCAAGGACGCCGGAGACGTGGACCGAGACGCCTACCGGGAGCGGCTCGAATACGAGCTGGGCGTCATCAAGAGCATGCAGTTCCCGGGCTACTTCCTGATCGTGGCGGACTTCATCAACCACGCCAAGGACGAGGGCATCCCGGTGGGGCCCGGCCGCGGCTCGGCGGCCGGGAGCCTGGTGGCCTACGCCCTGCGCATCACCGACCTCGACCCGATCCGCCACAACCTGCTGTTCGAGCGCTTCCTCAACCCGGAACGGCGCTCCATGCCGGACATCGACGTGGACTTCTGCATCCGCGGCCGGGACCGGGTGATCCAGTACGTCAAGGACAAGTACGGCGCCGACAAGGTAGCCCAGATCACCACCTTCGGGACCCTCAAGGCCAAGGCCGCCATCCGCGACGTGGGCCGCGCCGTGGGCCTGTCCTTCGCCGAGACCGACGCCATCGCCAAGCTCGTGCCCGCTTCCCGGCAGGGCTTCGACTGCCCGCTTACCGATGCCCTCAAGCAGGAGCCGCGGCTCAACCAACTCGCGGACGAGGACCCGCGGGTGGCCAGCCTCCTCAACCACGCCCTGCGCCTGGAGGGCCTCACCCGGCACGCTTCCACCCACGCCGCCGGCGTGGTCATCTCCAACCGCCCCCTGGTGGATTACCTGCCCCTCTACATGGACCGGGACGGCGGCATCGTCACCCAGTACGACATGTCCAGCGTGGAGAAGATCGGCCTGATCAAGTTCGACTTCCTGGGACTCAAGACCCTGACCCTCATCCACGACTGCCTGGACCTGGTGCGGGCAAGCCGCGGCGGCGCACCCGACATCAATTCGGTACCGCTGGACGACGCGAAAGCCTACAAGCTTCTGGGCAGCGGCAACACCACCGGCATCTTCCAGTTGGAGAGCACGGGCATCCGCGAGATGACGGTGCGCATCAAGCCCAACTGCTTCGAGGACCTCGTGGCCATCCTCGCCCTCTACCGCCCGGGGCCCCTCGACAGCGGCATGGCCGAGGAATTCATTAAACGCAAGAACGGCAAGGAAGACGTCTCGTATCTGCATCCCGCTCTGAAACCCATCCTGAAGGACACCTACGGGGTCATCGTCTACCAGGAGCAGGTCATGCAAATCGCCCAGACCATGGCCCGCTACAGCCTGGGAGACGCCGACATCCTGCGCCGCGCCATGGGCAAGAAGGACCCCGTGGAGATGGCCAACCAGCGGCAGCGGTTCATCGAGGGGGCGCGGGGAAACGGCACCCGCGACGACCACGCCACCGCCATCTTCGACCAGATGGAAACCTTCGCCCGTTACGGCTTCAACCGCTCCCACTCCGCCGCGTACGCGCTGGTCTCCTACCAGACAGCCTGGCTCAAGACCCACTACCCGGTGGAGTTCATGGCCGCGCTCATGAGCTCGGAAATGGGCGACACCGACAAGGTCATCAAGAACCTGGCCGAGTGCCGAGAGCAGGGCGTCGAGGTGCTGCCGCCGGACGTCAACGAGGGCGGCGCGCGTTTCACGGTGGTGGGCGAGCGCGTCCGCTTCGGCCTCTCGGCGGTCAAGAACGTGGGCGAAAAGGCGGTCGAGACCATCCGGGAGACCCGCGAGCGCACCGGACCGTTCGAGTCCCTGTTCGACTTCTGCCGGCGCGTGGACCTGAAGGTGGTCAACCGCCGCGTGGTGGAGAGCCTCGTCAAGTGCGGCGCCTTCGACTCCACCGGCGTCTACCGCGCACGCCTCATGGCCGCCCTGGACGATGCCCTGAAGGCCGGCCAGTCGTCCCAGCGGGACCGGGACAGCTCGCAGTTCGGCATGTTCGACATGCTCGAAGCCCAAGCCCCGGCCAAGGACCCCATGGACGCCTACGAGTCGGTGGAGGAATGGAGCGGCGGGCAGCTCCTGGCCTTCGAGAAAGAGACCCTGGGCTTCTACATCACCGGCCACCCGCTCGACCGTTTCGAGGAGTCGCTGAAACGGCTCCAGGTGTTGCCGGCGCACCAGGTGCGCGGCCACGCCAACGGCGAGGTCACCATGGTGGGCGTGGTGACCGCCCTCAAGCTCAAGAACACCAAGAAGGGCGACCGCTACGCCAACTTCAACCTGGAGGACAAGACCGGGTTCGTGGACACCATCGCCTGGCCGGACACGTACCGGCAGGCGGCGGACACCATCGGCCGCGACGAACCCATCCGCATCAACGGCCGCCTCGATGTCGGCGAGGAACGCGTCACCCTCATCGTCAACGACATCGTCCCGCTGGAAGAGGCATGCGCCCAGGCCATCCCCGCGCCGTCGCGGACCATGCCGCGCGAGGTGCACTTCTACCTGGAGGAAGTGAGCCGGCGGGAGCTGCGCGAGTTCCACGACCTCATCGTCCGGGAGCAGGGCCCCGCCTCGGTCTACCTCCACGTGACCAACGCGGAGCGCGAGACCAAGGTGATCGGCCCCGCCGACTTCCGCATCAATCCGTCGAAGACGCTGCTCGACACCGTGCACCGGAAGTTCGGCGCCCGCATCCGGGGGAGGACCGGCTGACCATGTCCCACGGATCGGAAACCAGTGGTTCCTCCCCGACAAGGCTTCTGCCCTTCTCGAAGTCATTCCCGCGAAAGCGGGAATCCAGGGGTGGAGGGGTGCGGCGTGCATCGCAGCAGCCCCCACTCCACCCTGCCTGGATTCCCGCTTTCGCGGGAATGACGATTCGGGCTGTAGCGGACTTCTGTAACTAACTGAATTCATTGGACAGGGTTTTATTTTCATATCAATCACGTTTCGGGAGCGGGAATGATCGAGGGAGTCAACGGCCACTTGGACCCTTCGGGCTGTAACACCGAGCGCGCGCTGCTGGTGGGCGTGGAAACGCCGGCCTCCGCCACGGAGGTCGCGCTGGAGGACAGCCTCGAAGAGCTGCGCAGCCTGGCGGCCAGCGCGGGCGCCCAGGTCGTCGAGGTGTTCAGCCAGCACTCGGGACGGGTGCGCAGCGCCACCCTGCTGGGGGCGGGCAAGGTGGAGGAAATCCGGGCGTTCGTCGACGAGCACCGCCCGGACCTCGTCATCGTCGACAACGACCTCACCGCGGCACAGCAGCGGAACCTGGAAAAGGCCCTGGACCTCCGGGTGGTGGACCGCACCCAGCTCATCCTGGACATCTTCGCGCAGCGCGCCCAGAGCCGCGAGGGCAAGCTGCAGGTGGAGTTGGCGCAGCTCGAATACCTGCTGCCCCGGCTCACCCGCCTGTGGTCGCACCTGTCCCGTCTCGGGGGCGGCATCGGCACCCGCGGACCGGGCGAGACCCAGCTCGAGGTGGACCGCCGGCGCATCCGCGAGCGCATCCGCCGGCTCAAGCGGCGGCTGGAGGGCGTCGCCAATACCCGCGCGCTGCAGCGCAAGGAGCGCGAGTCCATCCCCTACCCCACGGTCGCGCTGGTAGGCTACACCAACTCCGGCAAGTCCACGCTGATGAACCACCTCACGCGCGCGGGTGTGCTCGCCGAGGACAAGCTGTTCGCCACCCTCGACCCGCGCACGCGCGCCCTGCGCCTGCCCAACGGCGAGCGGGTGATGCTGGTGGACACGGTGGGCTTCATCAACAAGATCCCCCACGCGCTGGTGGACGCGTTCAAGGCCACGCTGGAAGAGGTTCACCAGGCCGACCTGCTGCTGTGCGTGATGGACCCCACGAGCCCCCTCGCCGACCGGCAACTCGCCATCGTCGACTCGGTGCTCGACGACATCGGCGCGGCCGAGACCCCCCGCCTCATCGTGCCCAACAAGATCGACGTCGCCGAGCACGTGCCCGTTTACCCGGCCGCCGGCAACGAGGGCGTGTGCCCGATCTCCGCCCGGACCGGCGCCGGCATCGAGCGCCTGCTGGAGGCGATCGGCCGCGTGCTGGACCGGGGCAAGCAGCAGATCCAACTCACCCTGCCCCAGTCCGAGAGCGCCATCATTCCCTTTCTCAGGGCACGCGGACGGATCCTCGCCGAGGAATACGGCGAGCATGACGTCCGCGTCACCGCGCTGGTGAGCGCCAAGGTCTCGGGACAACTCAAGAAACTCGCCGCGGCTTGGCGCCATTGACAGAAACCCCCTTACTTTGGTAATAAAATCAGACCTTTGCGGAGGTGCATCGAGGCACGTAGCTCAGTGGGAGAGCGCTTCCTTGACGCGGAAGAGGTCGGCGGTTCAATCCCGCCCGTGCCTACCATCCAATTCCTTGGCTGACCACTCCCCGCACCGGCACTTGCCAGCCGTTTTCCGCTTGAGTCCGGACAGTAGAACAGGCCACCGCCATGGAGAAGATTCAGGTCAATGTACCGGGGGGTGAAACCCTCCAGGTGAGCGCGGGTACGCACGCCGGCGACGTCGGCGGCATTCCCTCGGGAAGGCGCATCGTAGCGGCCAGCGTCGACGGCCGGGCCGTGGACCTCGCCCGACCCCTGGCACAAAGCTGCGAAGTCGAATGGATCGCCCTCGACAGCCCCGCGGGCATCGACATCCTGCGCCACTCCACGGCGCATCTCATGGCCCAGGCCGTCCAGGGCCTGTTTCCCGGCACCCAGGTGACCATCGGCCCCACCACCCAGGACGGTTTCTACTACGACTTCAAGCGCGACAAGCCGTTCTCCCCGGAGGAGCTGGAGAAGATCGAGGAACGGATGCGCGAGCTGGCCGGCCAGGACCTGCCCATCGCGCGCGAGGAAGTGCCCAGGGACGAAGCCATCGAGCTGTTTCGCGGGATGGGTGAGGACTACAAGGTGGAGATCATCTCGGACATCCCGGACGAGACCGTATCGCTCTACCGGCAGGGCGACTGGGTCGACCTGTGCCGCGGCCCCCACTTGCCCAGCACCGGCATCATCGAGGCATTCAAGCTCACCTCGGTGGCCGGCGCCTATTGGCGTGGCGACGAGCGGAACGAGATGCTCCAGCGCATCTACGGCACCTCGTTCCCCGCCCGCAAGCAGTTGAAGGAGCACCTGGCGCTCCTGGAGGAGGCGCGCAAGCGCGACCACCGCAAGCTCGGCAAGGAGCTGGATCTCTTCAGCTTCCACCCGGCGGCGCCCGCGAGCCCGTTCTTCCACCCCAAGGGCGCCTTCGTCTACAACGCCCTGGTGGAGTACATGCGCGGCCTCTACCGGCGCTACGGCTACCAGGAGGTGATCACGCCGCAGATCTTCGACGCGGGCCTGTGGCATCGCTCCGGCCACTACGAGCACTACAAGGACAACATGTACTTCACCCACATCGACGAGCGCGAGTTCGGGGTGAAGCCGATGAACTGTCCGAGCCACACGTTCATCTACGCGTCGAAGAAGCGCTCGTACCGCGACCTGCCCATCCGGCTGGCGGACTTCGGGCGCCTGCACCGCTACGAGAAATCCGGCGTCACCGCCGGGCTCACGCGGGTGCGCAGCTTTTCGCAGGACGACGCCCACATCTTCTGTACCCCGGCGCAGATCGAGGGAGAGATCGCCTCGTTGCTTGACATGCTTCGCGAGGTGTATCATAGGTTCAACTTCCAGGATCTGGAGGTCTACCTCTCCACCAGGCCGGACCAGTATCTGGGCGCCCTGGAGACCTGGGAACGTGCCGAGGCGGCATTGGCCGCATCACTGGAGACGCGGAACGTAGCCTATGAAATCAGCAAGGGCGACGGCGCCTTCTATGGCCCCAAGATCGACTTCGTCGTCAAGGACGCGATGAAGCGCGGCTGGCAGCTCGGCACGGTCCAGCTCGACTTCTCCATGCCGGAACGGTTCGACCTCGGCTTCGTCTCGGCCTCCGGGACGGATGAACGGCCGGTGATGATCCACCGGGCGATTCTCGGCTCCATCGAACGCTTCATGGCCGTGTTGATCGAGCACACCGGGGGCGCGTTCCCGCTGTGGCTGGCACCGGAGCAGGCGCGCGTCGTCACGGTGACGGATCAGCAGTTGCCGTACGCGACCGAGGTGTGCGGCCGTTTGCGGCACGAGGGCTGGCGCGTGGAGTTGGACGAGCGCAACGAGAAACTGGGATTCAAGATCCGCGAGGCCCAGGTGGCCAAGATCCCTTATGCGCTGGTCATCGGCGACAAGGAAGTGCGGAACGGCACCCTGTCGGCGCGGAAACGGGGCGGCGAGAACCTTCCGCCGATGTCGGTGGAAGCGTTCGCCGAGCGGCTCCGGGAAGATCTGGGCCGGGAGACGGAAAGGGTCCAATGAATCAGTGTCTGCATAGTCATTCAGGAGGTGCTTTATAGCGCGGCCTACGAGAATCAACCAGCAGATCCGGGCACGCGAGGTTCGCGTCATCGACGACGAAAGCGTGCAGCTCGGGGTCATGCCGTTGCACGAAGCCCTGGGCATCGCGGAGCAACGGGAGCTGGACTTGGTGGAGGTGGCACCCGACGCACAGCCCCCGGTGTGCCGCCTGATGGACTACGGCAAGTACCGCTACCTGCAGAAGAAGAAAACGCAGGAAGCGAAACGCAACGCCACCTTTGTCGCCGTCAAGGAAGTCAAGATGGGAGCGCGGACGAACTCGCACGACCTGGAGTTCAAGGTGCGCAACATCCGGCGCTTCCTGGAACGGGGACAACGGGTCAAGGTGTCCGTCTTCTTCCGTGGCCGCGAGATCACACACCCGGAGTTGGGCCGGGCGATGCTCACCGGGGTCTTCGACGAGGTCCAGGACATGGCCAAGCTGGACGTGTCGCCCAAGCTCGAGGGGCGCAGCATGGCCATGCTGCTGACGCCGAAGACGAGCGCCTAGAACGGGACGAGGAAACAAGGGATGCCAAAGATAAAGACGAACCGGGGAGCCGCCAAGAGGTTCAAGGTCAGCAAAAGCGGCAAGGTCATGCGGCGGCGCGGCTTCAAGAGCCATATCCTGTCCACCAAGAGCCGCAAGCGGAAACGCCGCCTGAGACAGGCCGCTACGGTGTCGAGCTACGAGACCACGAGCATGCGGCGGCTCATACCGTATCTGTAGGAGCGACTCGCCTCCCGGAAAGACAGGCGCCGGGATTCACCGACAGTACCATTCGTCGAGACGAGGCGCGCGGGCGCTTGCCCGGCAGCGCCTCCGTTGACGTTCGTTCAAGGAGCACACGCGATGCCCAGAGTCAAAGGCGGACCGGCCTCACGCCGGCGCCGCAAAAAGATCATGAAGATGGCCAAGGGGTACGTCGGCGGCCGCCGGCGGCTCTACCGCGCCGCCAGGGAAACCGTCGAGCGCGGGCTGGCCTACGCCTACCGGGACCGGCGGGTGCGCAAGCGGGTGTTCCGGGGTTTGTGGAACATTCGCATCAGCGCCGGCGCTCGAGTCAACGGACTGTCCTACAGCCGGCTGATCCACGGCCTCAAGCTGGCCGGGGTGGCGCTGGACCGGAAGATACTGGCGGACCTCGCGGCCACCGACGCGCACGTGTTCGACCAGCTTGCCCAACGTGCAAAGCTTGCCCTCGACCCCGATCGGGGGCTTGCCCTCGACACTGATCGGGGGCTTGCCCTCGACACTGATCGAGAGACGGCACTCCACCCCCATGAAGCGAGTGCACCGGACTCTCGGGAACCCGAGCCCGCGCCCGCGACGGAAGCAGCCGACGACGCCGACCCGGAGGAATCTTCCGAAGCCTGACTCCCCGGTCCGCCCATGATCGAGATCCTGGAAAAGCTCCACGAGGAAGTGACCGGGCGCCTTGAGCGCTGTGGGTCGCCCCAGGACGTGGAACAGATTCGCGTCGACTACCTCGGGCGCAAGGGCGGCAAGCTGACCGCGCTGCTGCGCGGCCTGCGGGAGCTTCCGGCCGAGGAACGGCCGAGCGCCGGCGCGGAACTGAACCGGCGCCGGGGAGAGGTCGAGACCCTGCTCGAAACGCGCCTCGCCGAGTTGCGCCGCCAGCAAGAGGGAGCGCGCGAGGGTGGCGCCCGTCTCGACGTGACCCTGCCCGGCAACCGCCTGGAGCGGGGCCGGATCCACCCCTTGACCCGTGTCACGGACGAGATCATCGACGTCTTCACCGGCATGGGGTTCGAGATCGCGCGGGGACCGGACGTGGAGGACGACTACCACAACTTCGAGGCCCTCAACATTCCCAGGGACCACCCGGCGCGGGACATGCAGGACACCTTCTTCGTGTCCGAGAACCACGTGCTTCGCACCCACACATCGCCGGTGCAGATCCGCGTCATGGAGACGCGCCGTCCGCCGCTCCGGATCATCGCCCCCGGGGCCGTCTACCGCCACGACGACGACGCCACCCATTCGCCCGTGTTCCACCAGGTGGAGGGCTTCATGGTGGACCGGAACATCACCTTCGGAGACCTCAAGGGCGTGCTCACCCACTTCCTGGAAGAGATCTTCGAAGGGGACGTGCGCGTACGCTTCCGTCCGAGCTTCTTCCCGTTCACCGAGCCCAGCGCCGAGGTGGACATCGGCTGCAACCTGTGCCGCGACGTGGAAGACTCCTGTCGTGTCTGCCGGGGCTCGGGCTGGCTGGAGATTCTGGGGTCGGGAATGATCGACCCCAACGTCTTCGACTTCGTCGGCTACGACACCGAGGTCTACTCGGGCTTCGCCTTCGGCATGGGAGTGGAGCGCATCGCCATGCTGAAGTACGGCATGGACGACATCCGCCTGTTCTTCCAGAACGATATCCGCTTTCTGAGACAGTTCCCGCCGTAGGAGCGCTCATCGGGGCGCGACGCGCCCCCCCTTTCGAAGATCGTGAAGCTGTCATGAAGCTGACCTACAATTGGCTGATGGAGATGGTGAAGTTGCCCGCGGACGCGGGCTCCCTCGGACCCGAGGAGGTGGCCGACCGTCTCACCCACGCAGGACTCGAGGTGGAAGCGGTGCGGCCGCTGGCGAGCGACGCAGGGGCCGTCATCGTCGAGGTGAAGCAGGTAGACCCTCATCCCAATGCCGACCGGCTGTCCGTGTGCGAGGTCCACGACGACGGCACGCCGCTGCGCGTCGTGTGCGGTGCTCCCAACGTCCACGCGGGCATGAAGACCGCGTTTCTGCGGGCGGGCTCGGTGCTCCCGTCGGGCCAGGCCATCGAGCGGCGCGCCATCCGGGGCGTTCCCTCCGAGGGAATGCTCTGCTCCGAGCGGGAACTCGGGTATTCCGACGACCACCGGGGCATCATGGAACTGCCGCCGGATGCTCCCGAGGGCGAACCGGTGCACGCCTACCTGGGCATGGACGACTGGATGCTGGAAGTGGGGGTAACGCCCAACCGTGGCGATTGCCTCAGCATCCGGGGAATGGCGCGGGAGATCGCCGTCCTCACCGGTGGCCGGGTCAAGGCCCCGGGCCTTCCCGACCACCTGCGGCGCCATCCGGCGGAGCTGCCGGTGACGGTGGAGATCGTCGATGCCGACCTGTGTCCGCGCTATTCGGCACGGCTCATCGAGGGGTTGCGGCCGGCACCCTCGCCGCCGTGGCTGCGCTTCCGGCTGGAAGCCTGCGGCATCCGCTCCATCAACCACATCGTGGACGTCACCAACTACGTGATGCTGGAGACCGGCCAGCCGCTTCATGCCTTCGACGCGCGGCAGATCGCCAGCCGGCGGATCGTGGTGCGCACCGCCGGCGCGACGGGCACCCTCACGACCCTGGACGGCTCGGAACGGGCGCTCCATCCCGACGACCTGCTCATCTGCGACGGGGACACGCCCGCCGCCCTGGCCGGCGTCATGGGCGGAGCGGGCTCGGAGGTCACCGGCGAAACCGAGTCCGTGCTGCTCGAGAGCGCCCACTTCGACCCGCTGACGATCCGGCGCACGGCCAAGCGCATGGGCATGCACACCGAGGCGTCCCATCGCTTCGAGCGCGGCGTGGATCCGCAAGGAACACGCTACGCCATGGACCGGGCGGTGGCGCTGTGGGAAGGGATGGGCGAGGCGCGGGTGGTGCCAGGATACGCCGACGTCTATCCGGGGGCACGCGCGCCGGCCGACATTACGTTGCGTTATGCCAGCGTCCGGCACGCGCTGGGGGTGGAGCTGGAGCCGGACCGCATCCGTGGCATCCTCGAATCCCTCGGCATCGGGATCAAGAGAGCGACGGCCGAGAGCCTGGAGGTGTCCGCGCCCTCCTTTCGCTTCGACCTGACGCGCGAGGCGGACATCGTCGAGGAACTGGCGCGGATCCACGGCTACGACAATATTCCGGCGACGCTGCCGGCGGTGCGCATGAGCGCGGGAGCGGACGACCCGTTGCTGCGCTGGATGCGCAAGACGCGCACGCTGCTCACCACCCAGGGACTGAGCGAAGTGGTGACGTTGCCCTTCTGCTCGCCGCGGATGAACCGGACGTTCACCGGCCTGTGGGACGGCCACGGCAGACCCGTGCGGATCGCCAACCCCTTGCGCCAGGAAACCGACGAGATGCGCCTCAGCCTGCTGCCGGGGCTGATCGAGAACTTGCGCGTCCACGCCGAGCGCCGCAGCCAGAGCTCCATGATCTTCGAGCTGAGCAAGGTGTTCTCGCTCGGGCGTGACGGCGGCTACACCGAGGGGCTGAACGTGGCCGGGCTCATCCGTGGACACCGGCCGCGCCGCGGCCTCAAGGCCGAAAGCCCGGAGTTCACGTTCGCAGACGCAAAGGGGATCGTCGAGGACCTGATCGAGGGCACCGGTTGCGCGGGCGTGCTCTGGGGCGCCGGCGAGCCGCCCTCGTTCCTGCACCCGGAGCGGTTCGCCACGGTCTTGGAGGACGACGCCCGGCTGGGTCATGTGGGGGAGATAAGTCCGCGAGTTCGCGAGGAATTGGACCTGCCTTCGTGCTTCCTTTTCGAGCTTGACTTCGCCCGGATCGTTCACTATGCTCGACCGGATTTTCGCGTTCGGCCCATCCCCCGTTTCCCGTCGGTCGAACGCGACCTCGCCATTGTCGTGGCGCAGGACTTTCCCAGTCAGACCGTGGCGGATTGGGTCCATGGGCTTGGTCAGCGACTGATCGAACGAGTGGAGATCTTCGACGAGTACACTGGCGCTCCCATCGAGGAGGGGAGGAAGAGCCTGGCCTACAAGGTCTTCTACCGGTCGGCGGAGAGGACCCTCACGGACCACGAGGTCAACGGGGTGCATGAAGACCTCACCCGCAGGTTGTGTTCCGAATTTGACGCCGCGTTGCGCTGAGTTCCCGACCGGCCATGGGGAGGGCAGAGGATGGGGATGACCAAGGCGGACATTATCAACCGGATCTACGAGAGAGTGGGCTTCTCGAAAAAGGAGGCCACCGACGTCGTCGAGTCCACGTTCGAGATCATCAAGTCTCGGCTCGAGAAAGGTGACAAGGTCAAGATCTCCGGGTTCGGGAACTTCGTCATCCACGGAAAGCAGCCGCGCAAGGGCCGCAACCCACAGACCGGCGAGGAGATCACCATCGCGGGCCGCCGGGTGCTCACCTTCAAGCCCAGCCAGACCCTGAAGAAGAACATGAACGCCATGCCCGGCGAGGAACCCGACCCCGACGCTTCCACGGATTCGTGATATAATCCGGTTTGATGGCCGTCGTGATCCCGGACAAGCATTATTTCAAGATCGGTGAGGTCAGCACCCTCCTGGACCTCAAGCCCTACGTGTTGCGCTATTGGGAAACCGAGTTCGACATCCTTAATCCCACCAAGGCCAAATCCCGTCACCGTCTGTACCGGCGCAGGGACGTCGAGTTGCTGCTCGAGATCAAGCGGCTCTTGCACGGGGAGGGCTACACCATCGAAGGCGCGCGCAAGAAGCTCAAGCAGCGTGAAGCCGACGATCGTCCGGCGGAGGTGAAGCCCGACCACAGGGACGAGCTTCTCCGGATCAGGGACGATCTCGTTTCGCTTCGCGACATGATTTCCTGACCACCCTTTGCTTCCCGTCTCCCCGGGACTCGTGCGCTCGAGAATTGCCCCACTGCCGCTTCATTGACCCGTTGCCGGTTCAGTGTTAAGAAAATTTCAACAATGTCGGGGCGTAGCGCAGCCTGGTAGCGCACACGCTTGGGGTGCGTGTGGTCGCTGGTTCAAATCCAGTCGCCCCGACCATTCTCTTACCGGGACCATGGCAACCGGTGACGTCACGTCCGCTCAATCCAATGGCTCAATGGCCGTGAGTTCCAACACCCGTAGCGTTACAGCACTGGAGGGCGCCAGGGAGCGGATGGTACGGACCCAACTGCTCGACCGCGGCGTCAACGACCCGCGCGTGATCGACGCCATGCGCAAGGTGCCGCGCCACCTGTTCGTGGAGCCGGCGCTGGTGAACCGGGCGTACGACGACGACCCGTTGCCCATCGGCGCCAAACAGACCATCTCCCAGCCCTATATCGTCGGTTACATGCTGCAGGCCCTCGCCCTCAAGGGCACCGAGCGTGTCCTTGAGATCGGCACGGGATCGGCGTACCAGACCGCCCTGCTGGCGGAATTGTGCGCCAACGTGTTCTCCGTGGAGAAGCTCCGCAACCTTGCGGTACAGGGCCGCGCCGTCCTCGACGAGTTGCGGTACTACAACGTGGCGATCCATGTGGGGGATGGCACCCTCGGATGGTCCGAGCACGCCCCCTACGACGCCATCGTGGTGGCGGCGGGCGCCCCCCGGGTGCCCGAGCCGTTGGCCCAGCAACTCGCCTTCGGCGGCCGGCTCATCATTCCCATCGGCGACCGGACCTCCCAGGTCCTGAAGCTCGCGAGCCGCACGCCCAACGGCCTCGAGGAAAGGAGCCTGGGCGAGTGCCGCTTCGTCAAGCTTCTGGGGAAGTACGGCTGGCCCGGTTAGCCGCCTGCATCGTTTAGCCGAAGTTCGTGTACGAATGTTCGTGTACGACTCCGCTGGTTCATACCTTGGTTGCCGCCGGGGCGCCCTCGCGCTCCTTTCCCTTTGTGTCATCCTCGCGGTCACGGGGTGCAACTATGCCGACGACCGGCGCGACAACCGGCACGCCTACGGCAACCGTTCCGCCGAGCAGCGCCGTCCGACGTCCGCGGGCAACGGCGTCTTCCATGCCGTAAAGAAGGGCGAGAACCTCTATCGCATCGGCAAGGCCTACGGCGTCGACCACAAGACGCTGGCTCGCATCAACCACATCCGGAACACGCGCGAAATCCGGATCGGGAAGCGGCTGTTCATACCCGGCGCCCGCCGGTTGCTGCCGGTGGAGATCATCACGCCCATCAAGAAGTTCGCGCCGGCCAAGGCCAAGGCCGCACCCGCCAAGGCGCAGGCTCCAAGGACCAGCCGCCGCGCCAAGGCCGCGAAACCCAGGACCGCGCGGGCGAAGACCGCTCCCGCGAAGGCTCCCGTTCCCGAGGCGTCGCGCCCCAAGGCGTCGCGTCCCAAGGCGAAACAGCGCAAGCCCGCTCGCGCCAAGACCCGCACGGCGCGCCCGCCGTCAAGAGGAGCGCGGCAGCCGTTCGTGTGGCCCGTCAAAGGCAAGGTTACCGGCAAGTTCGACTCGCGACCGGACAGCCTCAACGACGGCATCAACATCGCCGCGCCTCCGGGCACGCCGGTTCACGCCACCCTGGCGGGACAGGTGATCTACAGCGACCAGTTGCGCGGCTACGGCAACCTCATCATCCTGCGGCACCGCAGCGGTTACGCGTCGGTCTACGCTCACAACCGCAAGAACCTCGTGCGGCAAGGCCAGAAGGTGAACCGGCGGCAGGTCATCGCCGAAGTGGGGGCCACCGGCCGGGCCACCACGCCCTACCTCCACTTCGAGATCCGCAGGAACAACGTCGCACGCGACCCGCTTTCCTATTTGCCGTGACTGTGTTAGCGAAACCCGCATGAACGCCCGGAACAACAACCACGGCATCGCGGAGATTCGCGCCGCCATACGCGACATTCACGACTTCCCGAAGCCCGGCATCGTCTTCAAGGACATCACTCCGCTGCTTAGCGACGGCACGTTGTTCCGCAAGACCATCGACCTCTTTGCCGAGCGCTATGAAGCCGCGCCCGTGGACACCATCGTGGGCGTGGAGTCCCGCGGCTTCATCATAGGCGCCGCCCTGGCCTACCGGCTGGGCAGGGGGCTGTGCGTCATCCGCAAGCCCGGCAAGCTCCCCTACGACACGTTGCAGACCACTTACGAGCTGGAATACGGCACCGACACCCTGGAGGTGCACAGCGACGCCCTGGCGCCCGGCACGCGCGCGCTGCTGGTGGACGACCTCGTCGCCACCGGAGGCACCGCCGTGGCCGCCACCACCCTCGTGGAGCAACTCGGCGCCACGGTCTTCGAGCACGCCTGCATCATCGAGCTCGGGTTCCTGAACCCGCGCGAAAAGCTCGACCAGGAGCTGTTTTCGCTCATTCGCTACGATTCGGAGTAGCGCGCGGCGTACCGCCGCCCCACGCCAACGCGTAACACAACGTGATTCCCCTCGGGAAACGGCCGGGACAAGACTCCAACGCCTCTAGTCGTCATTGATATGAGAATAAACTTGTTCAATGATTTGTCGTAGTGACGGAATCCCGCTACACCCCGAGTCGTCATTCCCGCGGAAGCGGGAATCCAGGGGTGGGGGGGTGTGGCGGCCTCATTGCCCGCC
>JAJEAI010000094.1 GCA_022824205.1 Candidatus Binatia bacterium
GGGTCATCGCGTCGCATTGACGGCAGGGGCGACCGCGGGTCGCCCCTACAGGGTGCCACCGACGCAGGGGCGACCCGCGGTCGCCCCTGCCCGGGGCCACCGCAGCGTAGGCGGGCAGGGTTCCGGAACAGGATACCGGAACCCTCGGCCTTCGCCGGGAGCCTTCATGCTCGAAGCTTCCGTTGACGCTTTCTTTCACCTGTTTTCGCCGGGGCCGCTCCTGGCGATGTTGCTGGTGCTGCCGGTGGCGCTGTTCTCCGGGCTCATGCCAGGAGGCGGCCTGCCGGTGTCCGTGGTGGTCCTGAGCCTCGCGGTCCACCTGGACCCGTGGATTGCCATCACCATCGTGGTGTTCCACATGGCGGCCAGCGACATCACCGAGCCCATCCCCGCCATCCTCTTCGGCGTTCCCGGCGCCCGCTCGGCCCAGGCCACCGTGCTGGACGGCTATCCCATGGCCCAGCAGGGCCTGGCCGGCGTCGCCCTGGGGGCCAGCTACACCACCACCATCGTGGGCGGGGTCATCGGCGCCGTCGCGCTGCTGCTGGCGTTGCCGGTGAGCCGGCAGCTCCTGGAGTGGTTCGGCTCGGCGGAGTTCTTCCTTCTGACGCTCATGGGGGTGCTGGCCGTGGCGGTGGTGAGCGCCGGGGCCTTCGTCAAGGGTATCCTCACCGCGGCCTTCGGCATCGCCATCGCCATGGTGGGCTACGCGGACCTGGGCGGCAACGTGCGCGCCGCCATGGGGTTCGATTTCTACCTGTGGGACGGCTTCGGACTGGTGCCGGTGGTGGTGGGTCTGTTCGCCCTGCCAGAGGCCATCGCCCTGGTGGTGGGGGACACCACCATCGCCCGGGCACGGCTGGATACGCTCCTGCGGGAGGCCAAGGCAGACGTGTGGCGCGGCATGTGGCAGGCCTGGAACCACAAGTGGCTCATGGCGCGCTCGTCGCTCATCGGCGTGTTCGTGGGCATCATGCCCGGGGTCGGCGGCAGCGCCGCCCACTGGATCGCCTACGCCCAGGCGCGCCAGACCGAGCCCGGCGGCACCGAGACCTTCGGCAAGGGCGACGTCCGCGGGGTGATCGCTTCCGACGCCGCCAACAACTCGGTGGACGGCGGGGTGCTCATCCCCACGGTGGTCTTCGGCATTCCCGGCAGCGGCGGCATGGCCATTGTCCTCGCCATCCTCATCCTCACCGGCATCACTCCCGGCCCGCTCATGCTCACGCGCCACCTCGACCTCACCGTGAGCATGGTCTACACCATCGCCTTCGCCAATCTCGTGGTGGTGCCCATCATGCTGGCGTTCGCCCCGACCCTGTGCCGCATCGCGGTGATCCCGCCCAACATCCTGGCGCCGGTGGTGGTGGGCATCGTTTCCCTCGCGGCGCTGGCGGCCGGCGGGTCCCTGGGAGACCTCGGGGCGGTGCTGGCCTTCGGTCTCCTGGGCGTCTTCATGAAGCGCTACGGCTGGCCGCGACCGCCGATTCTCATCGCCGTGGCGCTGGCGGACATCCTGGAGCGGTTCCTGTGGATCTCGGTGAGCAACTACGGCTGGGGCATGCTCCTGCGGCCGCAGTTCCTGGCGATCCTGGCATTCATGGTGGCTGTGACCCTGTTCAGCCTGCGGGCGCAGCGCGGCGCGCGGCAGGCGATGATGTCCATGACCGAGGGGGAGGAGTCCGGGAAGACGGCGGCGGAGGAGACGACGGCGGCGGGCACGCCGGGGCAGGGAGGCGTCACGGTCGCGGGGGACGACGCGACCGGAGCCGGGGAGGGTCCGGACGACGCGGCGGTACGGGACGCCGTGGCGGAATCACCGGCGGCCGGCGACAGGGATAAGGACAGGGACAAGGACAGGGACGGGCACGGCCCGCCCAAGCGCCGCTTCACCCTCGAGGTCGCCGGAGAGGCCGTGCTCCTGCTGGCGGTGGGCGCGTTCTTCCTCTACATGTTCATCGATTCGTTCAGTTATCCGGAAGGCGCCGACCTGATGCCGAGGCTCGCAGTGCTGGTGGGGACCCCGTTCTGGCTCATCCGGGCGTGGACGCTGCTGAGGGGCACCCCGGAGAAACGCATCGAGGAAGGCGACATCATGGACACGGGCTTCATCCTCGGGGACGACCCCAAGACCGAAGGCCAGCGGTTCGTGCGCATCTTCGGCTTCACCGCGATCATGTACGTGGCCATCTGGCTCATCGGCGTTCACGTGGCCCTGCCGGGCATGCTCTTCCTCTATCTGATGTACTACGGCAAGGCCGGCTGGCTGGGCTCCGCGGGCATCGCCCTCGCGTTCCTGGCGCTGATCGTCGGCTTCTACGACTTCGCCCTCCACATCGTCTGGCCCGAGGCGCCCTTCGGCCTCTGGCCGACGGGGTAGGGCCGGCCATCCACAACCCACCCGACGCATTCCCGTCCACCCTCCGTCATTCCCGCGAAAGCGGGAATCCAGGCGGGGCGAGGCGGGGAATACGCCCGTTTAGCCCCTCTCCACCCCTGGATTCCCGCTTTCGCGGGAATGACGATTTCGAAAGTCATTGCCTCGCTCGGATGGCGTCTGACACAGCCCGTTTCGCGAGAATGACGGGTCTGGCCCGGCTTCTACAACTTCAACAGCCTCCGCGCGTTCCCCTCCAGGATCGCCAGCTTCTGCTCGTCCGGGCAGTCCAGCGCCTCGACCTTCTCCACCGCGTTCCAGTCGCCCAGCGGGTAGGGATAGTCCGTCCCCACCATCAGATGCTCCCACCCCAATAGGCTCTTGAGGTACTCCAGAGTGTCCACCCGGTACACGAGCGCGTCGGAGTAAAGGTTCTTCAGGTACGCGCTGGGCTTGTCCTCCGCCTCGGCGTCCGCCGCTCCTGGCCGCACGCCGAAGCCCTGGTCGAAGCGCCCCAGGTGGTAGGGGAAGAAGCCGCCGCCGTGGAGCGTGCATAGTTTCAGGTCGGGGAAGCGGTCGAACACGCCGCTATATGTCATGAACCCGAGTGAGAGGGCAGTGTCCGCGGGGTTGCCGCAGATCAGGAACAGCCCGTAGGTGCCCATGCGCTCCAGGCCCGCGATGTCCTCCGGGTGCATGACGATGAGCGCGTCCAGTTCCTGCGCCTTGCCCCAGAAGGCGTCGAACTCGCGGCTCCGGTAGTACTCGCCGTTGACGTTGGTGCCGATGTAGGCTCCGGCCAGCTTGTGTTCCAGGATGCCACGCTCGAGCACACGGGCGGCGCGCTCGGGGTCTTGCAGGGGCACCGCGGCCAGCGCGGTGAAGCGGTCCGGGTGGCGCGTCCTCAGCTCCATCAGGCCCTCGTTGTAGAGGTTGCACCACGCCTCGCCCTGCTCCGGGTTGAGCCGGTAGCCCAGGCAGGCGGTGTGGGGCTCCAGGGTAGCCAGGGCGATCTTGCCCTTGTCCATGTTCTCCAGCCGCTTCTCCACGTCCATGAGCGGCGGCGGCACCACGAAGCTCGGCCCGCCGCCGATGGTGACGGTGTTGAGCCCCTCCGGGGTGCGGCCCACCTCCGTGCCCACGGCGTCGCCGTGGGCCTTCAATTCCTCGATCAGGCCCGGCGGCATGTAGTGGTGGTGAATGTCGATGGCACAGGTATGCATGCACGGTTCTCCTTGACTCGGTCGTGATGTCCACGGGCGAAGGAAAGACGCCTTCCCCAAACTTCGCTCAGGGTGGGAATTGTTCCATCATTCCGGCGGGTATGCTAGCCCGGATATTTCACCAAGGCGGGTTTGCGGCGTAGGGAAGAGGGTATCAGCGGGGCAGGAGGCGCCATAGGGGTTCAATTCTGGTCCGCAGAGGGTTTTTGTAGGGCCGGTGATGACCCTGGTGAGGCGAACCGA
>JAJEAI010000077.1 GCA_022824205.1 Candidatus Binatia bacterium
TACTTTTTGTTCTTTTCCTCCCCCCCCCCCCACCCCCCCCCGCTATCCCCCCCCCCGCCCGCGGCCCCCACGACTCGGGGGGCTCGGCCTCATCAGTCTTGACACAGCCTGGGAAGCGGGAATCCAGGGGCGGTAGTGGGGCGTGCCTCAGGCCAGGTAGTACCGCTCCCCTTCCAGGTACACCCGTTCCTCGCTCACGAGCTTCAACAGGTGGGCCTCCACGGAAGAGTGCGCCACGCGCATGAGGGCCGGGGGGTAGTCCACGTAGATGACCGCCACCAGGTCGCCGATGGAGTGGCGCCCGTCGCGCAGGCCCTGGAGGATCTGCTCCTCGCGCATGAGCCGGTGGTCGATGTATTCCCGGATCTTGGCCATGGGCTCCGTGACGAACGGCCCGTGGCCCGGCAGCAGCAGGTCGATGTCCAGCGACAGGAGCTTCTCCAGCGACGCCATGTAGTGGGCCATGTTGCCTTCACCGGCCGGCACCACCGTCGTGCCCTTGCCCAGGATGTGGTCGCCGGAAAACAGGATCTTCTTCTCGCGCTCGTAGAAGCAGCAGTGGCCGGCCTCGTGCCCCGGCGTGAACACCACCTCCAGCTCGCCGCCGTCATAGGCGATGCGGTCGCCCTCGTCGTAGGTCAAGTCCTCGCCGCCCAAGTGGCCCGCGCGCACCCGTGAAATCCCGACCTGGGCGCCCGTGCGTTCCTTGAGCGCCAGCGCGCCGCCGCAGTGGTCCATGTGGATGTGAGTGAGCAGGATGCGGGAGATGCGGCTTCCACCCAGCGCCTCCATCTCGGCCAGCAGCCCGTCGATGTTCTCGGTCGAACCCAGGGCCACGTCGATGACGGTGACTTCGTCGCGGCCCAACAGGTACTGGTTCGTGCCCCGAAGCGTCATGTAGCCGGGATTGGTGGCGGTGAGGCAGCGGATGTTGTCGGCGTTCTCTACCTTGGGCATGGCATGCGGCTCCTCGTATCCGGCCCGGTCAGCGTCCTGTCCGGTCCTTCGCAGTGCATTTCGCTCCGTTCGCCCCGAGCACTTCGACCAAGCTCGGCACAGGCTTCAAAAGGGCCTGCCGGGCGAAGTCGAAGGGCGGTTCTCGGTCGACTCCCGGAACCGGATCGAAGGCGGCGCGCGGCGTCCGCCCGTCACCCGCCGCTCAGGGTCCGCGCCATCTCCAACGTGCGGCGTGCCCGCTCGATGATGGGGCGGTCGATGAGCTGGCCGCCGAAGGCCACCGAGCCGTCGCCGCGGGCGGCGGCCTCCTCGTAGGCCTCGATGACCCGCCGCGCATAGTCGATTTCCTCGCGGCCGGGGCTGAAAGCGGCGTTGATGGGCGCGACCTGCGCCGGATGGATGGACGACATGCCGGTGAAGCCCAGGCGCCGCGACTGCAAGGCGAACCGGGTGAGGCCGTCCGGGTCCTGAAGGTCCACCCAGACCCCGTCCACCGCCTGGACATGGGCCGAGGCCGCCGCCACCACCATCGCCGAGCGCGCGTAGAGCAGTTCCTGGGCTTCGCCTTCCCGCGAGGTGGGGAGGCCCAGTTCCCGGCCGAAGTCCTCCGCCCCGAACATGAGCCCGACGACGCGCGGCGAACAAGCAGCGATGGCCGGCGCGGCCAGGAGTCCCCTGGGGCTCTCGATGGCCACCAGCATCTTTACGGTCGTGCCCGTGGACGCCTCGTGCTCCGCCACCGGCGCCTCCACGGTGGCGATCTCCTCGGGCGACTCCACCTTGGGCAGCACCAGCCCGTCGAGCCCCGGGCGCAGCACCGCGGCGAGGTCGTCCTCCATGCGCCGGTGGCCGATGGCGTTGATGCGCACGTAGCGCAACGGCTGTCCGGGGCTCCGCTCGCGCCCCAGGGCTTCGCCGATGAGACGCCGGGCCTCGTCCTTCTCCGCCGGCGCCACGCCGTCCTCGATGTCCAGCATGAGCGCGTCCGCGTCCAGCCCCAGGGCCTTGTCGATCATCCGCTGCCGGTGGCCCGGCACGAACATCCAGGAACGTTGCAAATCCATAGTCGTTTACCTGTCAGCCACTGTCCCATGTACGCTGGGCGATGGGACCACTCGCTCGCGCCCCCCGACCTCGTTCGCCCTTCGGCGGACCGCGGACTCGCTACGCCGAGGGTGAACGTGAAATGACGAATGCCGGCGTTCACCGTTGTGGACGGGGCGCTCCGTTCCACCGCCGACTCAATACGACCGCGGCATTCCCAGCACGTGCTGCCCCAGGTAGGCCAACACCAGGTTGTTGCTCACCGGCGCGATGGTCAGGAGCCGGGTCTCGCGGAACTTGCGCTCCACGTCGTAGTCCACCGACAGGCCGTAGCCGCCGTGGGTGGTGATGCAGGCGTTGGCCGCCTCCCACGCGGCTTCGGAGGCCAGCAGCTTGGCCATGTTGGCCTCGGCGCCGCAGCGCTCGCCGCGGTCGAACTTCGACGCCGCGTGCCAACGCACCAAGTCCGCCGCCTCGATGTGCGCATAGGCCTGGGCGATGGGGAACTGGATTCCCTGGTTGGCGCCGATGGGCCGGCCGAACACCTTGCGCTCGCCGGCGTAGCGCGACGCCCGCTCCACGAACCAGCGCCCGTCCCCCACCGCCTCGGCGGCGATGAGCACGCGCTCCGCGTTCCAGCCGTCGATGATGTAGCGGAAGCCCATGCCCTCTTCGCCGATGAGGTTCTCCGCCGGCACCTCCAGGTCGGTGAAGAAGAGCGCGTTGGTATGATGATTGATCATCATGTCCAGGGGCTTCACCTCCAGCGCGTCGCCCGCCTCCCGGATGTCCACGAGAAACGCCGACAGCCCGCGGGTCTTGTCCTCCAACTCGTCGTAGGGTGTGGTGCGCGCCAGCAGCAGCATCAAGTCCGACTGCAATACCCTCGATATAAAGATCTTCTGCCCGTTGATCACGTAGCGGTCGCCCCTGCGCACGGCGGTGGTGCGGATGCGCGTGGTCTCGGAGCCCGAGTCCGGCTCTGTGACCCCGAACGCCTGGAGCCGAAGCTCGCCGCTGGCCACTCCGGGCAGGTAGCGGCGCTTCTGCTCCTCGCTGCCGTGCCGCAGAACGGTCCCCATGGTGTACATCTGCGCGTGGCACGCGGTGGAGTTGCCGCCCCAGCGGTTGATCTCCTCCAGGATGATGCTCGCCTCGGTGATGCCGAGGCCGATGCCGCCGTACTCCTCCGGGATCAGCGCCGCCAGCCAGCCCAGCTCCGTGAGCTTGCTCACGAACGCCTCCGGATACTCGCCCCTGGCGTCCACCTCGCGCCAATAGGGGTCGGAAAAGTCCTGGCAGACCTTGCGGATCTCCTCCCGGAGCTGCACTTGGTCCTCGGTCAGGGTGAAATCCATCATGGGTGCGGGTACTATACAGAGAGGAGGTCTTGAATGCCAATTTGCGCCTGCGTCGGCGGATCGGTTTAATGCGGTCCGTTTGCCGGCGACTTGTTGAAGCACTCCACGCCTCGTGGCAAACTTCGAATTGTTCCTCGGTGTCTGTTCCTCGGTGTCGCCGCGAACACCCGGTTTGAACTTTTGTCCGCGACTCTAGGGCCTTGGAGGGAAGAGTGAAATTCAACGTGACAGTTGACCGGGACGAAGACGGGGTATGGGTGGTGGAATGCCCCGCCATACCAGGCTGTGTCAGCCAGGGAGAGACCAAGCGTCAAGCCCTGGAGAACATCAAGGAAGCGATCGCTCTCTGTCTGCAGGTTCGAGCAGAGAAGGGCCTTCCACTGACGATTGAGACGCGACAGATAGAGATTGCGGTTTGACTCCTGCATTGCGTCCCTTGAGCGGCCAGGAGGTCGTGAAACTCTTCGAGAGTTTCGGTTGGAGTAGGGCACGACGCCGCGGGAGCCACGTCGTAATGACCAAGGAGGGGGAGATGGCTACCCTCTCCGTACCCCTCCACAAGGAAGTCGCCAAGGGTACCCTCAGGAGCCTCATTCGGTCCGCCGGGCTCACCGTGGACGAATTCCTGGCTGGCGGAAGGGCGCGCTGAGGGGCGTTCCTATCCTGTAGGTCTTCAACATGATGACGCGCAGAGTTCGGTTAAGCCCGCCGGGGGGCCTTCACCTCAAGTTTGTTTTGGTCGGCATTGGTCTCGGGGTGATGATCACGATGGCCCTCCAAGCGCAACCCTTGGGGACGCTTGAGATTGGGAAGTTCTCGGCCGCGAAGGCCGGCGGCCCCTTCCCCGACGGTTGGGAACCGCTCACCTTCGACAAGATCGAGCAGCACACGGAATACGCCCTGGTGGAGGACAACGGAATGGTGGCGGTCAAGGCGGTGAGCCGGGCGTCGGCATCGGGACTAGTACGCAAGGTGGACATCGACCCGATGCAGTATCCCGTGGTGGAGTGGCGCTGGAAGATCGAGAACGTCCTGAAGAAGGGCGACGTCACCCGAAAGGATGGCGACGACTACCCTGCGCGGTTGTACATCACGTTCAGATACGACAGCAGCAAGGTGGGCTTCTTCGAGCGCGCCAAGTACGAAGCCATCCGCTTCGCCCACGGGGAATACCCCCCCTTGGGGGCCGTGAACTATATCTGGGAAAGCAAGAGCCCGGTGGGAACCGTGGTCCCCAACCCCTACACCGGCCGCGTCCGGATGTTCGTGCTGCGGAGCGGCAACGGGAAGTCGGGCGAGTGGGTGACGGAGTCGCGCAATCTCATCGAGGACTACCGCAGAGCCTTCGGCGGCGACCCGCCGCGTATCTCCGGCGTGGCGGTGATGACCGATACCGACAACACCGGGGAATCCGCGGTAGCCTACTTCGGCGACATCGTGTTCAAGGCGCGGTGAGCGGAGGGCGGGTTTTCACTGTTGGGCGTGGCCTGTGGTAATCTGCGGCGGAAGGGCTGACGGTCGCGGATGTCGTTGATACGGAGATAGCTCCCTTGGATGGCGCCCTTCGACTTCGCTCCGCTGGCGCTCCGCTACGCTCAGGACGAACGGGTTGTAGGGATCCTTGCCTGTTCGTCCTGAGAAAGGCCGATGTTCCCGACAACCGTTCGTCCTGAGCGTAGCGGAGCGCCAGCGGAGCGAAGTCGAAGGGCGCAAGACCGGTCGTCAGCATGATTCTCGCCCGGAAGGAGATTTCCCATGGCAGTCATAACGAGTTGGGAAGGTCGCTATTTCGAGGATTTCAACGTCGGCGACGTGTACCGGTGCCGCGTCGGTCGCACGGTGACGGAGAACGACAACATCTGGTTCACGCTGCTCACCAACAACACCAACCAGATCCACTTCAACAACGAGTACGGCAAGCGCACCGAGTTCGGCAAGTGCCTGATCAACAGCGCCCTGACCCTGGCCATCGTGGCCGGCATGGGGGTGGCGGACGTGAGCGAGAACGGCTTCGCGCTGGGCTGGGACCAGATACGGCTGCCCAACCCGCTGTTCGCCGGCGACACCCTTTACTCCGAGTCCGAGGTGCTGGAGAAGCGCGACTCCAAGTCCAAGCCACAGTGGGGCATCGTCAAGGTGCGCACCCGCGGCGTCCAGCAGGAGGGCAAGGTGGTGATCGACTACGCCCGCAGCGTCATGGTGTGGCGCAAGGAGTTCGCCCCTCGGCGGGATATCTTCCCGGAGATCGTCGACGGCGACTAGACCCATCGGCGCCCTTCGACTTCGCTTCGCTACGCTCAGGGCGAACGGGGTTCTTTTCCTCGATTCCTTAGCTTAACCGTTCGCCCTGAGCGTAGCGAAGCGAAGTCGAAGGGCGCCAACCGATACCACACGGAGTCTTCAACAACCTGCTGACGGAGGCGGCGCAAGGAGCATACGAGTGAACCAATCCGAGAACAACGCCCAACTCGCCCTGAGCGGCGTCCGGGTCATGGCCTTCGAGCAGGTGCTCGCGGGTCCCTTCGGCACCGGCCTGTTGGGGGAGATGGGGGCCGAGGTCATCAAGATCGAGCGCCCGGGCGTGGGCGACCTGATCCGCCACTGGGACACCGCCGTCAAGGGCCTGTCCTCCGGCTACGTGTGGCTCAACCGCAACAAGAAGAGCCTCACGGTGGACGTCAAGAAGCCCGAGGGCCTGGAGGTCCTGCACAAGCTGGTGGAGACCACCGACGTCTTCTTCGAGAACTACGCCCCCGGAGTGGCCGAGCGCGTCGGGCTCGGGTGGGAAACCCTCCACGAGCTGAACCCGCGGCTCATCTACTGCTCGCTCTCGGGCTACGGCCAGGACGGCCCCTACCGCGACGTCAAGGCCTACGACCTCTTGATCCAGGGCGAGGCCGGCATCATCGCCACCACCGGCTATCCCGACAAGCCCGCCCGCGCCGGCGTGTCCGTCTCCGACATCGCCTCCGGCATGTACTCCGCCCTGGGCATCGTGCTCGCCCTCTTCCAGCGGGAGAAGACCGGCGCCGGCCAGCTCATCGACATCTCCATGTTCGAGAGCATCCTCTCCTGGCTCGGCTACTTCCCGCACCACTACTGGCACCGGGGCGAGGAACCCGACCGGGTGGGCATGCGGCACCACTACGTCACTCCCTACGGCCCCTACATGGCGGGAGACGGCGAGTACGTGAACCTCGCCGTGGCCACGCCCAGAGACTGGGAGGTCTTCTGCCTCAAGGTGATGCAGCGGCCCGCGCTCATGGAGGATCCCCGCTTTGCCACCGTGGAGGCGCGCAGGGACAACCGCGGCGTGCTGGAGGAGACCATCGAGCAGCTCTTCATGGAGCACGGCCACGAGACATGGCTCAAGCGCCTGCAGGACGCCGGGCTCCCCAACGGCAAGGTGCGCGGCATCGCCCAGGTGTTGGCCCACCCCCAGGTGGCCGCCCGCAAGATGATCCGGGAGGTGGACTCTCCCGTGGGCAAGGTGCCGGTCATCGGCAGCCCGCTCAACCTCTCCGGCAGCCCGGCGCGCTACGACCCCATCCCCGACCTCGGCGACGCCACCGACGCGATTCTCGAAGAGCTCGGCTACGACGCTGAGGCCATCGCCAAGCTGCGCCAAGACAAGGCGGTCTGAGCCTTGCCGACCTTTGAAAAAGTCGGCGCCATGAGTGAACGCGTCACGTCACGGAAGCTCGAAACCCGAAGATGTTTCGCGCCCCTTCGCCGAATTGTAGCCTCGACCCGTCAATTGACCTGCTTCTTACTTCTACCCCACAGCTTCGGCCCGACATCCTGGAGGCTCAGCCAGTCATCCGGTTGACGGTCCTCGTGGGTCGCATAACACCCAATCCCTGCCGAACGGATGTCATCCCGGTCGCGACCAACAAAACAATCTCGGATTTGCCGTTCTCCGAGTCTCAGTTCGACCCGACTGGTTAACGCTGTCTGCTCAGTCACCGGTGCATCGAATATGGCGAAAAACGTAATCCCGCCGACTTCCACGTCAAAATATCCAAGCACCTGCGAGAAAACAGTGTCGGACTTCATCCCGTCGTTTTCTGGCCAGCCGAGTCTGACGTCTTCAGCCATCAAAAACTCGTGAAGCACGACCAGTTCCTCAAGAGACCCCGCAACGTCGCACAAGGCGAGGTCGATCTGGGAGATCCCCGACCGCAACTGAATTTCCCGCAAAGTTTCCGACACGCCTAAGACCCTGATCGCCGTTCCTTTATCATCCGCAGACTCGAGGATTCCGGTACAGCTCAGTGTAGGCACACCATCTCCGACCAGTTTTACCGAAACCGGATCACCGCTCCACGAAACCAAACGAGCAAGGTCCACTATTCGGTCGATAGGCAGCCTCTTTTGCCAGAAGTCGCGAGCCTCCAACTTCATCTTGCCAGACCCATGAATAGTCCAGTCAAAAAGCCACGTCTCCACGCGCACTTTGAACATGTCCGTAGACAACCCAGGGATGCCCGGACTCTTCATCGTTCCAGAAATAGAGACAATGCCATTTGCCCCCTGAAGTACCAAACGGCACGCCTGTGCGCTATTGGGGGTGAGCGTCATTCGCCCGCTCTCACCCGTCAAGTTCGGCACGGGCATGTCGATACCAAACCGTGAATCGGTGACCTCGATACGGGATACCGGCAAATAGTCCGTCAGCCCTAACTGGTGGTCAACGAACTCCTCGATGCCGATCGAAGGTCCGAAAGTCACAGCCGCCCGATAGCGCCGACCCTCATAACCTAGAGACGCGCAGAGAGAGCCTTTCTCCGCTCCGTATTGTTTCGGCAAACCATTCACAGTCGCCGTGAGCCAATCAATGAGGTCATCACTGTGTTCGTCCGAACGGCTGAAGTCTATACCCATCGTCGATTTATGCGGCGGTCTATTTGATGCGGAACACTCGCGACCACGCCTAAGCGCCCGCTCGATTAAGTCCTTCCAAAAGTGCCGGACATAAATGTGCCGAGCTCCGCCGTGTTCGTGGAAAAGGACGACGAAACAGGGTAGGTCGGACTTCGCAAAGACCAACGCATTGCTTACCTTGATTACGGTCTTTGCCGACTTACCCCCAGTCCACTTAACCTGGATAAGTACCTGTTTTGGGCCACCCACCTTGTCAGCAGGTAATCCAGGATCCGACGGCGAGGGAATTTCAACAATGAAATCCCAGCCGTGGTCGTCCTCCACCGAGCTGTTGCACGTAATCTCTGCCTGAGAACACAGCAGTTGGAATTCATACTGCGCTGGACGTCCAAGTCGTTGGTTCAAGTCCACGCCTCCTTGGCAAGCCGAAACGGACCTGCCTACCAGTCATTCTGGCTCATAACTTCTGACCTGCTTACCCTTTTGGGCGCTCACGCATGAGTTAGTGGATTTTGGTTGTGGTCCTTGCGGGACCGGGCTGCAAAACTCAAGGTAAGCAGGTCACACAGCGTCATCTTTCGGTCAAATGTTCGGACCTTGCCGGACTGCTCGTCGGCCCATTATCCGACGGGAAAAGTGGACTCCAGTTTATACGAGATGCCCCAGTACTGTCCGACAGGTTGGCTCGCGGCAAGCTGTAACGTACTGAAATGACGGGATAATTGTGGGTTTTGAGGTGTAACCGATTTGGACGGCGAGATCGGAGTTTTCTGCCGCTTCGCCTGCTCCAGAAGTTCCGCACTG
>JAJEAI010000148.1 GCA_022824205.1 Candidatus Binatia bacterium
CCGGGAATCCAGGGGTGGGGAGGGGCTAACGGGCGTATTCCCCGCCCCACCCCGCCTGGATTCCCGCTTCCGCGGGAATGACGATTCGGGGTGGCGGTGCCTTTGATGTCCGAACGGAGGCCTGCCACGGCGTCAAGGCGGGAATGACATCACGAAAGCAGGAAGAACATCGGTGGCGTTCCCCGTGGAAATCAACCACGTCAAGGCCCAGGGCATCGTGCGCATTACCTGGGACGACGGGCACGTGTGCGAGTATCCCAAGATGTACATCCGGGGTTACTGTCCCTGCGCCCTGTGCCAGGGGCACGACTCCGCCGTCGAGAAGCGTTTCGTGGAGGTGCCCGACGCGGGCCTGGTGGCCATCGAGCCGGTGGGCAACTACGCCGTGAGTTTCCGTTGGAGCGACGGCCACGGCACCGGCATCTACACGTTCGACTACCTGCGCTCGCTTTGCCCAGGTGAGGAGTGTGAGAAGACTTAGTGCCCTGTCCAAGAGCGTCTCTGGTGAGACAGGACGCCGCGGGAGGAACTCATGGTTACCAAGGAACAGGTCTATGAAGCCCTGCAGGACTGCTACGATCCCGAGATCCCGGTGAACATCGTGGACCTCGGCCTCGTCTACGACGTGGAGGTGGCGGATGACACCGTCGAGGTCAAGATGACCCTGACCGCGCCGGGATGCGGCATGGGCGGCATGATCGCCGCCAACGCCGAGTCCCTCATCAAGGAGATCCCCGGGGTCAAGGAAGTCAGCGTCGACCTCGTGTGGGAGCCGCCCTGGGACCCCAGCCGCATCAGCGAGGAAGCCAGGCAAAAGCTCGGCATCGGATAACCCGGACGTTACCAGCCATCCCGCATCCCGATTCCCGTCCACCATGGATCAGGGCTGGATACACGTTCGCGGCGCCAGGCAGAACAACCTCAAGGACCTCGACTTCCGGATTCCCCTCAACGCCCTGACGGTGGTGACCGGCGTCAGCGGGTCGGGCAAGTCCACCGTCGCGTTCGACATCCTCTACGCCGAGGGCCAGCGCCGCTACGTCGAGAGCTTCTCGGCCTATGCGCGCCAGTTCCTCGATCGCATGGAGAAGCCCGACGTCGACGCTATCGAGAACATCCCGCCCACCATCGCCATCGACCAGACCCGTCCGGTGAAGACCTCGCGCTCCACGGTCGGGACCATGACCGAGCTGTACGACCACCTGAAGCTGCTGTTCGCCAAGATCGGCGTCCTCCACTGCTCGGGTTGCGGCAAGGTCATCGTCAAGGACAGCGCCCCGTCCATCGCACGGCAGCTCCAGGCCCGCGGCGAGGGCGTGCGCTGGGTGCTGACGTTCCCGGTGGCCGTGCCGCCGACGCTGCCTTGGGAGGACGTCAAGGGAGGGCTGCTTCAGGCCGGGTTCCACCGGCTCCTGCGGGACCGCGAGCTGGTGGACCTCGAATCCCTCGACGCCGCCCCCGGCGAGGTGGTGGACGTGGTCGGCGACCGGTTCGTGTACCGCCCGTCCACGCGCAAGCGGGTCACCGACTCGCTGGAGCAGGCCTTCCAGTTCGGCAAGGGCAGGCTCGACCTGCACGACGTGGACGGCGGCTGGCGCCGGGAAGGCTTCAGCAACCGCCTGCACTGTTCCGCCTGCGACCTCTCCTACGCCGAGCCGCAGCCCAATCTCTTCTCGTTCAACAGCCCGCTGGGAGCCTGCGAGACCTGCCACGGCTTCGGCCGCTCCATCGACCTCGACGTCGACCTGGTGATTCCGGACCCCTCCAAGTCCATCGCCGACGGCGCCATCAAGCCCTGGACCACCCGCGCCGCGCGCTGGGAACTGCGGGAGCTCAAGAAGTTCTGCGAGCGCCGGGGCATCTCGCTGGAGCGTCCGTTCGCCGAGTTGGACGAGGAGGACCGGCGCCTCATCATCGACGGCGAGGGGAGCTGGCACGACGGCAAGTACTATGGCATCCGCGGCTGGTTCGAGTGGCTGGAGCGGAAGAGCTACAAGATGCACGTGCGCGTGTTCCTGGCGCGCTACCGCCGCTACGTGACCTGCGCCGACTGCCACGGGACCCGCCTCAAGCCCGAGGGGCTGAACTTCCTGATCGCCGGCCGCAACATCGCGGACGTCACCCGCATGAGCGTGGCCGAGGCGCACGCGTACTTCCAGGCGCTCGACCTCGACGCCACCCGCGACCAGGTGGCCAGCCTCGTGCTGCACGAGATCCGCCGCCGTCTCGACTACCTCATGGGCGTGGGGCTGGAGTACCTGACCCTGGACCGCCAGTCCCGCACCCTGTCCGGCGGGGAGCTGGAGCGGGTGGACCTTACCACCGCCATCGGCTCGTCCCTCGTGAACACGCTGTACGTGCTGGACGAGCCCTCCATCGGCTTGCACCCGCGCGACAGCCACCGGCTGGTGGAGATTCTCCACCGACTGCGCGCCAACCACAACACCGTGGTGGTGGTGGAGCACGACCCGGAGATCGTCAAGGAGAGCGACTACGTCATCGATCTGGGTCCCCAGGCGGGCGAGCGCGGCGGCGAGGTGGTGTTCGCCGGCTCCTATGACGAACTGCTGGGGAGCGAGACCTCCCTCACCGCCGACTATTTGACCCAGCGCCGGTCCATCCCGCTGCCGGTCCGGTACCGTCCCTTGATCCCGGGGCGCACCCTGGACATCCGCGGCGCCCGCGCCAACAACCTCAAGAACATCGACGTGAGCATACCGCTGGGACGGCTCGTGTGCGTCACCGGCGTGTCCGGCTCCGGCAAGTCGAGCCTGGTGGACGAGGTCATCGCCCACAACGTCCGCCGCCTCAAGGCCTCGCCGCTGGCCACCTTGACGGACTGCGACGAGATCCGCGGCATCGACCGCATCCCCGAGGTGATACTGGTGGACCAGTCGCCGCTGGGCACTACGCCCCGGTCCAATCCGGTCACCTACATGAAGGCGTTCGACCCCGTCCGGCGCCTGTTCGCCGGCGTGGACCTGTCGCGCTTCCGCGGCTATACGCCGTCCACGTTCTCGTTCAACGTGGAGGGCGGGCGCTGCGAGTCGTGCCGCGGCGAGGGCTTCGAGAAGATCGAGATGCAGTTCCTCTCGGACGTCTACGCCACCTGCTCGGAGTGCGGCGGCGCGCGCTACCGCCAGGAAGTGCTGGAGGTCAGCTACCGGGGCAAGAACATCCGCGACGTGCTCGGCCTCACCATCGCCGAGGCCATGAAGTTCTTCGGCGACCAGCCGGAGATCGTGCGCGGGCTGCGGCCGCTGGTCCGGGTGGGCCTCGACTACCTGCGCCTGGGACAGCCGGTCACCACCCTCTCGGGGGGCGAGTCCCAGCGCCTCAAGCTGGCCTCCCACATCGTCCGGGCCACCAGGACCGGCACGCTGTTCATCTTCGACGAGCCCACCACCGGCCTGCACTTCCACGACATCCGCCGCCTGCTCTCGGCCCTGCAGGAGCTCATCGACCAGGGCCACTCGGTGATGGTCATCGAGCACAACCCCGAGGTCATCAAGTGCGCCGACCACATCATCGACCTGGGACCCGAGGGCGGCGACGGCGGTGGCGAGATCGTGGCCACCGGCACGCCTCCGGAAGTGGCCGCGGTGGAGACCTCCCACACCGGCCGCTACCTGAAGGACCACCTGCGCCCGTCATCGTCCCGCTTCAGCCCGACGCTGGCCAAGACGCAACCGCAGCCCCTGGCCAAACCGCAACCACAACCGCGCGCGGCGGCACGATCCGAGGGACCGGCGCCGAACGGTAACGCGGGCAACGGGAAGGGTTCCAAGGGGACGCCCGTCGTCGGGAAAGCCGCCGTGGGGACGGCCGCCGACCGGAAGGGCGCCGTCGCGAAAGCCGGTGATGGGACAGTTGCCGGCGGGAAAGCCGCCAACGGCCAAGAAGCCAACGGAAAGGCCCCCAACGGAGAGGCGCTCAACGGCGCGGGCGCAATCCGGATCATCGGCGCCCGGGAGCACAACCTCAAGGGCATCGACGTGGACATCCCGCGGGACCGGCTGGTGGTGGTGACCGGCCTCAGCGGCTCGGGCAAGTCGTCGCTGGCCTTCGACATCATCTACGCCGACGGCCAGCGCCGCTATATCGACAGCCTGTCCGCCTACGCGCGCCAGTTCATGAAGATCATGGCGCGCCCCAACGTGGACGTGCTCGCCGGCATCCCGCCCACCGTGGCCATCGAGCAGCGCCTGAGCCAGGGGGGCCGCAACTCCACCGTGGCCACGGTCACCGAGCTCTACCACTACCTGCGTCTGCTTTACTCCAAGGTGGGCAAGCAGCACTGCCCGCAGTGCGGCGGCGCCATCACCGCGCTCACCCGCAGCCGCATCCTGGACCGGGTGGGGCGCAAGTACCGCGGCAAGGACATCACCGTGCTGAGCCCGGTGGTGCGCGGGCGCAAGGGCTACCACAAGGACGTGATGATGGCCGCGCGCCGGCTGGGCTACGGCCGCGCGCGCATCGATGGCACCATGACCGCCCTGAGCGCGTCGCTGCTCCAGAACGGGCTGGGTCGCTTCCACGAGCACGACATCGACATCGTCGTGGGCACGGCCAAGGCCGGACGCCTGAGCATGGAGACCGTGCTGGGTCAGGGCCTGCGCCTGGGCAACGGAGTCATCCACGTGCTCTCCGAAGGCGCCGAGGAGGTCTACAACGAGCGCCTGTTCTGCCGCGCCTGCGGCGTCGGCTACGAGCCCCTGGACCCCCGGCTGTTCTCCTTCAACAGCCGCCAGGGGGCGTGCCCGGACTGCCGCGGGGTGGGCTCCTCCGAGGAGTTCGACGCCGACCTGGTGATCCCCGACTCGGATCTGAGCCTCGCACAAGTGGTGGAGCGGCTGTGCGCGGAGGCGCCCGAGGGGCGCGCCGGCCTCAAGCGACGGCTCAACCAGTGCCAGGGCGAACTGGAGCGGAAGCTCGGCATCCCCGGCGACGTGCCCATCGGGAAACTGTCCGCCAAGCAGCGGGAGGTGCTGCTAAACGGGCGCTCGCGCCCGTCGGTGCAGGGCCTGCTCACCGTGCTCGCCGGGCTCCAGGTGAAGAGCGACGGCCCGCTGGGCGCTTATCTGGCGTCGTTCGTGAGCGAGCGCATCTGCCCGTCGTGCCAGGGCACCCGCCTCAACGCCCGGGCGCGCAGCGTGCGCGTCGCCGGGAAGGCCATCTGGCAGGTCACCGCCCTGTCGGTGAAGGAGGCGTTGGGCCGCTTCGCCTCCCTGGAGGAGCGGCTGGCGGCCAACGGCGCCGACGCGGAGCGGCTGGTGCTGGAGAAGACCCGGAGGGAGATCCACCACAAGCTGCACTTCCTGGACGAGGTGGGCCTGGGCTACCTGACCCTGGACCGGCGCGCCAACACCCTGTCCGGCGGTGAGGCCCAGCGCGTGCGCCTGGCGGCGCAGCTTGGATCGAACCTGCGCGGCGTCTGCTACATCCTGGACGAGCCCACCATCGGCCTGCATACCCGCGACAACAACCGGCTGCTGGCCACCCTGCGGCGGCTGGTGGAGGCGGGCAACACCGTGCTGGTGGTGGAGCACGACGAAGCCACCATCCGGGCGGCGGACGTGCTGGTGGACCTGGGACCCGGCGCGGGCGTGCGTGGCGGCCAAGTGGTGGCCATGGGCACGCCCGAGGAGGTGCGCGCCAACCCCGAGTCCGTCACCGGCGCGTTCCTTGGCACCACCCGCCGCCGCCTCTGGCCCGAGCGGCCCCTCAAGGGCAGCGACTGGCTGATGGTGAACGGCGCGCGCGCGAACAACCTCAAGAACCTCAAGGTGCGCCTGCCCCTGGGCAAGTGGACCTGCGTCACGGGAGTGTCCGGCTCGGGCAAGAGCACCCTGGTGAAGGAGGTGTTGTTCAAGGGCGTCAAGACCCGGCTGGGCCACAACACCGGCCGCCCGGGCCAGCACGAGGGCATGGCCGGCTGGGAGGCCATCGAGCGCGCCGTGGAAGTGGACCAGACCCCCATCGGCAAGACCCCGCGCTCTGTGCCCGCGTCCTACGTCGGCTTCCTGGACGAGATCCGTCGGGTCTACGCCCTCCACCCCGAGGCGCGCATGCGCGGCTACAGCCCGAGCCGCTTCTCCTTCAACGTGAGCGGCGGGCGCTGCGAGGAGTGCGCCGGCCAGGGCCGCATCCGCAAGGAGATGAGCTTCCTGCCGGACGTGTTCGTGAGCTGCGACGGCTGCGGCGGCCAGCGTTTCAACGAGGAGACCCTGTCGGTGCGGTTCAACGGCAAGAACATCGCCGAGGTGCTGCAGATGACCGTGGAGGAGGCCGTGGAGTTCTTCCGCCCCTTCCCCAAGGTCTACCGCCCGCTCAAGCTCCTGGACGACATCGGCATGGGCTACATCGCCCTGGGACAGGCCAGCAACACCCTGTCCGGCGGCGAGGCCCAGCGCATCAAGCTCGCCTACGAGCTCGGCAAGGAGTCCCGCGGCAAGACCCTCTACATCCTCGACGAACCCACCACCGGCCTCCACTTCGCCGACGTCGAGAAGCTCATCGACATCCTCCACCGCCTCGTGGACGCCGGCAACACCGTCATCACCATCGAGCACAACCTCGAGATCATCAAGGACGCCGACTATCTCGTCGACCTGGGCCCCGAGGGCGGCGACAAGGGCGGCCGCGTGGTCGCCAGCGGCCCGCCGTCGAAGGTGGCCCGGGACGGCAAGCGCTCCTACACGGCGCGGGCGCTGAGAGAGTACCTGGAGGCGAACGGGGCGGGGTAACGCGCCGCCTCTGCGTAATTCTTCGGTACGCTGTCGCCCTTCAGGTCCACCCACTCGTGGATCGTCCGGCGACTCACCCCGAACGGCCGCGACAGCTCCGTCTTCGACACGCCTCGTTCCAGATAGTGCTTCAGCAGCATCCTTGTCTCCCATCTGTGCATCCGTGCTCCACTCCGTTCCTGTTGGTCTTCCCAACAGCCTGATCCGGAGCACTCCTGCCAGCAATCAATGTGTGCAGTTTTCGGTTGCCACAAATGGGAGATTTACAGTTGCCCGCTACAGGGTGGTCATAGGCATCGGACCGGCCCCCGCCGCTCACGTTGCATCGTTGATTCTTCAGATTGATATGTGTACCGGTATGCGGTACAGAACACCATGATCCGAAGCTTTCGTCATCGAGGGCTCAGGCGGATGTATGAGCGCGGAGACGCGAGCAGGGTGGGGTCCGATCTCTCTGACCGTGTCGCGCTGGCACTGGCCGACCTCGACGATGCCCGCCAGCCTTCGGACCTCGATCTGCCCGGCTATCGACTTCACCCGCTGAAAGGCGATCTGAAAGGGTACTGGAGCATCTCGATTTCCGGAAACTGGCGAGTGACATTTCGCATCGAGGACGGTGACGCTTACGACGTCGACCTGACCGACTATCACTAATGGGAGGCATGAGCATGGCGATGATCGATCCCCCGCATCCCGGACGCAGCATCCGCGAGAACTGTCTGGAACCGCTCGGTTTGAGCGTGACCGAAGCGGCGCGGGTGCTGGGCGTCGCCCGTCACACCCTGTCCCGGGTTCTCAACGGCCACGCGGCAATCTCTCCGGAGATGGCGCTCCGGCTGGAGAAGGCAGGCTGGTCGAATGCCGAGTTCTGGCTGCGACGCCAGACTACCTACGATCTCGTGCAGGCGCGCAAGGACCAGGACCGGCTCCATGTCCAGCGATACCGGCCGCAGCCCGCGGTGTGAGGCTTCCGATTAACGGGTTCCGGCCGGCGAAATTTCCAGCGCCATCTGCCGTTTCATGCATTGACTGGGCTCCCGCAAAAGGCATTGCAGACCGCGATTCCGCGCCATCAAGGGACACGGTTGCGCCAAGTTATGAGTCCCGGCATCCGGTGTTGAAATAGTGTTGAATCGACGTTTCAGCACTGAATCTCCAAGACTGTCACCTGTTTGTTTGCGGTCAGTATTTAATTCGATATATCAATGGGTTATGGACTGCCGTTCGGCTCGCGTAGGCCTGCGTCGGCCCGGTAGGGAACCCTCTATAGAGGAAATCCACGCACAGAAACCGGGGAATCGAGCACTTGGCGCATACCGTGCCGGTCTCTACGTCCCGCTTGCTGCGGCGTCGTTGGGCTTGCTTTTGCCGGCCAAAACGGAAAGAAAGGGAGCAGACTTCACTGGCCGACCGCAGGAGGAAACCCATGATCATCGAGATGAGAACCTACACGCTCAAGCCCGGCAAGACACCGGACTTCGAGAAGGCTTTCGAGGAAGGGCTGGAGCACCGCGCCAAGATCTCCCCGCTGGGGGCGTTCTTTCGCTCGGAGGTGGGGCAGTTGAACCAGGTGATTCACATCTGGCCGTACGAGAGCTTCGCGGAGAAGGACCGCATCGGCGCCGAGGCTCGGGCTACCGGGCACTGGCCGCCCAAGGTGCGCGACTTCATGGTGACGCAGGAGAGCAAGGTCTTTCAGGCGGCGCCGTTCTCCCCGCCGCTGGAACCCCGCGAGATGGGAAACATCTACGAGATCCGCACCTACACGGTGCATCCCGGCCTCATCCCCGACCTGATCAAGCGCTGGGAGGACTGCATCGAGGACCGGGTGAAGATCTCGCCCCTGGCGGCCGCCTGGTTCACCACCTACGGCTCGCTCAACCAGTGGGTGCATATCTGGCCGTACAAGGACATGGGCGAGCGCTCCCGGCTCCGCGCCGAGGCCATGAAACTCCCCAACTGGCCGCCCACCACCCGCGAGATGCTGCTCCACCAGGAGAACTCCATCGTCGTGCCGGCGTCATTCTCGCCGCTGCGCTAGTTGTGGGACAGCCGCCCCGGCGGCACCCCCAATCGTGTTTCCGCGCCGGCCCGGCCTGTGCTTGATACGTGAGCCTCAAGCGGCCGGTCCGGGCGGCGCGGGACCGAACACGCCCTCTCAAAAATTGCTTCGGGGAACCGGCGGGTGATGACTTCGCCGCTCCGCCCGGAGAAGGTGCCGCACGGGATGACTCCGTCATGCCGTGCGGGGTCACGGAGTTCATCGATGTCCGCTATCACTGTCGCGTTGAAGTTGCTCGGGGCCGTCAGCCTGTCCGCCGTCCTGCCCGCGATGGTGCTGGCGCAGCACACGCACACCCATACGATGTCCCCCTATGCACACACCCAGAGCGCCGAGTTCGCCACACTCACTCCCGACGAGGTGCGCGAACTGCGGAATGGCGAAGGCATGGGCCTTGCGCGCGCCGCCGAGTTGAACAGTTTCCCGGGCCCCAGGCATCTCCTCGACTTGAAGGCGGACCTCGGACTTGACCCCGAACAGGTCGCGCGCATCGAGGCGATCCACGAGAAGATGAAGACCACGGCCATCGCCAAGGGTGAGGCCATACTCCAGGCGGAGCGCCACCTCGCGAACCTGTTCGCGTCGGGACGGCCGTCCGCCGCGGATATGACCCGGATGACCGAGCACCTCGGCATCATGCGCGGACAACTCCGGGCCATCCACCTGCTCGCCCACATAGAGAGCACCCGCGAGCTCACGTCCGAGCAGATCGAGCATTACGACCGGCTCCGAGGTTACCGGTACTGAAACGGCTGGGGCGGAACCAATCCGCTCAGCGCTGAACCACCGGAAGCCGGGGAGGATGTCATGGCGGAGAGTGACATCGAGATCGCACGGAAGTCGGCGCTCAAGCCGATCATGGAGATCGGCGACCGGTTGGGGGTTCCGCGGGAGGCGCTGCTGCCCTACGGCCACACCAAGGCGAAGATCGACCTTGGCTACGTCGGCTCCCTCGCCGGCCGGAAGGACGGCAAGCTCGTGCTCGTCACCGCGGTCACGCCGACGCCTGCCGGCGAGGGCAAGACCACCACGTCGGTGGGTCTGGCCGACGGGCTGAACCGAATCGGCAAGGAGACGGTGGTCTGTCTCCGCGAGCCGAGCCTCGGGCCGTGCTTCGGCATGAAAGGCGGGGCCGCGGGCGGAGGATACGCGCAGGTGGTGCCCATGGAGGACATCAACCTGCACTTTACCGGCGACTTCCACGCCATCGGCGCTGCCAACAACCTGCTGGCCGCACTCCTCGACAACCACATTCACCAAGGCAACGCGCTGGGGCTGGACGCCCGCCGCATCTCCTGGCGGCGGGTCGTGGACATGAACGACCGCGCGCTGCGCGAGATCGTCTGTTCTCTCGGCGGGATCGGCAACGGGTTCCCGCGCAGCGACGGCTTCGACATCACGGTCGCTTCCGAGGTGATGGCGATCTTCTGTCTGGCCACGGACCTCGCCGACCTTCAGCGCCGCCTGGGCAACGTCGTGGTGGGGCAGACCCGCTCCCGGGAACCGGTCACGGCCCGCGACCTGAAGGCGGACGGGGCCATGACCGTGCTGCTCAAGGACGCTCTCGCCCCCAACCTGGTCCAGACCCTGGAGAACAATCCGGCCATCATCCACGGCGGGCCGTTCGCCAACATCGCCCACGGGTGCAATTCGGTCATCGCCACCCGCACCGGCCTCAAGCTCGCCGACTATGTGGTGACCGAAGCGGGTTTCGGCGCGGACTTGGGCGCCGAGAAGTTCTTCGACATCAAGTGCCGCAGGGCCGGCCTTGCGCCCGACGCCGCGGTGGTGGTGGCCACGGTGCGGGCGCTGAAGATGCACGGCGGCGCGGCGCTCGCCGATCTCGGGAAAGAGAACGTGGCCGCGGTCAAGGCGGGCGGCGCCAACCTGGTTCGCCATCTCGCCAACGTGCGGCAGTTCGGGGTGCCGGCGGTGGTGGCGGTGAACCGGTTTCCCACCGACACGGACGCCGAGCTCCAGGCGGTCGTGGACCTCGCGGCCGCACAGGACGCCTGCGCGGTGGTGTGTACCCACTGGGCTGACGGCGGCGCCGGCACCGAAGCCCTCGCGCACCGCGTGGTGGAGGTCGTGGAGGCCGGAGATGCCGCCTTCCGCCCGCTGTATCCCGACGACATGCCGCTGTGGGACAAGGTCGAGACGGTGGCGAAGCGCATCTACCACGCCGGGGGCGTCACCGCCACGCCGGCGGTGCGCAACCGTTTCAAGGCGCTGCAGGACGGCGGCTACGGCCACTATCCGGTGTGCATGGCCAAGACCCAGTACAGCTTCTCCACCGACCCCGCCCTCAAGAACGCCCCGGAAGGCCACGAGGTGCAGGTGCGCGAGTTGCGCCTGTCCGCGGGCGCCGAGTTCGTGGTGGCCATTTGCGGCGACATGATGACCATGCCGGGCCTCCCCAGGACGCCGGGCGCCGAGAGCATCTACATCAACGCCCAGGGCCAGGTAGAAGGTCTTTTCTGAGGGCGTCGCGTTTGCGGCGCGGCCTGCCCGCTCCCCTTCATCGGCATTCAGTACTGTCCGACAGGTTGGCTCGCGGCAAGCTGTAACGTACTGAAATGACGGGATAATTGTGGGTTTTGAGGTGTAACCGATTTGGACGGCGAGATCGGAGTTTTCTGCCGCTTCGCCTGCTCCAGAAGTTCCGCACTG
>JAJEAI010000162.1 GCA_022824205.1 Candidatus Binatia bacterium
AGCGGCATGAGTTGCTGGTCTTTTTCGCCGTCGGCTGCGTTACGCCACCCCGGGCTTGACCCGGGGTCTTCCTCGCGTGGTACCCGCCACTGGGGCGACCGCGGGTCGCCCCTACGGGTCATCGCGCCTTGCCGACGACGAAAAATCCTGCGCAACTCATGCCGCTTATTTGCGGGACGCGACACTAGTCCAGCGCCTCCATCATGTTCGCGAGCTGTTCCCGGTAGGCGCGGTCGATGATGAGGCTCTCCCGCGCCCCGCGCAGCAACGCCTGTTGATCTTCCTCGGTCCGGCAGTGTTCCCGCGCAACCGCCAGCAGGAGCTGGCCGTGCTCGATGTCGGCGGTGACGTGCTCGGCGTTGTTGATCTGGCGCTTCAGCGGAATGCCCAGGTCCCGTTCCAGGTTCTTGCCGACGCGGTAGGACAGCGATCCGCCGCGCACCAGCTCGTCGGAGTTGCGCATCTCCAGCACGGCCGACGCGGCTACGGCTTCGCGCCAGGGGCGGTCCTTGGCCAAATGGATCCACGCGTAGAAGCACGCCACGGCCGCGTCCAGCGGGCGGACGCGCTCGTAGTCCTCGGGGGCGAGTCCGAAGATCTTGCCTTCCCGCACCGCCAGCGTGATGTGGTCGACCTTGCCCGCGGCCTTGTCGCCCATGAGTTCCTCGCCCTCGTGCTCCCAGATGAACCGCTTGACGCTCAACGGCGCGGCGCCCGCGACGAACCCCCAGCAGTCCCGCCGGTTGGCCACGTAGTGCTTCATCTGGATGGACAGGGCCTGGGCGCGCGCCTGGGTGAAGCGGACGTCCAGCAGCCGCCGGAAGGGCGGGGTCTCGAACTGCCGGTTCACGAGTTCCACCAACTCGTGCCAGACGCCCTCGACGCTGTTGCTTGCGGCGGTGTGCGTTTCCATGCGGTCTCCTCGGGCCTGCTTAGGCGCTTGCGCGCGTGTCGCTTCGGGCGTTCCCGCCAGTTGCCGGTCCGGGTCCTACTTCGCCCCGACCAACTCCTTCAGCCGCGCCTCGGCCCCGGGTCCGATGGAGAAGACCTGTTTCACAAGGTCCTGGATGTCCTGTCCCGACAGGTAGGATATCTCGATGCCGATCTTCCTGGAGGCGCTCTGGAACTCCGGGTCGTCGAGGGTGTTCTTGAACGCGGTGTGCAGTGCCTTCAGCCGGTCCGGGGGGATGCCGGGCGGCGTCACGTAGGCGCGGAAGAACTTGTACGGCGCCAGCCACGCCTCGTAGGCCGCGCGTTCGTCCGCGTTCTTGATGTGGTCCGCGAACAGCGGCAGGTCCTTCAGCACCGGCTCGTCCTTGTCGCCGCTCGTCAGGAACGGAATCAGCCGGTCGCCGTCCTTGCCCTTGAGCATCTCCGTTGCCTGGATCCGTACCGACTCCCACGAAGAGCAGTACCCGTCCACTTCCTTGCGCCCCACCGCCGCGCGTATCTGCGCCGTGCCGGTGTAACCCCTGACGACGTTGACCTTGGCGCCCACGAAATCCCGCAGGATCAGCGGGGTGTCGCGGGTGAGGGTGCCCGCCGAACCGAAGTTGACCGGGGGCGACGCGCTCATCAGCCCCTTGAGATCGCTGACGCCGGTGCGCGACATGATCATGCACGTGGGCGTGGCCTTGCCTGCGCTGCCGAGCCAGCCGAACTTCGCGTTGTCGAACTGGATGCCCTTCTCGCCGAGCACCTGCTTCATCACGAGGCCGCTGTTGGTCGCGCCGATCACCGTGCCGTCACGCTTGGCCACGTTGTAGACATAGTTCATGGCGATGGCGAATCCGGCCCCGGGCATGTTCTGGACGATGATCTTGGGGTTGCCGGGAATGTGCTTGGTCAGGGTGCGGGCGATGGTGCGGCCGTAGGTGTCGAAGCCTCCTCCGGGAGAGGAGCCCAGGATGAAGCGTATGGTCTTGCCCTTGTAGAACTCCGCCACGTCGGCCGACGCCGTGGCCGCAAGGCCCACGCAGAGGAGAAAACAGAGCGCCGCCGTCAATCGGAAAGGGTGTCTCATCAGGAACTCCTTGGCTATCAACATGAGTCTTACCGACCCCTGATTCCGTCATTCACCCGACCCCTGATTCCATCATTCACCCGGCCCTTGGTTCCGTCATTCCCGCGGAAGCGGGAATCCAGGGGTGGTGGTGTGGCGACCCCACTGCCCCAGGCCCACCCCGCCTGGATTCCCGCTTCCGCGGGAATGACGTACTGGAGGGCTCGGAATGACGTATTGGAGGGCCGGGAATGACGTATTCTTCCGCGGGAATGACGAACCAGGACGTACTTGTCCATGTCACGGTCACCTGCCGTCCGCGTCACAGCCGGTCCGCCCACTTCGCTCGGACCTCGGCCTTGTACTCGGCGCTCACGGCCGAAATCTTCGGGAACGCGTCCTTCCAACTGTACGGCCGGCACGCGTCCACCACCATGCAGGAGGTGGTGAGCTCCCGGCGCTGCTTGTCTTCGGGCGCGAGCCGCGGGTTCAGGATGCTCGCGGCCACGTCCAGGACCTCGGAGTCGCTCCGGGGGTCCCAGCGGGTGGACATGGCCCACAGCACCTCGCCCATGTTGGTGATGTCCACGTCCTCGTCCACCACGATGACCATGCGCACGTCGCGCCCGCCGTCGCGGGTGGCGAGCACGCCGTAGCCCGCCTGCTTGGCGTGGCCCGAGTAGCGCTGCTTGATGGCGACGGTCACCATGAACCGTCCCTGGCGCGGGAACCACACGCCCTGCACCTCGGGGATGCCGGCGCGTTCCAGGGACGACCATATGTTGGCGGAGCGTATGTACTTGTGGGTCTCGCTGTTGAGGAAGGTGCGCAGCGGGGGGTCGCCGGTGATGATGGGGTCATCGCGGTGATAGACCGCCTCCACCTTCACCACAGGAGCCTGCCGCGAGCCCGAGGCGTAGTATCCGGGCCACTCGCCGAACGGTCCCTCCTCGTGGGTCTCCTGCTCGGGCGGAGGGATGCGGCCCTCGAACACGATGTCCGCGAAGGCGGGCACCGGGAGGCCCGTCCGGCTCCCCTTGATGACGGGCACCGGGGACTCCAGCAGGCCGCCCAGGAAGTCGTACTCGCTCATGTTCCAGGGAATGCCCACGGCGCTCGCGGTCATCATGCCGGGCGGCAGTCCGCATACGACGGCCACCGGGCAGCTCTCGCCCCGCGCCCAGTACTTCCGCGTGATGAGGTCGCCGTGCTTCCCGGGAATCATCCACACGCCCAGGGTGTTCTCGTCGTGGACCTGGACGCGGTAGGTGCCGACGTTGACGTAACCGGTATCGGGGTCGCGGCACACCGTGGCGGTGAACGTGCCGATGTAGCGGCCGCCGTCGTCGGCGTGCCACTTGGGGGTGGGGAACTTGAGCGCGTCGACGTCGCCGTCGAAGGCGACGTTCTCGAGCAGCGGCGACTCGCCGATCTCCGCGGGCGGGACGGGCTTGAGGTCCTGCAGCCGTCCCTTCATGGACCGAACCAGCTCCAGGCCGCGCACGTCCGGCGGCATGCCGAGGGCCAGGGCGTCGGCCTCGGGCGAGCGCAGGACGTTGCTCAGGACGCGGTAGCCCCAGGGAAAATCCGGAATGGCGTCGAACAGCAGCGCGGAGCGCTCTTCCGCTTCGGCGCTGATCTCGGTGAGCGCGCCGATCTCAAGGTCCCAGTGCGCGTCGCGCACCTCCTTGAGCTTTCCCGCCCGCTTGAGCCGGTCGATGAAGGTCCTGAGGTTCACGGCGGCCTCGACGTCCCTGGGTGCGCTCGTCATGCATCGGTCTCCGGGCCGGCGGATGGGCCGGTGCCGTCGCGTCGAAATGGCGCGGGTTCCGTGGAATCTATAGGCACCGCCCGCTCCGGCTGTCAACCTGGACATCCGCGCACGTATCGTCTAAGTCCATACGGAGCCGGGTTTCACCCCGCGCGCGTCCGGCGCGAGGGCAGGGCATCGAGCCTGTCCCCGGCCGTTCACGATCCACCCCGCCACCTGACACGGTTCAGCCGGCGAGCCATCCCAGAGGAGGTCGAAAGCAGTCATGGCACAGATCACCGACCCGTTGCGGCAACACGATTGGAATTCTCCGGAATACGTGGAGGACTGGGCCCAGCGCCAGCGACGCAACGAGACCCTGCGCACGCGGCAGTTCGCGCTCATGGCCGAGCTGGTGCCGTTCGACGGCGAAGCGGCGTTCCGGTTCATGGACGTCGGGTGCGGCTACGGCGCCCTCAGCAAGTATCTCCTGGAGACCTTTCCCGGCGCCACGGCCGTGTGCCATGACGGCTCCGCGGCCATGGCCGACCTCGGCGGCCGGCGCATGAAGGACCTGGAAGGACGGTTCGAGTACGTCGTCTCCGATTTCAGCAAGAAGGACTGGAGCCTGGTGGCCGAGGGGGACTTCGACCTGGTGGTGTCGTGCAACGCCATCCACAACGTCCGCGTGGGAGACGTCATCCGGGACATCTACGAGGAGATCTTCGGGCGGCTGCGCTCCGGCGGGCGCTTCTTCAACCTCGATCGCGGCTCGGCCACGATGGAGGACCAGGTCGCGTGGTTCCGGAGCGCCGGGTTCCAGGACGTGGCGTGCCACCAGAAGAGTTCCGGCCTCTCCCTGTACGGGGGGGCCAAACCCTGATCCCCGGACAGCGCACCGACCCCGAGGTCCTCTTCCGATGACGGGCGCGCGGCCCGGCAGCCTGGCTCTCCTGTACGGCACGGTGCTGCTCATGAGCCTGGGGCACGGCATGGTGTTCCCGACCATCCCGCTCCTGGCGGCGTCCTTCGGCGTGTCCGCCGGCTTGGCCGTGCAGGTGGTCACCGCCCACGCCCTGGGACGCACCGTCGTCCTCATTCCCGCGGGCCTGCTCATCGACCGCTACGGCGCCAAGGCCGCCATGCTGGCGGGAAGCGCCCTGGTGCTGTGCGGCGCCTTCACCACCGCGGTCACGCCCTGGTTCGTGCTGCTCTTTTTCGGACAGTTCCTCGCCGGCCTCGGCGACAGTGTCTGGAGCATGGCGCGGGAGGTCTCCGGCGTCGAGATGGTGGAACAGCACCAGCGCGGGCGGCTCCTGAGCGGCTTCATGGGGGTCAAGTCCGCGGGTACCGCGATCGGCCCGGTGGTGGGCGGCCTCGTCGCCCAGTGGGTGGACTTCCGCGCGGTGTTCCTGTCGTACGCGGGCGCCGCCGCGCTGGTGCTCGTCACCGCGCTCCTGGCGCGTCGCGACACGGTGCGGGGCAAGGTCGGCAAGATCGCCTGGTGGGGCAAGGTGTCGGACGTGCTGCCGCACCTGCGCGCGACCTTCGTGGTGCTGGTGATCGCCACCTTCAGCATGCAGATGTACCGCACCACGCTGCAAGGCATGCTGCCGCTCTTCGCCGGCGTGGAGCTGGGCTTCTCCGCCGCGCGGGTGGGGAGCCTGTTCGGCGTCTCCGGCCTGTTCGTCCTGCTCATGATCCTGCCCGCCGGCTTCATCACCGACCGCGTGGGCCGCAAGTACGCCAGCGTCCCCAGCACCGCGCTCCCGGGCATCGCTTTCCTGGCGTTGCCCTTCGCCTCGACCCTGCCGCAACTGGCGGCGATCATGGTGCTCATCGGCCTCGCCCAGGGCATGTCCCTGGGGGCGCTGTCGGTGTCCACCTACGACGTCATCCCGGAGAGCGCCCGGGGCCGGCTCCAGGGCCTGCGCCGCACCGTGGGCGAGTCCGGCGCGGTCATGGGTCCGCTGGTGGGCGGCTGGCTCGCGGACACGTTCAGCGCGGGCAGGGCGTTCCTGTTCTACGCCCCGGTCCTGTTGGGCGCCGCCGCGGGGCTGGCGTTCGCGGCCAGGGAAACGCTGGAGCGGAGGTGAGGGAAGGTCTATCGGGCGGATTGTGGCGGCGCTCCCCTTCGTGAGAGACTGAGAACCGGAGGAACCAGCAGTGCCGGAGAAGACTTCCGGGGCGGCCACCGGCGAGTGGCTTTACCAGTTGCGCGTCAGTCTGGCCGATGACCTGGCCGAGGCCGCTCGGGCAGGGGCGCACCATCCAGGTCTGAGCCCCCTGCGCAACATACTGGTCCGGCATAACGCCGCGCTGCAATGCCAGTACGACGCCTTCGCCGGCTATTGCGCCGAAGCCGAACGGCAGGGCGTGGACGAGTACCCGCTCTACGCCTGGACCAAGGCCACCATCGAAGACCCCGTCAAGAAGGCCAAGTACCTGAAGTCCTTCACGCTGTACGTGGACGGCGACGAGGTCTATGCCAAGGCCAGGGCCGACGCGCTGGAGGCCGAGCTTCAAGCCTTGTTGGGTGGCGCGGTGGTGACGGCCTTGGCGAAGCACGACACGAACCCCGCGAACAACCCTCAGCCGCCGAAGCGGTATCGAGCCGAGCAAGAGTAATCGATTTCGCACGAATGGCATGCTGCATAACTGTTTTCGCACACGAGCAATCGATTCTGCCGGGCCGCGATCGTCGACATGCCGGATCGCGGCTGATTCGATGCCGTGGTATGAAACAGCCCGAATCCGCCAACGGGACTCGCTCTCCGGGGCGTCCTGTCCAAGATCCGTGTTGACAACCTGCCCCGGCTCAAAATATGGATAGCGCAGTTCCTTGCAATGACGGAAGGCCGCAGTGACTCTGGGAGGTGACGACGATGAGAGTTCTTTCCGGGCGATTTGAAAGGCGTCTTCTTCGGCGGCGCGCCGCCGGGGCGGCCATGGCCGCCGGCATGGTGCTGGCATTCATCGGCGGCGCCGGCGCCCAGACGGGCGGCGACGCGCTCAAGCAACTCGTTGCCGCCGCGCAGAAGGAAGGCGAGCTGAACGTCTTCGGCTCCGGCGACTGGCACTCTCCAAAGCTCATGGCGGCCCTCGAGAAGGGGCTCAACAAGACCTACGGCATCGACGTGCGCCTCAAGGCGACCCCGGGACCGAGCGCCTCCAAGCTGATGCCGCGGCTGATCGATGAGGTCAAGACCGGACGTCCCGCCAGCACCGACATCTTCTTCGCCCCCTCGCGCCAGCAGATCCCGTCGGATCAGGCCGGCGCTCTCCTGCGGGTGGACTGGAAGAAACTCATGCCCGGCCTCAAGGACGAGGAAGTCGGCATCAACGGCGCCGCCGTGGTCATCGGCGCCTCCATCCACATCATCGGCTACAACACGAACTTGGTGAAGGCCGGCGACTTGCCGAAGTCCTACAAGGATTTCACCGATCCCAAGTACAAGGGCAAGATGGGCACAACGGTCTTTGCCGTCGGCTGGGTCGAAGCGGCGATACACTTGGGTGAGGAAGAGGCCACGCGCATCGTCGACGCCATGGTCGCCAACGGCACCATCATCGGCACGACGCGCACGGGAGTCCACAACCGCGTGGCCACGGGCGAGTTTCCCATCTTCGCCTTCGACACCAAGCCCGTGGCCTACTCGCGACTCAAGGCCAAGGGAGCCCCGGTAGACTACACCACCATGGACGACTTCATGTCGGGCACCGCGAGCGAGGTCAGTGTGCCCAAGACGAGCGCACACCCCAATCTCGCCAAGCTGCTGTCCGTCTACATGCTGACCAAGCAGGGCCAGGACGCCATCTGGAAGGTCATCGGGCGCGACTCGCCGTTCCGCGACGGTTCGCAGCTCAACAAGCTGGTGGAGAGCAAGCGTGCCGCCGGTGCCAAGATCTATTTCGGCACCGATCAGAACGTGGTGAAGAACGCGTACTTCTATCGCAAGGTCTCCCGCAAGCTCGCCAAGAAACTGCGCGGGAACTAGCGGGCGCGGGTCCGCCTTCTACGAGCGTGAGCGACAACTACATCGTCGGCGTCGACATCGGCGGCACGTTCACCGATTGTGTCGCGGTGAGCGGCGAGGGGAGCATGACCCTGGGCAAGGCGTCCTCGACGCCGCGGAACTTCGCCCTGGGCGTGATCGACGCCGTGCGCGACGCGGCGCGCAACCTCGGCATGGAGGACGAGCGCGGGTTGCTGAGCGCCACGCGGCTCTTCTACCACGCGTGCACCATCGGCGATAACACGCTGATCACGCGCAGCGGCGCGCGCACCGGGCTCATCGCCACCGCCGGGTTCGGCGACACCATCCTGATGATGCGCGGCGGCGTGGTGGCCGGACTCTCGGAGTCCGAGGCGCACCACATGGCGGCCCTCACCAAGCCCGACCCCCTGGTCCCCAAGCGGCGCATCGCCGAGGTCAACGAGCGCGTGGACTTCGAGGGCGACGTGCTCGTGGGCCTGGACGAAGCCGAGGCCGAGGGCGCCGTCCGCAAGCTCGTGGACAACGGCGTCGAGTCCGTGGCGGTGTCGCTCATCTGGTCCATCGCCAACGACCGCCATGAACGGATGCTCGGGGAACTGCTGCGGCAGCGCTACCCGGACCTCTTCGTGACCCTGTCGAGCGAGGCGGCCTCCTTCCAGGGAGAATACGAACGCACGGCCACCACGGTCTTCAACGCCTACATCGGCCCGAGGATCGGCGCGTACCTGAACGACCTGCGCGCGTTGCTGCGCGACCGCGGACTTCGCCGCGAGCCGTTGATCATGCAGGCCTACGGCGGCGTCCTGGGGGTGGACGATTCGGTGCGCAAGGCGGTGGGCACCATCGAATCCGGCCCGGCGGCCGGGGTCGCGGCGTGCCACTACATGGGCGGGTTGACCGGTATCGACAACATCGTGGCCGCGGACATGGGCGGCACGACCTTCAAGGTCGGCATCATCCGCGAAGCCGTCATGGAGCGGGACTACCAGCCCATCTTCCTGCGCTACCGGCTCCTGTCCCCCAAGATCTGGGTGGAGTCCATCGGCGCCGGCGGCGGCAGCATCGCCTGGATCGAGGAGGAGACGGGTCTCCTCAAGGTCGGTCCCCGAGGGGCCGGAGCCAGTCCCGGACCGGTGTGTTACAACCGCGGCGGCAGCGAGCCCACGGTCACCGACGCGAGCCTGATCCTCGGGTACCTGAATCCCGGGTATTTCCTCGGTGGACAGATCGCCCTCGACGTGGATGCGGCGCGCCGGGCGGTGACGGAGAAGGTGGCCGCACCCCTGGGCATGAGCGTCATCGAGGCCGCCGGCGCCATCCACCGCATCGTCAACGCCCAGATGAGCGACCTGATCCGCAACGCCACCATCCAGCGGGGGCACGACCCTCGGGGCGACACCCTGTTCGCCTTCGGCGGCGCCTGCCCGGTGCACGCCGGCCGGTTCGCGGCCGAGCTGGGCATCGAGCAGGTGGTGGTCCCGGTCACCGCCTCGGTCCACGGCGCGGTGGGCCTGGTGGCCTCCGACGTGGTGTACGAGGAGGGGGTCTCCGACCGCTCCCTGGTGCCGGTGCCCACGGACCGCCTGAACGCCTCCTTCTCCCCGGTCCTGGCCAAGGTGCGCCGCAGCCTGGAGGACGCGGGTTTCGGCGGCGACGACGTCACCCTGGCCCGCAGCGTGGACATGCGCTACCGCTACCAGGTCCACGAGATCAACGTTCCGATCCCGCCGGGGGAGGCGCCCCTGACCGAAGAGGACCTCGAAGCTGTGTACGCGCGGTTCGACGAGCTCTACGAGAACGCCTACGGCAAGGGCTCCGCCTACCGGGCCGCCGGGCGGGAGATCGTCACGCTGCGGGTCACCGGTTCGGGGGCGCTGCCCAAGCCCGCCCTGCGGCCGCGGGAGGGCGGCGGCGAGGTCTCGGCCGCGCGCAAGGGCACCCGGCCGGTCTACTTCGAGGAGTTCGGCGACTTCGTGCCCACGGTGCTTTACGACGTCGCGCGGATGCGCCCGGGCATGGCCATCGCCGAGCCGGGCGTCATCGAGACGCCCATCACGACGGTCCTCATCAACCCCGGAGACCGGGCGGTGATGGACGACCTGGGCAACATCCGTATCGCGGTGGGCTCGCGCGCGGCCCTTTCCAGGAGGCAGGACGATGGAACAGAGCGGTAGCGGCCGCACCGTGGATCCGGTGACCTTCGAGATCCTCTCGCACCGGCTCCAGCGCATCGCCAAGGAGATGGGCACGACCATCGAGCGGGTGGGCGGCACGGTGAACACCACCCAGATGCACGACTACATGGCCTCGCTCTACCGCGCCGACGGCGAGATCCTGGCCACCGGCGAGTCCATGCCCTGGCACGTGGCCTGCGCCGGGTTCACGGTCAAGTGGATCATCGAGCGCTTTGCCGAGTATGACGGGGTGAACGAGGACGACGTGTTCCTGCTGAACGACCCCTACGTATCGGCGGTGCACCAGTCGGACGTCTACCTCATCTCCCCGATCCACGTGGAGGGGCGCCTCATCGCCTGGAGCGCTTCGTTCGTGCACGTGATGGACATCGGCGCCCTGTCGCCGGGCGGCGATTCCCCGGAGGCCAGGGAGATCTGCCACGAGGGCCTGCGCATCCCCGGCATCAAGCTGGTGGACCGGGGCAACCTGCGGAAGGACGTGTTCGACACCCTGATCAACATGACCCGGCGCCCGGACATGGTGGCCCTGGACATCAACTGCCAGCTCGCCGGCCACAGCGTGGCCAAGTCGCGCATGCGCCGGTTCTACGCCCTCCATGGCGTCGAACTCATGGACGCCGTGGCCGCCCAGATGATCGACTACTCGGAGCGGGCGCTGCGCAAGCGCCTGGAGGCGATCCCGGACGGGGAATGGAGCGACAGCGCCGCCATCGAGTCCAGGGAAGGCTCGTGGACCGTTCGTCTCACCTTGCGGAAGCGGGGGAGCCGCATGGTCTTCGACTTCACCGGCACCGACCCGCAGGCGAGCGTCGGGGTCAACCTGCCGTACCACGCCACCTTCGGCACCTGCTTCGAAGGCCTCGTGGAAACGGTGGCCTACGATTTTCCCCGGAACCACGGCCTGTTCCGGCCCATCGAGACCATCGCCCCGGCGGGGACCCTGGTGAACGTCACCCACCCGGCGCCGGTGTCCCTCAACACCACCTCGGGCGGCGCCACCGCCAAGTACGTGGTGGTGTCGGTGCTCAACGGCATGCTGGCGGGCAGCGAGGCGTGGCGCGACGAGATCATGGTGCGCATCTGGGGCGGGCGGCGGGTACGGACGTCCGGGGTCAACCAGCATGGCATGTTCTACTCGACGAGCCTGGCCATGTCGCCCCTCAGCGGCAGCGGCGCCCGCGCCACCATGGACGGGGTCGACACCACCAAGCTCGACTTCATGACCTGTCCCAACGTGGAGTGGCTCGAAATGAACTGTCCCATGCTGTTCCTGTACCGGCGCCAGGCCAAGGACCAGCAAGGCGCGGGCCGGTTCCGCGGCGGCACCGGGGCGGAGATGGCGTTCTCGGTGCACAAGGCCCCCGAGGGCAAGATCGAGGGCGTCGCCTTTGGCGTGGCCGGCCTCGTCAACGGTGGCCGGGGCATCTTCGGGGGCTACCCCGGGGCGCCGAGCATCCTGGTGCATCTCGAAGGGACCGCGCTGGGGGAGAAGCTTCGCGCCAACAGGGTGCCGCAGGCCCTCGACGAGCTCGGCGGCACGCCGCGGGTACTGCCCTACGCGAGCTTCGAGCTCAGGCCGGACGACGTCCTCTACTACACGCTGGGCATGGGCGGCGGCTACGGCAGCCCGCTGGATCGTGACCCGCCGGCGGTCCTCAAGGACGTGGAGAACGAGCTGGTGTCGGTGGAGACCGCGCGCGACGTCTACGGTGTGGTCATCGATCCGGATTCGCTCACGGTGGACTTCGAGGCAACCGAGGAAACCCGGCGTCGGCGCCGGTTGGAGAACCGGGGAGCCGGGTCGTGAGCCGCCCGCTGCGGGAAAATCTCGAGCTGGTGGAGGAGCAGGGCGCGGAATGGGTACGCTGCGCCGCTTGCGGCCACCGGCTGTGCGCCGCCCGCGAAGACTGGCGCGCGGCCTGTGTGACCCGGCTGCTGCCGCCCGGGCGCATGGGGCCGTTCCACGAGATAATGGAAGGCCGCGCGCTCCTGGAGGAGCGCTATTGTCCCGGCTGCGGCGTGTCGCTGGACGCCACGGTGATCATCAACGAGGAACGCCCGGCGCAACGGGCCGCGCCGAACAGGGTCAAGCCGGAGCCCGTGGCGCTGGAGGCGCGCGGCACGGCGGTGGTGGTGCTCGACCTCAACACCAAGGCCGATGGCGCGTCCCAGCCGGCGCAGCCGCTGGTCCGTCCGGTCCGCGTTTTCCTCGACAAGGCGCGGGCGGCGTCGGTGCCGGTGGCGTTCACGGTGGTGGTGTGGGAGAAGGACACGCCGGACGGCGCGGTGGCCGATGCCCTCGCCCGGCGAGACGAGGAGCGGGTGCTCTATCCCGACGGCTACGACAAGTTCATCGGCGGCGAGCTGCGGGCGCTGCTGGAAGGGTGGGGGACGAACACGCTGGTGTTCCTGGGGGGCGCGGCCAACTTCGCGCTGCTCTACACCGCCACCACGGCGGCGCGCGCCCACGGCTACTCGGTGGTGGTGCCCGTGGACGGCATTTACGCCCATTCCGACTACGAGATGGAGTACACGCTGCACCAGTTCACGGTCCTGCCGCGGGTCGCCGGCCGGTTCCGGTTCTCCATGCTCGCCGCCATCGAGTTCCGGTAGGCGCCCGCCTCGCGGCGGGGCCGAGCGGCGTTACGGTCTGTCATTCTCGTCCGCTGCCGCGCCGTCCCGCCGTCAGACCATGAGCCCATTGCCGACAAAATACCCGCCTGCCCGGCGCCGCTTGTCATGGCGCCGCTTGTGGATGGGCGCGCCGCCGTTCATTGCGCTGAGCCTGGCGGCGGCCACGGTCGTCACCCTGTTGCTGGCGGTGGTGGTCCAGGTGGCGTTCCTGGAGGAAGGCCGGATCGCCGGCGGCGTCTGGACCCTCTCCAACTTCCACGAATTGTTCCGCGACGACTCGGCCTTCCGCGCCGCGGTCAACACGTTCTGGTTCACCCTGGTCGTGGTGGCGACTTCGCTCACGCTGGCGGTGCCCATCGCGTTTCTCGCCGAGCGCACCGACCTGCCGGGGCGCGGCTGGGTGGTGTCGCTGCTCACCATGACCCTGGCGGTGCCGGCCTTCTTCCCGGCCATGGGCTGGCAGTTCCTCCTCCATCCGCGCATCGGCGTGGTGAACCGGTGGCTGATGGACCTGTTCTCCCTCGACGCCGCGCCGTTCAACATCGGCACGGTTCCGGGGATGGGATTCGTGCAGGGGCTCAACTTCGTGGCCTTGGCCTTCATCATGGTGGCGCCCGCCTTCCGCAACATGGACCCGGCGCTCGAGGAGAGCGCCCAGGTCCACGGCGCGCGCTTCAGGGACCGGCTCTGGTGCGTGACCCTGCCCCTCATGTGGCCCAGCATCCTGGCGGCGGGCCTTTACGTCATGGCGCTTGGGGTCACGACCTTCGACGTGCCGGCGTTCCTCGGAATGGCCAACCGCACGTATACTCTCAGCACCTTCCTCTACGTGCGCGCGCAGCCCCTCGACGCCCCGCCGGACTACGGCATCGTCGGTGCCACCAGCGTCTTCATGATGGCCCTGGCACTGCTCATAAGCTGGTGGTACCTGCGCACCATCCGGCGCGGCGAGCGCTACCAGGTGGTCTCGGGCAAGGCCTACCGCCCGCGGCTCATCGAGCTGGGGCGATGGCGCATCGCGGGCTGGCTCTTCATCGGCTCGGTGGTCACGCTCAACCTGCTGCTGCCGCTGTTGATGCTGGTGTGGGCCGCCCTGATCCCCTTCCTCATGCCGCCGTCCTGGCCGGCGCTGGGGATGGTGACGCTGTCCAATTTCGAGAGCATCCCGTGGGAGACGTTCTGGTCCGCCCTCGAGAACTCCGCGGTGCTGACGCTGGCCGTGCCGACGCTGGCGACGGTGGTGGGGGTGGCGCTTTCGTGGAACATCGTGAGGCGCAAGACCCGGCTCTCCGGGCTCCTCGACGTCGTCTCCTTCCTGCCCCACGTGATACCGAACATGATCTTCGCCGTGGGCGCGCTGTTCATCGCCTTGTTCTGGCTGCCCGTCCACGTTCCCTTCTACGGGACCATCGGCATCATCGTTCTGGTGAACGTTGTCGCGCGGATTCCCTTCGCCACGAGGATGTACAACTCCTCCCTGTTGCAGATCCACAAGGAGCTCGACGAGGCGGGGTCCGTATCGGGGCTCGAACCCATGACCGTCTTCTGGCGTATCCTGCGGCCTCTGCTGGCGCCGACCCTGCTGTACGCGTGGCTCTGGATGGCGCTCCTGGCCTACAGCGAGCTGACCATGGCGGCTCTGCTGGTGACCCGCGACAACACGACCCTGCCGGTCTACATCTGGGCGATATGGGGCGACGGAGAGTTGAACCAGGCGGCCGCCGTCTCGCTCGTGGCGCTGCTCCTGGTGGTGCCATTGATCGTCCTCTACTTCGCGCTGGGGCGGCGCGCGGTCATGTGGCAGGGATGAGACGGTTCCGTGGCTTGAACCGTTGGGTGACGCGGTGACCTTGGACACCGGCGAATGAACCCGATAGAACGTCGACAGACGGAGGTCAGGGTGGTGTTCGATATTGAACGTCGAAGGCGTACGGAAGGGGTCCTCTTCCTCATCGGGTTCGGGCTGTGCATTCCGGCGGCCAACTGGCTCATCGGCAACGTGGGGACGGTGTGCCCGCCGGATGCCCCGTGCCTGATCCCGGTGGGCCCGGGGATCATGGCGCCGAGCGGAGTGGTGACCATCGGGCTGGCGTTCGTCCTGCGCGACATGGTGCAGCGGCGCATCGGGGTCCGGTGGGCGGCCGTGGCCGTGGTCGCGGGCGCGGGCCTGTCCGCGTTCTTCGCGCCGCCGGCTCTCGTGGTGGCGTCCGGCGTGGCCTACCTGTTCTCGGAAACCGCCGACCTGGCCGTGTATACGCCGTTGCAACGGCGGCGGTTGGTGCTGGCGGTCTTCGCCAGCAGCATCGTCGGGCTGGTGGTCGACAGCATCCTGTTCCTTTACCTGGCGTTCGGGAGTCTCGATTTCCTTGTCGGCCAGATCGTCGGCAAGTCATGGATGGTGCTGCTCGCCCTGCCTTTCATCGTCCTGTTGCGGCGGCGCGATGAGCGTCTCGGGCTGGTGCCGGCCTGACGGCTTGTCCGGGGTTGCAGGGGTCATCGTAATCGGCATAGATTCGCGACGGGATCGGTCGGCGGGTGCGGCACGTTCGCGGTCTCTCCCGGAGCGCACCCGGACCGTAGCCCATCGCGGAGGCCGACATGCTGCAGGACGCGCTCCTGTCCACCGGGTTGCTCATCGTTGTCGCCAAGCTCGCCGAAGGCATCCTTCAACGTTTCCGTTTGAACTCCATCGTCGCCTATACGGCCACGGGAATACTCCTGGGGCCGGTCTTCGGCGTGGTGGAGTTGAACCACTACCTGCATATCCTGCTCAGTATCGGGATCTTCCTCTACTTTTTCCTCATCGGACTGGAAGAGTTGGACGTCTCCGCCTTCATGGCGTCCATCCACCGGCGCTTTTTCGTGGCCGCCGTCATCTCCGTCGTGATCCCGCTCATCGTGTCCCTGGCGGTCACCTCGGACCTCGTACTGGACCTGGGCCTGGGGCTCGATTTCAGCGGTTCGCTGGCTCTCGCCGGGGTTCTTTCGCTTACGAGCCTGGGCGTGGTCGCCAAGGTACTGATCGACGCAGACCGTCTGCGGCAGCCCGTCGGTATAGAAATGTTCACGACCGCGCTCATCGCCGAGTTGCTGGTGCTGCTGCTCGTGGGGTTCACGATAGGCGAGCACGCGGAGCACGTGAGCCTGGCGGGGGTGGTCCTGTTGCTCTGTCAGATCGCCGCGTTCATCGTGGTGACCTGGGTGTTGGCCAGCAGGGTGATCCCGCCCGTGATCGAGTTGCTGGAACGGTTGCTGCGCGTTCCGCAACTGTCGTTCGGGCTGATCCTGGGGGTCTTGTTCGTCGCCGTGGTGGGTGCCGAGAAGATGGGTCTCCACGGCTCCCTGGGCGCGCTGCTCCTGGGCGTGGCCCTGTCGCGCCTCCCGCACCAAGTGTACCGCGACATCATCCCCGGCCTGAAGAGCGTCGCGGACGGGTTCTTCGTGCCGCTCTTCTTCAGTTCCGCGGGACTGCACCTGGGCTTGTCGTTCACCGAGTTGCAGCCCTGGACCATCGCGGCGCTGGTGGTGGTCCCGTTCGTCGGCAAGTTCGCCGGCGCATGGCTGGGCGCTTCCATGGCCCGTTTCGATGCGCCCGTCACCCTCGCCACGGGCCTGATGGCCAAGGGCGTGGCGGAGATCGCCGTCCTGCTCGTGCTCCTGGAACACGGCATCATCGGCGGCGACATCTTCTCGCTCTTCGTCCTCATCATGCTCGCCTACATCCTGCTGGCGCCGCCGTTCATCGGAATCGCGGTGAGCCGTGTCGAAGCGGCGGCGGAGGTTCCGCCGACGGAGGACTTACCGCCTTCCATGGTCCGCTTCGCCCTGGACAACATCAGGGTCGGCGACATCATCGACCGCAACCAGACCCACCCGGGCCCCCAGTTGTCGGTGCGGGACTTCGCGGACCGATGGATCATTCCCGGCCAGCAGGACTACGTTGTCGCCGGCCGTGACGGCCTGGCCGGCATCGTCTCCCTTGCCATGCTGCGCTACCTGCCCAAGCACGCGTGGACCGACACTCCGCTCGCCAACATCGTGCGCCAAGCCACGCCCACGACGTGGACCGACGAACTGGTGGAAGACGCGCTCCAGCGCATGTCGGAAAACTCCCTCACCGCCATGCCCGTGCTGGACCGGGAAACGCAGGCATTCGTCGGCACCATCACGAGCCAGGAGATACTGGAAATGATCACCACCGAGGTCCGCGGGGAGGTGTAGAGCGGGTTGCACACAGTAGCCATTATGCCTATTATGGCCTTATGAAGGAAATCGCGGCGAGGGAAGCCAAGAATCGCTTCGGGCACTTGATTGATGCCGTCCAAAGCGGACCCGTGCGCGTGACCAAGAACGGCAGGGCGGTGGGGGTCATGATGTCGGTACAGCAATTCGAGCGACTACGCGGCGCCGCTTGGGAACGCCTGGCGGCGACCATGGACGATGCCGGCGGGGAAGCCTCGGCCAACGGTCTGACCGAGGCGGGGCTGGAGGCGCTTCTGGCGGATGAAAGCTGAGCGCGTCGTCGTCGACACGAATGTGCTGATCAGCGCGGTGTTGCTCCCACAAAGGTCTCCGAGAGCGGTTATGGAGGCGGTTCGTTCTGACAACGGAGTGCTGCTGTTCTCGGATGAGACCTTTGAGGAATTGCGAAGCCGGCACCGTCTTTCGCGGTTCGATGCCTATGTCAGCCGCCGACGTCGAGCGCTTTACATCGCCCAACTCCAGGCGGTGTCGGAATGGGTATCGATCACGAATGCGAAGCTGGGCTGCCGGGATCCGGATGACGACAAGCTGTTGGAGACCGCGTTGCTGGGTCAGGCAGCCTGTCTGATTACCGGGGATCGGGACCTTCTTGAGATGTCCCCGTTCCAGCGGATACCGATCCTGACACCGGCGGCGTTCCTGGAGTGGCGCATGCCCGGCTGAGTGTTGTGGTAGAGTGTCTGACAGGATGTGTATTCCCGCGGTGGCCTCATCAAGGCACCTGACGATTGGCGTACACCCTGACACGGGTGGACACGACCCCGAGGATAAACCCATGAAAGAACCCTTCAAGACAGACCTTGAGGCGATCCAGAAGCGCGCTCGCGAGAAGATGGAGCAGGGCGCCATCACTGGCGCCTACCTGGCCGACCGGGAGCAGGTGCTCTCGGTGTTGAACGAGGTGCTGGCCACCGAGATCGTGTGTATCCTGCGCTACAAGAACCACTACTTCATGGCCAGCGGCATCAACGCCGGGCCGGTGGCGGCCGAGTTCCTGCAGCACGCCAACGAGGAGCAGATGCACGCCGACTGGGTGGCCCAGCGCATCACGCAGCTCGGCGGCTCGCCCAACTTCAGCCCGGACGGGCTGGCCACCCGCTCCCACGCGGCGTACGAGGAAGGCGAGACCCTGGAGGGGATGATCAAGGAGGACCTGGTGGCCGAACGCGTGGCCATCGAGACCTATTCCGAGATCATCCGCTGGCTCGCCAACGACGACCCCACCACCCGCCGCATCATCGAGGACATCCTCAAGATGGAGGAGGAGCACGCCGACGACCTGGCGAGCCTGCTGGTGACGCTGGGGAAGGGTGGGTGAGGCTGATCGTCGTCGCGGCGGTTGCGGTCGTGGCCGTCGCGGTGGCGGTTTGGGCGCTGTGGCCGGACCATCACGGCGGGCATCCGCCGGCCGGCAACCGGCCGTCGTCAGGGCTCTCGCTGTCGTCGACGGCGGGAATGCCGGGCGAGGCGGTCTTCAATCAGAAGTGCGCCGTGTGCCACGGCGTGCAAGCGGTTGGCTCGCCCCAGGGACCGCCGCTGGTTCACCGGTACTATGAACCGGGCCATCACTCCGACATGGCGTTCCTGCTGGCGGTGAGAAGGGGTGTTCGAGCGCACCACTGGCGTTTCGGCAACATGCCGCCGGTGCCGGGCCTGTCGGACACGGACGTGAGGGCCGTCATCGACTACGTGCGCGCATTGCAGCGCGCCAACGGGATTTTCTGAGCCCGGCCACTGCTTACCATGACACGAATCTCGCGGCTGGCGGTCACCGCCCTGGTACTGTTTCTCGCTTCGGTCGCGGTGCACGCGCACCGCGACGCCACCGGCATCGTCAAGCAGCGCATGGACGCCATGACCGCCATGGGGGATGCCATGAAGGCGCTGCGCGCGATGATGCGCGGAACTCAAGCCTACGAGGGGGAGCGCGTCAAGGGATACGCCGGGGCCATCGCCCGGCACGCGGGCGAAGAGATGACGGCGCTGTTTCCCGAAGGGAGCTTGAACCACCCGACCCGGGCGAAGCCTGCCATATGGACCGATTGGGACCGCTTCGCCGAGTCGGCGCGGCAGCTCGCCATGTACGCGGACGCGCTGGCGTCGGCGGCGTTCGATGAACCGGCGCGGGTACGCGGCGGCGGGCGGTCGAGCGGAGGGGACGTGGCCGTAGAGACCAAGCGGGGCTCGGGACCCCGGGGTTTCACCGGTATGGCTCCGGACGCTCTCTTCGAACGTCTGCGGCAGACCTGCTCGGACTGCCATCGAGGCTTCCGCACGAAGAAGTGACATCGCGGCGCTTCGCGGCTAACGCTGACCGGGAATTGCGGACGACACGCGCCAGTGTCCGAAGCCGCGTTGGGCGTCAATCCAGCCTCGCGCGCAGCAATTCGTTCACCAGGCGGGGGTTGGCCTTGCCGTGGGTGGACTTCATCACTTGGCCGACGAAGAAACCCAACAGATTGGTCTTGCCTTGACGGTAAAGGGCGACGTTGTCCGGGTTGGCGGCGATGACGGCGTCCACCACGGGCTCCAGTTGCGTCGCGTCCGCCACTTGCCGGAGCCCCAGTTGATCGACGATGCCGGCGGGGCTCTCTCCCTTTTTCAGCATCTCGGCGAACACGTGCTTGGCGGCGTTGCCGGAGATGGTCTGGCCGTCGATGAGCGCCACCAGCTCCGCCAGTGCCGTCGCCGTCAATGGCAGCGAGTCCAGGGGCGTATCCTTGAGGTGCGCGCGCAGCTCGTTGATGACCCAGTTGGCCACCGCCTTGGGGTTGTCGTGGACGCGGATCGCCTCCTCGAAAAACTCTGCCAGGTCGTCGTCCGACGCCAGCAGCAACGCGTCGCCGGTCGCGAGTCCGAGGCGGTCGCCGTAGTGCTCCATCCTTCCGCGTTGCGCCGGCGTCAGTTCCGCGTGCTCCGGCGACTTCCGCTCGGCTGGAGCGGTGCTGTTCGGAGCGACCTGCGGCCGCCGCCGCCGCCTGGGCGCGTCGCCGTCACCCCGCTGCACGAGCTTGAGCCAGGAGTCCCGCAGCGTGACGATGCGGTTGAACACGAGCGCATCGGCGGTGGAGTCCGTGTCCGCGCAGAAGTAGCCCAGCCGCTCGAACTGGAACCGCTCGCCCGGGCGGACCGTTGCCAGGCTCGGCTCCACGAGGCCCTTGACGGTCTCCAGGGATTTCGAGTTCAGCAACTCACGGTAGTCCCGCTCCGGGTTCCCGTGGGGATCCGGCACGGAGAACAGGCGGTCGTAGAGCCGCAGCTCGGCCTCCAGGGCGTGGGCGGCGGACACCCAGTGGATGGTGCCCTGCACTTTCTTGTCGCTGGTGCCGGAACCGCTCCGGGTGCGCGGGTCATACGAGCAACGCAGCTCCTTGACCTCCCCCGTGGCGGCGTCCTTGACCACCTCGTCGCACCGGATGACGTAGGCATGGCGCAGCCGCGCCTCCCGGCCCGGCGCCAGCCGGTGGTAGCCCTTGGGCGGCTCTTCGAGGAAGTCGTCCCGCTCGATATAGATCTCTCGTGAGAAGGGGACCGTGCGCGACCCTTCCTTGGGCACGTCATGCGGGTAATAGGGCGCCTCCAGTTCCTCCACGCTGTCTTCCGGGTAGTTGGTGAGCACCACCTTGAGGGGGCGCTCCACGCCCAGGACCCGCGGGGCCTTTCGGTTCAGGTCGTCGCGAATGAAGTACTCGAGCTGGCCCATCTCCACGGTGTTGTCGCTCTTGGCGATGCCCACGCTGTGGCAGAAGTTGCGGATGGCCTCCGGCGTGTAGCCACGCCGCCGCAGGCCCGCGAGCGTCGGCATGCGCGGGTCGTCCCAGCCGGCCACGTGCTCTTCCTCCACCAGCTCCAGGAGCAGGCGCTTGCTCATGACGGTGTAGTCGAGGTTCAGCCGGGCGAACTCGATCTGGCGCGGGGTCGAGGGGACGTCCACCTGCTCCAGGATCCAGTCGTAGAACTCGCGGTTGTTCTCGAACTCCAGCGTGCAGAGCGAGTGGGTGACCCCCTCCAGCGCGTCCGACAGCGGGTGGGCGAAGTCGTACATGGGGTAGATGGGCCAGGCGTCGCCCGTGTGGTGGTGGGCGACGTGGCGGATGCGGTAGATCACCGGATCGCGCATCTTCATGTTGGGCGACGCCATGTCGATCCTGGCGCGCAGCACGTGGGCGCCGTCTGGGAACTCGCCATTGCGCATGCGCGTGAAGAGGTCCAGGTTCTCGGCCACGCCGCGGCCGCGGTAAGGGCTCTCCCGGCCCGACTCCGTCACGGTGCCGCGGGTTTCGCGGATCTCCGCTTCGCTCAGGCTGCACACGTAGGCGCCGCCGCGCTCGATGAGCTGGACGGCGAAGCGGTACAGTTCCTCGAAGTAGTCGGAGGCGTTGTACAGGCCCTCGCCCCAGTCGAACCCCAGCCAGCGGATGTTGTCCTGGATGGCCTCGACGAAGAGGGTGTCTTCCTTGGCCGGATCGGTGTCGTCGAAACGCAGGTTGCAGCGCCCGCCGAACTCCAGCGCGACGCCGAAGTTCAGGCAGATGGACTTGGCGTGGCCGATGTGGAGGAAGCCGTTGGGCTCGGGCGGGAAACGCGTCACCACGCCGCCGGGATGCTTGCCGCCGGCCAGGTCGTCGCGCACGATGGTGCGGATGAAATCCAGCGGCGGTTCGCGCCGGCCGGCGCCGTCGGTCTTTGGGGTCTTGCTCATGGGTACGAGTGGGGCTTTCCGGGTTTTGCCGGTCAGTCTACCCGATCCCGCGCCGCTCATGAAGCCGCGCCGTTTCCGATACCCATCGGGGCTTCTCCGGGGTATAGATTTCGTATCTGACAAGGAGGTGCGTGATGCCGCTACTCGACCACGTGGGTGTCAAGGTCACCGACCTCGACCGCTCCATCCGGTTCTACAGCGATCTTTTCGGCTTCGAGATGGTGGACCGCCGCATGCTCGGCAGGAGCAACGTCGAGGCGGCCGCCATGGAGGTGGGCGGAAGCATCATCTTCCTGCTGCACGAGTCATCATTCCAGGCCCGCAGCCCCGAGGAACACGGCGGGGTGGACCACTTCTGCCTGACCTTCACCGACGCCGAGTTCCGGGAGATACTGGAACGAATCAAGGCCATGGGAGTGCGGATAGAGGGCGGCGTGGTGCCGCGGACCGGCGCCACGGGGCGAAGCGACTCGCAGTACATCCTCGACCCCGACGGCAACCAGATCGAGGTCAAGACCGGACTCACCTGACCGCGTCAACGGAAGCCGCGGGCGGTCCCTCCCCCGGCCGTCGCCGGGTCCGACCCGGGGGTCCAGGGGCGGTTTCTTCCTTCCGTCATCCCCGGGCCTGACCCGGGGATCCAGGAGCGGGGGCGTGGGGTGGGGTCACGCGTGCAGCCGGTCCTTGCCGGCGACGGTCGTGCGCCGCAACAGCCGGCGCTCCTCGTCCGGGTAGAACGTGCGCGCGTGGATCGAGCAGAAGTTGTCCCACATCAGCAGGTCGCCCACCTCCCAGACGTGCTCGTACCGGAAGCCCGGGTCCTCGGTAATGTCGAACAGGTCGCTCAGGATGGCGTCGCTCTCCGTCCGTTCCATGCCCTCGATGCGCACCGACATCATGCGGTTCACGTAAAGCGCCCTGCGGCCCGTGACCGGGTGCGTGACGAAGATGGGCTGCACGTAGTAGCGGGCGCCGCTCAGGTCGATGTCCGCGGCCACCGTGTGCCGCTGGTAGTCGTAGACCTGCAGCACCTTGCACCCCTCCAGCTTCGTCTTGAGGTCGGCCGGGACGTTGTCGTAGGCGGCGTACTGGTTGGTCAACAGGGTGTGGCCGCCGTGGCTGGACACCTCGATGCCGTAGAGGATGGTGACGTGGTCCGGGATCTCGTGGAACGCGGTGTCCTGGTGAAAGCCCATCTCCCGGTCGCCGTTGGCCGAGGCCCCGGCCAGCGGCTTGCCGTCCTCCTTGATGTTGCTCACCACCATCACCGGCGTGGTGTAGATGTCGTCCGCCGACTTCCGCAGGCGCGGCCCGATGGTGCGCTTGCCGATGTCGCCGAAGGTGGTGGTGAAGCGGTTCTGCTGCTCCACCGTGAGGTTCTGGCCGCGGAAGAGGAGGGCGATGTTCTGGTAGAACGCGTCGAGGATGTCGTCCCGGACCTTGCCGTCCAGCGGCTCGCTGACGTCCACTCCCAGCACCTCCACGCCCAGGGCCGGTGATAGCGGTCTTGTGGTCAGGCTCATCTCATTGCCTCCAAATCGAATAAGTCATTCCGGCACCCTCCGTCATTCCCGGCCCCCTCCGTCATTCCCGGCCATCCTCTCCGTCCTCCAATACGTCATTCCCGCGAAAGCGGGAATCCAGGGGTGGTGGTGTGGCGGTCCCATTGCCCCAGGCCCACCCCGCCTGGATTCCCGCTTTCGCGGGAATGACGTATTCGAGGGCCGGCAATGACGTATTGGAGGGCCGGCAATGACGTATTTGGGCCGGGTATGACGGAGAGGAGGGCCGGCAATGACGTATTGGCCGGCAAAGACGTTCAGCAGCGGCGCGCGGCTCACGCGTGCACCGGTTCCTTTCCGGCCACTGTGCAGCGCCGCAGGATGCGTGCCTCTTCGGCGGGAAAGTCTGTGCGCGCGTGGATGGAGCAGCGGTTGTCCCACATGAGCAGGTCGCCTACGCGCCACTGGTGGTCGTAGACGATGCGGTCGTCCTCGGAGATGTCGAAGAGTTGGTCGAGGACTGCGTCGCTCTCGGCCCGGTCCATGCCTTCGATGTGGGCGGTCATGGTGCGGTTCACGTACAGCGCCTTCCTGCCGGTGACCGGATGGCGCACGAAGATGGGCTGCGAGTGGCTGCGGGCGCCGGTCAGGTCCACGTTGGGGTCGATGCGGTAGCGGTTGTAGTCGTACACCTGGAAGACGGTGCGTCCTTCCAGCCGTTCGCGCAGCTCGCGCGGGATGTTGTCGTAGGCGCGGTACATGTTGGCGACGCGCGTCAGCCCGCCCTGGGTGGTGACCTCCATGCCGTACAGCATGGTGACGATGTTGGGCACCGGGTAGAAGCAGGTGTCGTGGTGGAACCACATCTCGCCGTCGCCGAAAGAGGCGGTGTTGCCCGTGGGCCCGTCGTCGCTCCGGTTGGTCACCATCATTACCGGGTTGGCGTAGCTGTCCTTCGGGGACTTGACGAAACGCGCCCCCACGGTGCGCTTGCCCAGCTCGCCGAAGGTCGTGGCGAAGGCCGTCTGCTGGTCCTCGGTGAGGTCCTGTCCGCGGAACAGCAGCAGGACGTGCTCGTGGAACGCGTCCAGGATCGCTTCGCGGGTGTCCCGTTCCAGCGGCTCGCGCAGGTCCAGGCCCTCGATCTCGGCGCCGATGGCGGCGCAGACGGGTTTGACGGTCAGGCTCATGGGATTCACCTCCTGGCGCCCTGTCGCCGGCGTCCCGCCGGCGACGAGAGTTCGCCGGGCCGCGACAAGACGTTCGCGGCGCCCGCTCCATGGTCGGGCGTGTCCCTCTCCGGCTCCCTCATCGCAGCTCTTCGGGGAGGATGCGGCCGTCGTCGACGATCGTCTCCCCGTCGAGATGGAACGCGGCCCGCCGCAGGATCAGGTCCTCGTGGGCCAGCGTGGTGTTCCTGCCGCCCAGGGCGTAGTTGGCACCGAAGGCGATCTGCACGTTGCCGTAGGTGGAGCGGGCGTCCCGTGCCCCCTCCTCGGTGCCGCGCTGGGCCACCTCCACCCAGCGCGCCCGCGGGTCCGTGCCCCAGCCGATGTGCGAGATGATGAAGGCCTGGGGATCGCCCGACTGCTCCAGGTGCTCGTTGAGCAGGATGGCGTCGACGCCGCCCTCGACGGCGGTGATGCGTCCGTCCTCGACCTCGATGCGCACCGGTTGCTGCACGTAGCGGCCGAGCATCACCAGCAGATCGCCGGGGTCCAGCATCAGGGTGCCGTTGGCGCTGTCCTCCAGCGGCGCGCAGTAGAGAAACCCCGAGGGCCAACTGTCCCAGCGTCCGGGCACGTCGCTGATGCCGTACTGGGTGACGCCGCGCCGGCCGTCCTTGCGCATGGTGAGGTCGGTGCCGGTTTCCGTGGTGACGCGTATTTCCCCGGCCCGCTCCAGTTTCCGGGCGCCATCGAGGGTGCGCTGCCGCACCGCTTGGTCCGGAAAGCAACGCCGGAGCTGGTCCTCGGTGCCGCGCACCTGGAGCACCCGGGTTCCGCCGGACAGCACGTCGGCCAGAGTCTTGCTGTAGAGGTAGAGGACGCCGCCCGTGGTGAGGTCCACCACCAAGTGCGCGGTCTTCAGGATCTCCACCACCGGAGTCACGTCGGTTTCGCCGCCCTCGGTGCCGGGTAGCAGCGGGATCTTGATCTCGAAGGCGCTGGCGGCCACCTCCTTGGCGGCGGCCAGGAAGGCGGCGGCGTAGTTGGTGTTGGTGCGGGTGTCGGTGAAGACGACGATGGTTTCGCCGGACGTGGCCTTGCACAGCGTCAACTCGCGCAGGACCATGCCGTAAAGGTCGCCGGCGATGGCGCCGGTGGTGGGGAATCGTACCGTCATGGGAACACTGCCGGATGCACCGGTTTCTGGAGGGGACTGTATCTCCGCGCCATTGGCGGTGTCAAGGTCGCGGTGGACCCCGGACCAAGCTTGTCCCGGGCTCGAATCGGGGTGCGCGACGACCTTTCAGCAGGGCGGGCGACGTTTCGGTTTGGGACTCCAGGGGGACTATGGAGGGGTGTGGGCGACAGCGGCGGTTCCGAACCACACCGGGGATTGGTATGGTACAGCCCAACACCAAGGAGGTAACGCCCATGCTATGGCTAGAGAACGAGGTGGCCGTCGTGACCGGGGCCGGATCGGGGATCGGCAAGGCGGTGGTGACGCGTTTCGTGGAGGAAGGCGCGAAAGTCGTGGCCTTCGATCTCTCGGCACAACGGCTGGCCGCTCTCAAGGATGAGGTGGGTGATGATGTGGCCGTGATCTCCGGCGACGTGCGTAGTCTCGAGGACAACCGGCGGGCGGTGGCTACGGCGGTGTCGGAATTCGGCAAGCTCACGGTGTTCGTGGGCAACGCCGGTATCCACGACGCCCGGCGGCCTCTGGCGGAACTCTCGGACGAAGAGCTGGAGAAGGGCTACGAAGAGGTCCTCGGGGTGAACGTGAAGGGCTATTTCCTGGGCGCCAAGGCCGCCATTCCGGAGTTGATGAAGACCCGTGGGAACATGGTGTTCACCCTTTCCACCTCGTCCTTCTACGTGAGCGGCGGGACCCTTTACGTGGCCTCCAAGCACGCGGTCCTGGGCATGGTGCGCCAGTTGGCCAACGAGCTCGCGCCCACGGTCCGGGTGAACGGGGTCGCGCCCTCGGGCACCGCCACCGGGCTGCGCGCCGCGCCGTCCCTGGCGGCGGGAGCGGGCGGAGACGATGTCTTCGGCGCGCCGCGGCCGCCGGCCGGGCTCGGCAACAACCTCCTCGAGGTGGCGGTGGTCCCGGAGGACCACGCCGGCGCCTACGTGCTGCTGGCGTCGTCCCAGTCCCGCATCATGACCGGCGAAGTGATCCACACCGACGCGGGCCGCGGGGTGAGCTCGGTGATCACGTTACGCCAGGGGTGAAACAGGGTAGGGGCGACCCGCGGGTCGCCCGTCCGGTCCGCCGCACGGTGGCGTTCCAAACGGCACTCAATCGGATCCCCACAGCCACGGCTCCGGCCAGGGCACGTGGAGGACGTGTTCGAAGACGCCGTAGATGAAGGCCCAGGTCGCGGCCGCCAGGAGGCACGACAGCAGCCAGCCCGCGCCGTAGGTCTTGGCGTAGCCGAAGACGAACAGCGGCACGGCGGTGGGGAAGCCGATGATGCGGATGGCGGCGTAGAAGCCCAGGATCCAGCCCCAGATCTCGAGGTTGCCCCAGCGGCCCTGGGACTTGAGGGCGGGGGCGTCGAAATGAATTCCCCCGGCTTCCGCGCCGCCGCGCCGCGGCCACAGGTCCCTGACGACCTGGACCGCGGCCAGGAAAACGCCGGCACCGCCGAGCACGAAGATGATGATGGACGCGCGCAGCTCGTCCCAGCCGTCCGCCACGCGCAACGTCCACAGCAGCACGACTCCGACGATGATCGTGAAGAGGACGCCTTCGTAGTGCAGCCGTCGGTCGCGGTTCATGACTCCGGCGCTCCTTCGTTCGGCTCGGTGCCGCGCACCTGCCGCTCGCGCCGTTCCTTCAGGATCGGGTAGCACAGTGACGCCGCCACCAGGATCAGCAACACGATGACCGCGGGCCGCAGCAGCCACTCCAGCCCGTACCGGGTATAGGACAGCCACAGGTACGTTTCCATCTTGGTGCCGAGCACCACTCCCAGCAGCAGCGGCGGGCGCGGCCAGCCGTGCCGGCGCATCATGAAACCCAGCAGCGAGAACGCCAGCAGGGCGTGCAGGTCGTTGAGGCTGAAGTTGGCGGAGAAGGCGCCGATGAAGACGAACACGGCCACCAGTGGCACGATGCTGTGGAACGGCATGAAGCACGCCCGCGCCATGGGCCTGGCGAGCACGCCGCACATCACCACGGCGATGACGTTGCCGATGACCAGGGTCCAGATGACCGCGAAGGTCAAGTCGAGCTGGGTGGTCAGCATGTCCGGCCCGGGCTTGATGCCCACGGCCACGAAGGCGGTGAGGATCAGCGCGGTGGAGGTGCTGCCCGGGATGCCGAAGGCCAGGGTGGGGATGTAGCCGCCGCCCTCCTTGGCGTTGTTGGAGGCCTCCGGCGCGATGACCCCGCGGATGTCCCCCTTGCCGAAGCCCTCGGTGTTCTTCTCCGTCTGCACCGCATGGGCGTAGGCGAACCAGTCGGCCACGGAGCTGCCCAGGCCGGGCAGGAAGCCCACCCACGCACCGATGGCCGAAGACCGCACCATCAGCCACCAGTGCCGGAAGACGTCCTTGATGCCCTCGAAGAAACCGCTGCCCAACTCTTCGCTCTCGGCGATGCTGGTCTTGCGGCTCGCCAGGTCGATGATCTCCGGGATGCCGAACAGGCCCAGGGCGACGATGATGAGGCTGATGCCGTCCCAGAGGTAGTCGTAGTCGAAGTCGAACCGCGGCATCCCCGACTTGGCGTCCATGCCCACGGTGGCCACGAGGACGCCGATGATGCCGGCGATGATGCCCTTCACCGGGGCGTTGCCGCTCAGCACCGCCACCATGGTGAGGCCCCACAGGGTCAGGACGAAGAACTCCGGCGAGCCGAAGGTCAGCACCAGCGGACGCAGGATCGGCAGCGAGGCCACCAGCACCAGGGCGCCGACGAACCCGCCCAACAGCGACGCCGCGAAGGACGCGCTCAGCGCCCGCGCGGCCTGCCCCTGCTTGGCGAGCGGGTAGCCGTCGAGGATGGTGGCCTGGGAGCCGGAGCTTCCGGGAATGGAGATGAGGATGGAGGGGAACGCACTGGCGGTGTTGCCCACGGCGTCCAGACCCACCAGCAGCGCGATGACCGGATAGGGGTCATCCATGGTCATCACGAACGGCAGCATGATCGCCAGCGTGGTGGGGCCGCCGATTCCCGGCAGGAACCCCACCGCGCTCCCGATCAGCACTCCCAGGGCCATCATGCCCAGGGAGTGCCAGGTCAGGATGCCGAGCAGGCCGTCGAACGCGGCTTCGAGCATCCCTTGCTACTTCTTCTTCTTGCCCGTGGGCAGGCCGTGCTCCTTGCGGATGTTGAACAGGAAGTCCTTGACCTCCTGGGTGGCGTCGGTGGCTTCCAGCACGAGCTTCGCGGTGGCCGCGCCGTCACGGGTGCGCCATGCCTCGCCGAAGAACTTGGTGGCCTCGGCCTGGAACTTGGCGTCCTGCACCATCCTGCCCCAGGCGTCGCGCAATATCTTCACGACGTTCGCCGGCGTGCCCTTGGGCACGGACAGGAACTTGTCCACGTCGGAGGGCTTGGTCCAGACGTTGTAGGCGCGCCACGCGACGCCGGAAGGCTTCTTGTCGCCTAGCATCTCCTCGAAGGTGGGAACGTCGGGAAAATCCTTGCGGCGCTTGTCGGTCAGCAGCACCAGCGGGTCCACCACGCCGTCCTTCTGGAGGTCGCGGATGAGCTTGGCGTTGGCGGTGCCCCACATCTCGATTTCGCCCTGGCGCAGCGCCAGCACCATCTCGCCCGTGCCGGCATAGCCGAAGATCCAGCGGTTGTTCCAATCCAGGTACTTGGCTCCCCACACGGTCATGGCCACCCAGGTGCGGATGCCGTCGGAGTCGCCCACCACCACGGGCTTCGCCTTGAGGTCGGTGAGGCGGGCGCGCGCGTCCTTGCGCACCATGAGGATGCTGCCGCCGCGCATGATGGAGCCGATGTAGTTGTACTCCCGCGGGTTGTACTTGACCCGCTTGCCGCCGCGCACGTAGGTACTCAGCGCCGAGGAGGAGTCCTGTGACATGGTGAGTCCGTCCGCCTTGGCGCGGCGCGTGAAGTAGTTGTTGGCGACCGTGCCGCCGCCACCGGGCATGTTGCGCACGATGGTGTCCGGATTGCCGGGTATGAACTTGGGCAGGTAGCGGGAGACCAGCCTGGCCGTGGTGTCCGTACCGCCGCCGGGGCTGGACGAGACCAGGACGGTGATGGTCTTTCCTGCGTAGTAATCCGCCGCCGGCGCGGCGGCGGCCAACAGGGCGATGGCGGCAAGCACCGTGACGATGGCCGTGGCGCGAGTGCGTGTCATAGTTGAGTCCTCCTTGGTCGGCTGCGTTTCGTGGCAAAACCGCCTTAACTATTAGGTTCCGGGGATCGTGTCAAACTCGGACAAGCCGTGTCGAAACTCGCGGGGCAAGCACGTCTCGAATACGTCATTCCCGCTTCTCAGGCTGTGTCAAACGGCCATGGCCTGCGGCAAGCCACCCCGTAGGATGAAACAGAAGGGGTTGGAGCAAGGAGCTACCGAAGCAGTTGGCAACGTGGCAGTGTGAAAGGAGGCGGTGGCGGGGATTGGAGAGCGTCGAGT
>JAJEAI010000208.1 GCA_022824205.1 Candidatus Binatia bacterium
CGTAGGCGGCGGGGTTTGCACCAGATGAACTAGTGTCCTGTCCCGTATAAAACGTCGTGAAGACGCGCGGGGCTTTTTGTCGCCGGCAAGGAGCGACGACTGTAGGGGCGACCCGCGGTTGCCCCCAGTGGCCCCTACCACGCGAGGAGGACCCCGGGTCAAGCCCGGGGTGACGTAACGTCCGCCGGGGCCACCCGGCATACCCCTTCATGTGGGACCGGGACGGCGACGGGACCGTCTGCGAGTAGGCGGCAGGCGTCGATTCCAGCCAACCCTTGCTGCGCAGCCGGCCGGCCGACGGCCCGATTCATGCCTGGCCGGTTCGTGCGAAAGGTACGGTGTTACGATGCGTCGCGGCCGTTCACGGAGACAATGCGACACGGACCTCCCCGCGCGTTGCACCGTTTCAGTGCTCTGCCCTTTGCGCGGTCAAGGCTCTCTTGTGCGCCTGCCCAACTGAACTTCCCGCCAACTCCAACCGCAAACGCCTTGTGCCCCGCGGTTGCGAGGTAACGAAGCCATTGCCACCGGCCGTTCCTCTTCAGACTCTCGGGAGGGCGCACGAATACGACCGCCGCATCGCCCGGATCCCGGTCCCAGTTCGGCGCGCCAATCGCTTTGAGGAAAGCGCTGATGCGTGGACGCCAAAGCTCACGCCCGCCGAGGCTCATGAGGCGATGGCCGTCGCCGGAGAACCACAGAGGGCCGGTCCAGTCCAGACGCACGGGCGCGCCTGCGTCCGCATAGGCGGTGAACATCCGTTCCACCAGTGCCGGCCAAAAGAACCGGTCGGTCACGGAGTAGAGCCAAAGCGCCGGAATACGCGCGGTTCTGCCGAACTCGGCAAAGGCGGCCACGAGGCCGTCCTCGTTGTGATTGACGTAGTCCCGCGGTCTCCCGCGTCCGCCGGATACGTTGACAAACGCGATGAGGCCGGGCGGCGGTTCAGAGGCCAACGCCGTCACGGCGAACCCTCCGCCGGACTGACCGGCGGCGATGACTTTCGTTCCATCGATCTCCGGACGGCGGGCCAGGGCTTCGATAACGCCAGCGTAGTCTTCAGCGGCCGCTCGCCCGGGACGGACGTAGAACCCTGCGGCAAAGGGCTCCCTGCCAAGGCGATCGACTACATCTCCTGTAGACGATGCGTAGCCGCGCCGCGCGAATACCACGGCCTTGTACCCACGCCTTGCGAAGTCCTTGGCGAAGGGCAGATGCCGGCGCAGCAGGAGCCTCTGTGGTTTCCGGGATTGCCCGTGGGAGATTACCGCCACAGGGAATGGCCCGGGACCCGGAGGCTCGACGGTGAGCGTTTCCAGTTCGTACTGCCGGCCGTCGATCTTGACCGGCAACATTCCCGACGACACACGGAGCTCCGAAGTGGGGACGACTGGAACGACGGGACCCGGCACGTCCGTGGCCGCCAGATTCCGGTCAAGGCGATGCGCATCGGAATCCGATGCCGCAGAGGCACTCATGGAGAACACTAGAACGAGGCAGAACGGCGCCACCCTCGTCAACGCGGTTTGAGTCAACATCGGTCGCCTCCTACGTGGTCATCCTCAGTGAGGTGGGACCGGAACGTAGCACAGGTGCTCTGGAAATCCCAGGCGTGAGGTCTGCCGCCGGGGCGGGCAGCCCGGCCGCCGGCGACGGCACCATCATCGGCGCTATCGTCGGCAACGGCCGCAGGTTCGCCAGCGCGCCCGATCCCCGTCTTCCACGCCGCACCCGGCCCCAATCCCGGCGCCGTCTCGATTCCGCTCGGACCTCCGGCCGGGGTTCGAGGACAGCGGGGGAGGGGCGAGAGAGACGCGCAGAGAGAGGCGCGGCTCCGACCGTCACAGGGGGGACCACCACATGGACGCATTGACCTACGCCGGCATCGGAGCCCGCTCCACGCCGCCCTCCGTCCTGACCGCCATGACCGTGATGGCCGGATGGCTGGCGCGGCAGGGCTGGCATCTGAACAGCGGCGGTGCAGCCGGAGCCGACCGTGCGTTTGCCCAAGGTGCGCCGGCCGGCCAGCGGACGCTCTATCTCCCGTGGCCCGGCTACAACGGGTGCGCGGGGCCAGACTGCCGGGTGCCGTCGCCGTCCGAGCTCCAATCCTGCATGACCACCGCCGCCCGTCTCCAACCCGACTGGGACCGCTGCTCGCCCGCCGTCCGCAAGCTCCACGCCAGGAACGCGGCCATCGTCGGCGTCGGTCTCGGCCAGCCGGACGTCGAGCCACTCATTGAGGACGGTTCTCGTTTCTTTCCACAGGGCTTCCCCGCCTCCACCGCCCCGAGCTGCTTTTCGTCTCCGACCAGCACCACCCGGGGCACCCGGAGCGTGGTTGCCGCCTTGAGAAGACTCCTCATCTGCTCGCTCGATGCGAGCGAACTCTCGTCCACCACCAGGACCGTCTTCGAGAACGAGGCGCGCAACTGGCGAAGTCCCTTCACCGTGCCCCGGCCTTCTATGACTCCCGCATGGCGGGCGAGGAACCGTTGCAGCGTCTCCGACTCGATTCCCGATTCCCGCTCAAGGGTGCGGGCGGCCGAGGCCGAAGGCGCAAGGCCCATCGCCCGGTAGTCCCGGCTCTCGCCCAGCGTCCGCAGACGCTTCAGCATGGTCGTCTTGCCCGTTCCGGCATAGCCCTGCACTCCCACCACGCGGGCCTTCGACGCGAGAACCATCTTGACCGCTTCCTTCTGGCCCTCGTTGAGACGTCTCCCATGGAGCTTCGTCTCCGCGATCCAGCGCCGCATGATGGGTTTTCCCGAACCCTGGCCCGCGTGCATCAGCGCGATGGCCTCGGACTCCCGCCCGATTGCCGCGTCCGTGGTCCAGTGTCTGCCGTGATCCAGACCCCTGGCGGCGTGCAGTCCGCCCTCGCGTTCGAGTTCCGAGACGGCCCGCTCAGCCGCCTCCACCGTGACCGCGCCCGGCTCCCGGGACAGCACCGCGGCCAGAAGATCCCCGTGGCCGAACACCGCCTGGCGTTCGGAAAGGTGCTCGACCGCCCAGCTTGCGGCCTCCGCGGCAGGCCGTCCCCGGTCAGTGAACAGGTCCGGCGCCGGCAGCTTCCGCTCCGCCTTGCGCGCCTTTGCCCGCACCGTCTCCGCCGAAAACCCCATCTCCGCCGCCTGGCGCTCCCAGGACCGGCGCAACTCGCCCCGTTCCACGTCGCGCTTCGCCGCCCGCGTCATCAGCGTGGCCCGCGCCGCCAGGTGCGGGTTGTCTCCCGTCCGGCCCAGGCCATGCTCTCTCATCGCCGCCTCGATCTCCGACCGCCGCGTCGAGAACTCCTCGATCACATCCCGCGATACCCCGGCGATCTCGAACCGCCCGTCCGGGTGCGTCTTCTCTATTCCGTACCCGAGCTCCTGTAGCCCTTGCGCCAGCTCCGCCCGGTAGATGGCTCCGATCGTCATCTTGCCCTTGAAAAGACCGTCGTCCACCATCGTGCGCCACTTCTGATCCTCGCCTTGCACCATGTTGGCAACAACCGCATGAGTGTGGAGCTGTGGGTCGAGGTTGCGGGAGGTGTCGTGACGGAAGGTTGCGGCCACCATCTTCTGGCCGCCGGCCCGGACCATCGCCCCTGTCTCCCGGTCCTGCATCCGGGTTTCGACGGCGTTCTTCTCGATCCATGCGAGCGTCCTGCCCACCGCCCTGTCGTGGGCGTCCACAATCCGCTCGTCGCCTCCCACCAGCGCCATGAGCGACACCGACTTGGGCGCGGACAGCGTCACGTCCCGGCCCGGACGGTGCTGGATGTTGCCGTCGAGGTCCTTGCGGCCGAGCTGGCGCCCGCCGGGAACCTTGCCCTCGAGGATGTTCCGGAATGCATCGGAGTCGACCGGGCCGGAGAGCCCGAGTTCCTCCGCGCCCCGGCCCGCCCAGTCGCTCGCTTCCTTGTGGGCGGGGTCGTCCCTGCCGTAGTACCCGTCCCTTTCGAAATAGCTCGCGCCCTGCGACGGAGAGGCGATCTTGCCGATCGACGCTACCACGACGGACGCCTCCCGCGTGGTGGATGTTTCGGTGGTTGTATGGTGTCCATGCCGCCCGCATACGCGCTTCCAGGGCGAGGAACAAGGTATGCGTGACGCGAATATCAGGCGTGGCAGCGCATGGCGGCGATTGTCTTTGGCCCGTGTATGGCCTGCATCCACAGAACCTTCCAGATGGATGAGAGAGTTGGGGGCTTGTAGGCAGACTTGCGAATCTAAATCGGATCTCGCTTGCGGATGACCAACGAATGATTGTAAGTTAACGTCAATTACCGGTCGGCAGCATGCTGTCGACTCCAAGGGCTGCTCCCCGGAGCGGCCCTTGCTTTTTTCCGGGAGCGGAAATGAAAACCAGGGTCTATGTGGACGGGTTCAACCTGTACTACGGAGCGCTCATGCGCACACCCTTCAGGTAGCTCGATCCGGTCCGGCTGACCTCTTCCGTCCTGCCCTGCGAGCGCGTCATCGACTGGCTGCGGGACTTTACCGCGCGGGTCTCGGGCAAGGTGGACCCTCGGGAAGCCAAACGGTTGGTGAGTGGTTTATTTTATGCGATTACGTCGGCGTCTTGGAGTGAATTGCAGAGGGTTGCGGGCAGGGTAAGGACATGGCCGAAGGTATCTATTGGAACACTGCTGTCCCACAAATTTTAAGCGAATCGGAGGGGGATTTGAGGGGGCGGGCTGGGCGGGGGCTGTGGCAG
>JAJEAI010000203.1 GCA_022824205.1 Candidatus Binatia bacterium
TTAGCCTCAATGTTGCAGAAGCCGGAAGTATGGAGAGGCCCGAGAGACAAGCGGGATGGGGTTTGGAAGGGCGGAGGGGTATTGTTGGGGAATGTCACTGTAGGTGAGGAGTAGGGTTATCGGGAATTTTACGAATCGTCATTCCCGCGAAAGCGGGAATCCAGGCGGCGTGTGGGCGGGGAGGCCGCCCAGTTGGCCCCTCTCCACCCCTGGATTCCCGCTTTCGCGGGAATGACGATCGTAGGGCTTGCTGCGGATCACAAGCTTTTTTGAACATTGGGGTTAGTTGCCAGGAGCAGCGTTTGCCACAGCCTGTTTCGCGGGAATGACGGTTCGGGGTGTATCGGTCATCCGCTGGCGGCGCCTTGCCGGACATGGAGAGATATGAGAAGCGTGAGCCGGACCCCTTGTTTGCTACAGGAGGGACAGGCATGCACTCCCGACTTCGCACATTCGCCGCCGCACGAGTTTTTTGGCTTGGCCTCGTGCTACCGCTTTCCGTCATAACGAGTACGCATCCCGGCGTGGCCGACGTCCTCGACCCTGCCGAGGTCACCAACCAGGAATACCACCGGTTCATCCACGCCACCGGCCGCTCCGCGCCGGAGCACTGGACGGAGGGCACGCACCCCGAAGGCTCGGCGTCGGATCCCGTGGTGCTCGTGACTTGGCACGACGCGGTGGCCTATTGCCAGTGGGCGGGAGGCAAGCGGCTGCCCACCGTGCCCGAATGGCTGGCGGCGTGCAACGGCGGGCGCCTGACCAAGCAGGGCGACGTCTGGGAGTGGACCTCCACCGAGGTGGGAACGGAGGGCGATTCCTTCAAGGCCCTGTGCGGACCCATGGGGACATGTGACTGCACCCACCAGTACCGGCCCCACTGGCGGAACGAAGTGAAGGGGTTCCGGTGCGCCGACGACCGTTCGCCGGTAACCTACCAACCGTCCGAACGCCACCGGCCCGGCCGTGCAGCGTGGGCCGCGTCCCGGAAATCTGTTGACGGCGGGCGGACGTACCTCCGATCAATGCCCCGCGCCCGTGCGACGCACGCCGGCACAATCCCAGCAGTACCGTCTCCGGATTTCAGGGACGCGGCCCACGCTGCACGGCCGCTCCTCGAGCAGCCATCCAGCTAGAACATCTGGCCGGACCAGCAGCCAGCCCCCCAGCCAGACACCCCAGCTAGACCAGCCGGCTCTCCGGGAACATGAACGAGCGGATGGTGACCGGGATGACCTCGGTGACGCCCATGGCGTTGCCGACGTCGATGAAGTCCAGGTCGCCGACGTCGATGCCGTCCACCGCGATGACCTCGTGCGCGACCTTCAGCTCTTCCTTGAGGATGCCGCCCAGGGACTTGGCCACGTCCATGTCGAGGATCAGGAAGACGTCGGGATCGCCCTCTTCCGACGGGTCCGCGTCGTCCACCACCGCGGCGATGCCTTCGGCCAAACGCCGGATGTACTTGTAGTTGGGCACGCCTTCCAGGCCCAGGGCCAGGGCGAGGCCGGGCTTGAACTTGGCCAGGTCGAACTTGGCCAGCGCCGTGCGAATGGTGCCCTGGATGTCGCAGTCCTCGTCGATGAGCGCCTTGACCACCTGCAGGCCGTACACCGGAAGCGGCGTCTCGCTGGAGATGTAGCTGGTGTTGCCGCTGGCCTGGATCGTGTACTCGCCGGCGCCGATGACGGTGGCGCGGATGCCCTCGACGGGTTCCTTGACCAGGTCCGCCCGGTTGAGCTCGTCGATGCGGTCGCGGATCTCCTTGCCGAGGAACGGACCCACGTCGCCATAGGACGGCACCTCGTGGTCGTAGATGTGCTCGGACACGCCGCCGGAGAAGACGATGTGGTCGATGCTGTCCAGGCCGTTGTAGTCGGGCAGCAGATCGGTCACCAGCAGGTGCTCCTCCAGGTCCGAGAGCGGCTTCGCCTGGATGACGTTGAAAAGGTAGTCGGCCATGTAGGAGGCGAACGCCCGCTTGAGGTCGTCGGTGACCGTCTGGCCCACGTCCACCTGCGAACCCAGCTCCTTGGTGATGAACGTGGCGGGCAGTTCCACCCGCGTCACCACGTTGTCCTCGTCGAAGGCGATGAGGCGCGCGCCCACGCTGATGGCCGCGGTCTGGGTGACGGTGCCGTCGCGGATCACCGACAGCTTGGTGGTGCCGCCGCCCATGTCGATGTTGAGCACCGTGGCGTTGGCGGACTTGGACAGGTCCACCGCGCCGCAGCCGTAGGCCGCCAGCAGCGCCTCGTGGTTGGGTCCGGCGGAGGCGCAGATGAACTTGCCCGAGTCCTTGGCGAAGTACTCGAGGATCGGCCGGGAGTTCTCCTTGTTGAGGGCCTCCCCGGTGATCACCACCGCGCCGGTGTCGATGTCGTCATGGGTGTAGCCGGCCACCCGGTAGGACTCGTGGATGAAGTCCTGCACCTGGGCCATGTCGATGAGGGTCCCGGAGCTGTACGGCGTCAGCATGATGGGCGAACGGTACAGCACCTCCCGCTCGGTGACCCTGAAGCGGGCCGAGAGTCCGGCCCCTTCGCGCCTCAGGGTCAGGTGGGAGAAGACCAGATGCGACGTGGAGGAGCCGATGTCGATGCCCACGCTGGTGAGCGAGAACATCTCGACGCCTTCGATGTCCTCCACGATGGCATCGGGGCCGGGGTGAAAGTGTTCGGGGTTGTCTGCGTCGTCGTGCATGGTTCGCGTGACCTACTGCTTGCCCATCCCCTTGGACCACTCGTAGTCGGGGTTGGTGTAGGCTTCCTCGTGCATCAGGCTCGTGGTGCCGCGCTTGGCCAGCTCCTCCTCGAACTTGGCCCGGATGAAGGGATCCTCTTGCGGGTACTCGATCTGGTCCTTGGCGCGGTCCTCCACCTTCTCCGCGTAGCCGTGGAACTGCATGGGCGGATGGAAGGCCAGGTAGCGCGCGGGCGTGGTGCCCGCGTTGAAGTGCTGGTGGAACCACTTGTTGGGCGGCACGAACACGCTGGCCTCGTGCCACGGCACGACGATCTTCTCCTTGCCTTCTTCCCACAGGATCGAGTAGCCCTCGCCCGCGGGGATGACGATGACCCGGCCGGGGCCGTGGCGGTGCGCCTTCTTGTAGGTGCGCGCCGCGAACACCGACATGTGGCAGGAAAGCTCGGAGTTGGGGAACTCGATGAACACGCTGTGACCGCCGGCGCCGCGCTTCTTGTTCTCGTCCAGCTTGTCCCACGCGCGCATGTCGGGGAAAAAGTTGCCGTACCAGTAGACGCGCCGGTTCCACACGTTCCACTTGCCCGAGTCCGTGACCATCTTGGCCTCGGAGTAGAACTCCCCGTCCTGGGCGGCGATCACGTCCTCGCCCGAGAACGGATTGTCGAAGAAGAACTCCGGGTCTCCCACCGCGGACATGGCCAGCGGCAGGTAGTTGTAGTGCAACAGGCGGACCACCTTGTCCCCCTGCATGTTGTTCATGGTGTAATGGTAGTTGCGCGGCACGATGAACATGCTGTTGTTGTGCCACTCGAAGGTCTTCTTGCCGCCGTTGTCGTCGCGCCACACGGTGGTGGTGCCGCGGCCTTCCACCACGTAGACCACCTCGTCAAGCGCGAACCTGATGGGCGGCGTCGACTCGCCCGGCGCGATCTCCTGGATCCATGCGCCGGTGACGCCCTCCTGCCCCATGAGCTGCATGAAGGCCGCCTTGCACTGGCGCTGCTCCCACCACTCGAGTTCGCAGTCGCGCAGGTCGCCGATGAAGTACCCCGTGTGGATCGGAATCCCCAGGGACTCCATCCAGTGGTCGTACGTGAACTTGGTCTTCGCTGCTACGGCATCGCTGATATCTTCTCCCATGGTACCGCTCCTTGAATTGATCTGGCGTGTGTCGGAATTCCCCAGGCAGGCGGCCCGAGAAACAGAAACGGGCCGGCGTTGGCCCAGCCCGGAACAAGAACTCTCTGTATAGCGTTCCGCGGCACCGGAGGTCAAGACCGGGGACCGTCCGGCGGCCCGCGGCAACGGCCCGAGGTCCCTTGCGCAATGTAAAATGATGGATACCAGGATTGATATAATACTGGCACAGTGGCTGTTTTCCCTTTGACAGCGCGTTTGTCCTTTGCAACACTCGTGATTCTCTGCTGATGTCGATGAAGTCTCGCGGTTCTTGCCACGGAAGGAACGCGTCATGGCCACGCTGAAAATGATCGACGGTCCTGCCGACCTGAAGAAGCTCTCTCCGGAACAGTTCCCGGAGCTTTGCCAAGAGCTGCGCGAGCGGATCATCTCCGTCATCTCCGACGTGGGTGGGCACCTCGCCTCCAACCTCGGAGTGGTGGAGTTGACCGTGGCCCTCCACTACCTGCTGGACACGCCCAAGGACCTCATCGTCTGGGACACCAGCAACCAGGCCTACGCCCACAAGCTCCTGACCGGGCGCCAGGACCGGTTCCACACCATCCGGCAGTACGACGGCCTGAGCGGCTTCTGCAAGCGCGAGGAGAGCGAGTACGACACCTTCAACGCGGGCCACGCGGGCACCGGCGTGTCGGCGGCGGTGGGCTTCGTGGAAGCCCGCGAGCAGCGCAGGGAGACGCACAAGGTCGTGTGCGTGGTGGGCGACGGCGCGCTCACGTCGGGGCTCACCATGGAGGGCCTGCAGCAGGCGGGCGGCTCCAAGAAGGACCTTCTGGTGATCCTCAACGACAACCAGATGTCCATCTCCAAGAACGTCGGCGCCATCTCCGCCTATCTCAACCGCACCATCACCGGCGAGTTCTTCGAACGGGTCACCGAGGAAACCAAGCGGATGCTGGGCAAGATGCCGCACATCGGCGATCAGGTGCAGCGCCTGGCCGGGCGCGCCCAGGAGCTGGTGAAGGGGCTGCTGCTCCCCGGACTCTGGTTCGAGGAACTGGGGTTCCGCTACGTCGGCCCCATCGACGGCCATCAGTTCGAACACCTGCTGCCGACCCTGGAGAACGTGCTGAAGCTCGACGGCCCGACGCTGCTGCACGTGGTCACGAAGAAGGGACTGGGCTATGGACCGGCCATGGACAACCCCGTGTGGTTCCACGCCAGCTCTCCCTTCGATCGCGACACCGGGAGGCCCAAGAGGAAGTCCGCGACGCCCTCCTACAGCAGCATCGCCGTCAACACGCTCGTCCGACTGGCCAGGGAAGACCCGCGCATCGTCGCCATCACCGCGGCCATGTCCGAAGGGACGGGACTGGGGGCGTTCGAGAAGGCGTTCCCCGAGCGCCTCTACGATGTCGGCATCGCCGAGCAACACGCCGTGACCTTCGCCGCGGGCCTGGCCGCCCAGGGCATGCGGCCCGTGATCCCCATCTACTCCACCTTCCTGCAACGGGCCTACGACCAGGTAGTCCACGACGTCGCCACCCAGAACCTTCCGGTGACGCTGTGCATCGACCGCGGCGGCCTCGTGGCCGAGGACGGCACCACCCACCACGGCGCTTTCGACCTCGCCTACCTGCGCCACGTGCCCAACATGGTGGTGATGGCCCCCAAGGACGAGAACGAGTTGCAGCACATGCTCAAGTCGTGCATCAGCTACGACCGGCCCGCGGCGGTGCGCTACCCCCGGGGCTCGAGCCTCGGGGTGGAAATGGATCCGCTGCCGCAAGCGCTGCCCCTAGGCAAGGGCGAGCTGCTGCTGGAAGGCACGGACATCGCCCTCGTGGCCGTCGGCGTGACCGTGCACAAGGCCCTGGAGGCCGCGGAGCGCCTGCGCAAGGAGGGCATCTCCGCCGCGGTGATCAACGCGCGCTTCGTCAAGCCGCTCGACGGAAACCTCATCGGCGCGGTGGCGCGGGAGGTGAAATGCCTCCTGACCGTGGAGGAGTCCAGCGCCATGGGCGGTTTCGGCTCCGCGGTTTTGGAACTTTTGTCGGAAAAGGGTATCATAGCGGTTCGAACCAAGTGCCTGGGGTTGCCCGACCGGTACATCGAGCAGGGTCCCCAGGACCTGCTTCGCGAGAAGTACTCCTTGACCGCGGCCGGCATCCATGAACAGGCCAAGGAGCTTCTCGCCCTGGTCGCCGGTCGGGCGGAGGTAGCCTGAAATCACGCGAAGGTCAGCACGTGGTGCAGCCGCCCACCGCCTACATCGAAGGGTACGCCAAGGGTCGCCTGTACGATGAAGCTCTGGCGGACAACTACATCCGCCACACCACCATCGGAGACCCCGCCCTGGACCCGGTCATGGAGGAACTCTCCTCCATGAATCCCGGCCACCTGCACCGGTTCGTCGGGGCCGGCATCGAGCAGCACGACGAGCTGCTGCGCGAGGCTCCGAAGGCCTTGCGGGACTTCTTCGAGAACCTCGAAGATCCCCCCTGGCTGGACCACGAAGCCTTTCGTCCCGGAATTCGCGCCTTCCACGCCAACGTCGACCTCATGCTCATCGCGTTCGTCACCGGCGTGCTGGTTGAGGGGTTTGCCACGCTCATCTCCAAGTCCTTCTACATCACCGGGCGGGTGGGATCCACCAAGCGGCGGCTTCAGCAGAACAACCGCCAGCTCCTGGACATCTTTTTCCCCGGCGGCCTCCACCGGGACGGGGACGGATGGAAGCTGTCCACGCGCGTCCGCTTCGTCCATGCGCGGATCCGGAGTCTGCTGGCCAGGTCCGACGACTGGAACCTGGAGGCTTGGGGAACGCCGGTGAGCGCCGCCCACCTGGGCTTCGCCATCTCGGTTTTCTCGAGGCTGCTGCTGGAATACGCGATGAAGTTGGGCGCGAAGTTCAGCAAGGAAGAGTACGACAGCGTCCTCGCCGTCTGGCGCTACAGCGGTCACCTCATGGGGATACCGGAAGCCGTCCTGTATGCCGACGGCCCTTCCGCCGAGAGAATGTACAGGATCGGCAAGATCTGCGAACCCGAACCGGACTCGGATGCGGCGGCGGTGGCGAACATGCTGATCGATTCCATTCCCAAGGTCGCGGACATCCAGGACCCGGCGGAGCAGCAACGAGTGACCGCCTTGGCCCGGCGCCTTTCCCGCGCGCTCATCGGCAACGAACTCGCCGACCATTACCAGTACCCGAAGACCGCGACCTTGGGAGCGCTGTTCGTGTTCCGGATGAAGCAGCGCCTCCAGCGCATGCTGAAGAGCGACCAGCTCATAAGGTCGGGGAACTTCACGCAGATGATCCAGATCTCCGTGTACGACGAGGGCGGACTGAGCTACAAGATGCCCGACCACGTCCGGTCATCGAAGTCGAGCGACTGGTGAGGCTGGTTGTGGCCGCGGCGTCCGTCCGATAAGCGTTGCACTTCATGAACCGCCTTTCACTGGACGCCTACATCGCCGCCGTCCTGCGCCACCGGTGGCTCGTGGCCGGACTCGCCACGCTGGTCATGCTGGCGCTGAGCGCCGGCCTTCCCCACGTCGTTGTGAAGAACGAGCACCGCGTCCTCTTCGGCGAGGACAATCCGCAGCTCGAAGCCTTCGACGCCCTCGAGAACACCTACTCGGCCGCCAACTCCGCGCTCATCGCCGTGGCGCCGCGCGCGGGCACGGTGTTCACCCGCGAAACGCTCGGCGCCGTCGAAGAGCTCACCGCCGCGGCGTGGGAAGCGCCCCATTCCACACGGGTGGATTCCCTCACCAACTTCACCCACAGCGAGGCGGACGGAGACGACCTCATCGTCGGGCCATTGGTGGAAGACGCGGCGGCCCTGAGCGACGCGGACGCGGCGCGGGTGGAGAAGATCGCCCTGGCCTCCCCCGAGATCGCCGGACGCCTGGTGTCCCGGGACGGCCGGGTGGCGGGGCTGGTCATCACCTTCGTGCTGCCGGAAGACTCGGACCCGGCGGTGGTCGAGATCACCGACTACCTGCGCGCCCTGCTGGAAAAGACCCGCGCCGGCCATCCGGACATCGACTACTACCTCACCGGCCTCGTGGTCATGAACCGCGCCTTCGCCCAAGCCACCGAAGACGACATGACGACCCTGGTGCCGGTGGTGTTCCTGATCATCGTGACCGCCGCGGCGCTGCTGCTGCGCTCGGTCTGGGGGACGGTGTCCATCGTTCTGGTCCTGATATTCTCGGTCAACACCACCATGGGGTTCGCGGGCTGGATGGGGGCGGTGTTCAGTCCCGCCAACGCCGGCGTCCCGATCATCGTCATGGCCATATCCGTGGCCAACTCCGTGCACATCGTCGCCGCCACCCTGTTGGGCATGAGCCGCGGTCTGTCCAAGGATGAAGCCATCGCCGAGGCCCTCCGGGCCGACATCTATCCTGTGTTCCTGACCGCCGCCACCACCGCCATCGGCTTCCTCAGCCTGAACTCCTCGGATTCGCCGCCCTTCCACGTGCTCGGCAACTTCGTGGCGTTCGGCGTGGCGTGCGCCTTCCTTTTCGCCGTGACGCTCCTGCCGGCGGCGCTTTCCCTGCTGCCCCTGCGCGCGCCTCGTCCCCGCGCCGAAGGACTGCCGTTCTTCGACAGGCTCGGCGCCTTCGTGGTGGCGCGCCGGCGGATGCTGCTGGGGTTTGTGGCCGTGGCGGCGGTGGTGCTGGCCACGGGCGTCCCCCGTATCCACCTGACCGACAACTGGACCCAGTATTTCGATGACCGCTACGAGTTCCGGCGCCACACGGACTTCGTGGTCGAAAACCTCACCAGCCTGAACACGCTGGAGTATTCGCTCAAGGCGGAACGGGAAGGCGGCATCACCGACCCGGCCTATCTGCGGGCGGTGGACGCCTTCGCCGAGTGGTTCCGCGCCCAGCCCGAGGTGAGCCACGTCCAGGCGTTTCCGGACATCATGAAACGCCTGAACAAGAACATGCACAACGACGACCCGGCGTTCTACCGGTTGCCGGACGATCCCGAGCTCGCCGCGCAGTACCTCCTGCTCTACGAGCTTTCGCTGCCGTTCGGAAGCGACCTGAACGACCGCATCGACGTGGGCAAGTCCGCCACGCGCATGACCGTCGTGGTCACCAGCTCGTCGTCGAGTGAACACCGGGAGCTCGATGCACGCGGGCACGCCTGGCTCCGCGCCAACGCGCCGCGACTCGCCACCGAGGCCACCGGCCTGACGGTGGTCTTCGCCCACCTGTCCCAACGCAACATCGAGAGCATGCTGCGCGGCACCATCGTCGCCATGGCACTCATCTCGCTGATTCTCATCGGGGTCTTCAGGAGCGTGCGGCTGGGCCTCATCAGTCTCGTGCCCAACTTCCTTCCCGCCATCATGACCTTCGGCCTGTGGGGCTGGCTCGTGAGCGAGGTGGGGCTGGCGGCCTCGGTGATGGTCGCCATCTCCTTCGGCATCGTGGTGGACGACACCATTCACTTTCTCAGCAAGTATCTCAAGGCCCGGCGGGAAGGTCTCGCGGCCCCCGAGGCGGTGCGCTCCGTGTTCCGCACCGTCGGGCACGCGTTGTGGGTCACCACCGCGGTGCTGGCCGCCGGTTTTCTGGTGTTCGCTTCATCGGGATTCGAAGTGAGCTGGGCTCTGGGGCTCATGGTGACCAGCACGATTCTGTTTGCACTCGCCGGTGATTTCCTGCTTTTACCGACTCTGTTGATGGCCCTTGACCGGAGGGAAGCATGATTCGCACTTTGCCTCTTCGATGGGTATTGTTCCTGCCTTGCCTCGCCTTGCTGGCCGGTCTCGCGGGACCGCCGGCGGCGCATTCCGAGACCCCGGAGGAGAAGGGGCTGCGCATCGCCAAGGAAGCCCGCGCGCGCGGGAAGGGCTTCGGCAATTTCACGGCGCGCCAGACCATGACCCTGCGCAACAAGCAGGGGCAGCAAAGCGTGCGCCAGGTCCGCATCAAGGTCCTGGAGGTGGCCGGCGACGGCGACAAGAGCCTGTTCGTGTTCGACCAGCCGCGCGACGTGAAGGGCACGGCGTTCCTGATCCACGGCCACATCACCAAGGCGGACGACCAGTGGCTCTACCTGCCGGCGCTCAAGCGCGTGAAGCGCATCAGCTCGTCCAACCGCTCCGGCTCCTTCATGGGCAGCGAGTTCGCCTACGAGGACATGAGCGTCCAGGAGGTGGAGCGCTTCACCTACAAGTACCTGCGCGACGAGCCCTGCGGCGAGCTGACCTGCACGGTCTCCGAGCGGTTCCCTACGGAGAAGCGCTCCGGCTACAGCCGCCAGCTCGTGTGGCAGGACAAGGACGAGCTGCGGGTGTGGAAGGTGGAGTACTTCGACCGCAAGAACGCGCATCTGAAGACCCTCACGCTGGGTGAGTACGAGAAGTACCTGGACCGTTTCTGGCAGGCCGGCGTGATGACCATGGTCAACCACCTCACGGGCAAGAGCACGGTGCTCAAGTGGACGGATTACAAGTTCGGCACCGACCTCAACGAGCGCGACTTCTCCCGCACGGGGCTGAAACGGGTACGTTGATGCACGCGACATCGCCGGCAAACCCTTCGTCCCCGCGTCATCGAGACCCGGGCGGGTTTGCGGCGTTGCGGCCACAAACCCTCGGCCGATGCAGGCCGGTGGCGGCCCTTGTCCTTGTCTGGTTCGCCGCGGCGCTCCTTGCCGCCGGGTCCGCCGCCGCCCTGGAGATCACCCACCAGGAACTGTCCGGACGCATTGCCGCGGAAGGCCGGTGGTTCTACCAGGACGCCGCCCACGCCGGCCAGGATTCCCATAACTCCGGGCTCGTCATCGAGCCCAAGCTCTACGTCGAGGACGACGAGGGCCGCAGCCTCACGGTGAAGCCGTTCTTCCGTTACGACGCCGGGGACGAGGGCCGTACCCATGCCGACCTGCGCGAGGCCTACGTCCTGATCTTCGGCGAGGCCGGTGAAGGGGAGTGGGAGCTTCGCCTCGGCGTCGACCGCGTGTTCTGGGGAGTCGCCGAGTCGCGCCACTTGGTGGACATCGTCAATCAGACCGATCTCGTCGAGCACCCCAACGAAGAGGTCAAGCTCGGTCAGCCCATGGCCCACTTCACATGGGCCGGTGAGTGGGGCGCGCTGGAGCTGTTCGCGCTGCCATACCACCGGCAGCGCACCTTCCCGGGCCGGTCGGGCAGGCTGCGTTCCCGGTTCGTGGTGGACGACGGGAATGTCTCCTACGAGAGCGCAGCCAAGGAGTGGCACGTGGACCTTGCGGCCCGGTACAGCCGGACCGCCGGCCCCCTCGACCTCGGGTTGAGCGTCTTCGACGGCACCAGCCGGGAGCCCTGCCTGTTCTGTGTGCCCCCTCGGTTGGACGAAAGGCGCGAGCCGCGGCTGGTCCAGCACTACGAGCAGATCCGGCAGTTCGGCCTGGACGCTCAGCTCACCATCGAATCCTGGCTGCTGAAGCTCGAGGTCATCCACCGCGCCGGCGCATCAAACGGAATGGGACAGAAGCAGGACTACACGGCCTTCGTGGCGGGTGGCGAATACACGTTCAACGGGGTCTTCGGCTCCAACGCGGACCTGGGACTGCTGGCGGAATGGACCCACGACGACCGTGGCGACGACGCACCCCACGTCTTCAACAACGAAGCCTTCGCGGGCGTCCGGCTGAGTCTGAACGACGTGGAAGGCACCCAGATGACCGCGAGCATACTATGGGACCTCGACCACGCGAGCCGCTCCCTTGGCCTCGAACTGACCCGACGGCTGACCGACCAATGGTCGCTGGAGGTCGCGGGAACCTTCTTCGTCGCCGTGGACAAGGACGATTTGAACTTCTACCAGACCCGGCGCGACAGCTTCGTCGAGATGAGCGTGACCTACCACTTCTGACGGGTAAGGGCCCCTCCTACATTGCGGATCGTCATTGATACGAAAATAGAATCTCGTTCAATGATATCTGGTAGTTACGGAATCCCGTTACACTCCAACGAGTCATTCCCGCGGAAGCGGGAATCCAGGCGGCGGGGAGGGAACGATCACTCCGGAGAGAGCGACTCGACGGCCAGTTCCCGCGGCAGCTTGAAGGTGACGTTCTCGTCGATGCCGTCGAGGCTGGTCAGGGTGACGTCGAACAGTTCCCGGAGCCGGTCCACCAGTCCCTGCACCAAGTCCTCGGGCGCCGATGCGCCGGCGGTGATCCCCACGGTGCCGGCGCCTTCCAGCCAGACCGGGTCGAGTCCCGCGGCGTCCGGGATGAGGTAGCTGGCGGTGCCGACCTCCTCGCCGATCTCCCGCAGACGGTTCGAGTTGGAGCTGTAGTCCGCGCCGATGACCAGGATCACGTCGGACTCGACCGCCAACAGCCTCACCGCGGTCTGCCGGTTCTGGGTCGCGTAGCAGATGTCCTTCACGTCGGGGCCGCGGACCTCGGGGAAACGGGACTTCAGCGCCGCGATGATCTCGCGGGTGTCGTCAACGCTGAGGGTAGTCTGCGTCACGTAGGAGAGCTTCGCCGGGTCGGCAGGCCTCAGTTCCGCCACGTCCGTCAGATTGGACACCAGGTGCACCGTGCCCGGCACCTGTCCCATGGTGCCCTCGACTTCCGGGTGGCCGGCGTGGCCGATGAGAACCACCTCATAGCCCTGCCGCGCGTAGCGCTGCGCCTCGACGTGGACCTTGCTCACCAGCGGGCAGGTGGCGTCGATGACCTGCAGGGCGCGGACATCGGCGGCATCCTCCACCTTGCGGGCGACGCCGTGGGCGCTGAACACCGTGACCGCGCCCTTCGGGATGTCCGAGACCCTCTCGACGAAGAGCGCGCCCTTCTCGCGCAGACCGTCCACCACGTGCTTGTTGTGGACGATCTCGTGTCGCACGTAGACCGGCGCGCCATAGATTTCGAGCGCACGCTCGACGATGTCCACCGCCCGGACCACGCCGGCGCAGAAACCACGCGGTCGCGCCAGGATGATGCGCAAGGGTCGCTTTGCCACTGGAATTCCCTCCGATTCCGCCGTAGCAGGCTGTTGAAAACTCCGCCCGGTACGGGGATGGGACAGATTGATCAGAAGTTTCCTCTCTGACCCACTATGCAGCAGCCGCACCCGAGCGTCAATGTCAATGTTCCGGTCGCTGCGATACCGCGCCGTCGATGGCGTGCGCCGCCATGCGGCCGGAGCGGACGGCGCTCTCTATGGTCGCGGGCAGCCCGGTGTCGATCCAGTCTCCCGCCAGGTAGACGTTGGCGAAACGGCCGCGCGTGCCCGGACGGCGTTTCACCTGCGCGGGGGTCTGCGCGAACGTCGCGCGCTTCTCCTTGACGATGCGGTACGGCGGCAGCGGCAGCGGCGGGCGCCCCAGGGCGGCGGCGACGTCGCGCCATGTCTCGCGGGCGATGACCTCGGCTTCCTCGTCGACCATGCCGTCGGCCGCGCTGATGGTGATGGACGCGACGTCGCCGCGTACGAACAGCCATTGGGCCGTGCCGCCGATGAGCCCGAGGAACGGCAAGTCCTCGGGCAGGCCGCCGGGTGCCGGCAACCGGAAGTGGGCGTTGACGATGGCGTGGCTCTCCTCCGGGACGGAAAGCCCGGGCACCAGACTCGCCGCGACCTGCGGCGGCAGCGCCAGGATTGCGCTGTCGCCGTCCTTCAAGGTCACCGCTTCCGTGCCGAAATCAAGACTGCGCGCCTCGCCGCCCTCGCCGTTGATGGCGCGCAACCGGGTGCCGAACCGGATGGCGGCGCCGCGCCGGCGCAACAACTCCAGCGCCGGGTCCACGAAGGTCCCCGAGAGCCCGCTCCGGGCGATACGGGGGCGGCAGGCGGCCTCTCCCTTGGCGAAGGTCTCGCGCAACACCGGCCACAGGAGACGCGCGGCGCCGTTCCGCACCGGGCTGTTCAGCGCGGCCACCGCCAGCGGTTCCCAGAACCGTTCGAACAAGGGACCATGATCGCCCACGCAGTCGCCCACGGTGCGCTCCGCGCCCGCCAGCGCGATCCGCAGGCCGGCGAGGTACTCCCACGCTCGCGTACCGGGCACACGCCGGCGCGGGTCGAGAACCCACCAGGGCAGCCGCCCGGCGTTGGGACGCAGGCGCCAGCGCTCGCCGGTGCGCAGGTCCAGGAACGGGAAACAGGCCGAAGCCGGCCCCACCAGCTCCCCGGCGGCGCCGATGGCCTCCAGGTAACCCATGGTGGAGCGGTTGCCGGTGAGCAGCAGATGGTTGCCGTTGTCGATGGCGCACCCGAGCCTGTCGTCGAAGTAGGAACGGCAACGTCCGCCGGCCTGCCCGCTCGCTTCGCACAGGGTCACGGCGCGCCCGGCCCGCGCCAGCGAAACCGCGGCGGAAAGGCCGGCCAAGCCGGCGCCGATGACGTAGGTCCGGGCCACGAAAGAAGGGCTTGTCAGAGAAGGCCGTAGCGCAACGCGAGCCACAGTTTGCGCCGCCCGCTGAGCCGCACGGGCCGGTCCATGCGCGTCCAGCCCCGCTCTTCCAGGCGCCGGAGCGTCTCCCGGTAGACCGCCATCATGAGCACGATGGGGCGGATCTGGCGGCGGCCGAGGCCGGCCAGCAGCCGCTCGGTGCCGGCGTAGTGGTCCTGCGCCAAGCCCGCCAGTTCCGCGCACGCCGCCGCGAACCCCGGCTGGTCGCACACCGCGCTCAAGGGGCTCTCCCGCACGCCGTGCCGCCGGATCAGGTCCAAGGGGACGTAGAGACGCTCGTTGGCCGCGTCTTCCTTCACGTCGCGCAGGATGTTGGTGAGTTGCACGGCGTTCCCCAGGGTCTCGGCGATCCGGTATCCGGGGTCCCGGGGCACGCCGAACGCATGGATGGACAGCATTCCGACGGCGCCGGCCACCTTGCGGCAATAGCGCAGCAGGTCGTCCAGGGTCGCCATCCTGACCGCCGGCGCCGCGTCGGTCTCCACGCCGTCGATGACGGCAAGGAACTCATCCCGCGGCAAGTCGTAGCGTTGCACGGGTTGCAGCAGCGCCCGTGTCGTCAGCCACCGCGGCTCGCCCGCGTAGAGCCGCGCGATCTCTTCCCGCCACGCCGCCAATCCGCGCCTTTTCTCCGCGCTGTCCCCCGGCTCGTCGGCCACGTCGTCCACCTCGCGGCAGAACGCGTAGATGGCGTACATGGCCCGGCGCCGCTCCGCCGGCAGCACCCGCATGCCCCACAGGAACGACGTGCCCGAGCGCGCCACCACGCGGTGGACGTGGGCCCACGGCTCGGCGGGCCGTTCCGCAGGGGCCGGCGCGCCCGCCGTGCCTCTACCCTCCGGCATCCGACCGATCCTCGCCGCCGCGCGGACTGGCGCGAGGCGGCTCCGGCGCGCGCTTCCGCCGCAAGGCCCGGTCCCACAGCACCCGGGCGATGCCGCGCGCGCCACACGCCGCGTACCGGGCCTTGGTCAACACCACCCGTTCGGCCAGCGGATCGCGCCGGCGCAGTTCCGCGCCGAGCCGCCAGGCGATGGCGACGATGACCGCGGCTTCCATGGCGAACCGTGGGTTGCGCAGGTGTCCCGGCAGCGCGTCCGCGGTTTGCAGGAGGCGGTCGGTGCGGTCGAGGCAACGGTCCAGCACCCGCCGCAGCGGGGGGCTGGCCTCCCCCCCGGCGAGCGCTTGGACACCCGCGCCCTCGGCCGACATCCAATCCTCCGGCAGATAGACCCGGTTCAGCGCCTTGTAGTCGTCACCGCAGTCCTGCAAGTGATTGAGCACCTGCAGGGCGTTGCACAGGGCATCGGACGCCGGGTAAGCCGCGGACGGCTCGCCGTGCAGGTCCACCAGGTAGCGACCCACCGGCGCGGCCGACAGGTTGCAGTAACCCATGAGATCGTCCCAGTCGTCGTAGCGCAGCTTCACCGCGTCCTGCTTGAACGCCAAGGTCAGATCCACGCAGTGCCGCGGCGTCACCCCGGTCTCGGCGAGGCTGCGGCGGATCGCGTGCGCCTTGTGGAACGCCGGCTCGGGCGCTCCGGCGCCGGTGACCGCGTTGGCGAAGCCCTCCAGGCGGGCGATCTTGTCGTCGGGCGACAGAGACGGGTTGTCGGCGATGTCGTCAATGGCCCGGGCATACGCGTAGAAGGTGGCGACATGCGGGCGCAGGCGCGCCGGCAAGAGCCACGAGCCCACCGGGAAATTCTCATCCGCCGCGGCCTTGCCGGACGGCGTTTCCATGGATACCGACGTGTTCATTGTCAGGAGCTGGTTCGGCGAACGAGCCCCGTGAGATCCCGTTCGCTCACACAATCAGGCTACCACGAAACCGCCTTCCCGGACCATACGAACATGCCCCGTTCACGTTGCCTTGGGTGGTCCCGCGTCAAGACTTCCCGGTTCTCGACCCATCTTGCTCCAGGGCGGATCGGCTGTGATGCTAAAGGCATGCGCCTGTGGAGCCTCCATCCCAAGTACCTGGACTCGCGCGGGCTCGTGGCCTTGTGGCGGGAAGCCCTCCTCGCCCAGGCGGTGCTGGCCGGAACCACCGCCGGATATCGCAACCATCCGCAGTTGCACCGCTTTCGCGCGCAACCCGCCCCCCTGTCCTTCATCGCCCAGTACCTGCGTGTCGTCCACGCGGAATCGGCGGCGCGGGGCTACCGCTTCGATGGGCGCAGAATCGCGCGCCGGCGCACGTCACGTCGGATCGACGTGCCCCAAGGCCAGCTCGATTTCGAGTGGCGTCACCTGATGGACAAGCTGAGCAGGCGCGCACCCCAACGGCACGAGGATTTGCTCGCGGAAACCGCCCCCTTGCCGCACCCGCTGTTCCATTTGGTTGCCGGCGGCATTGCGGACTGGGAGAGACCTGATACCATGGTCACTGCCATTGACCCGATTGGTACTTTGAAGAGTCGGAGCAACCCATGGCCAAGACCATCGTGACGATCGAGGCATCCGAGTTCAAGGCGAAGTGTCCGAAGCTCATAGACGACGTTGCCGAGGGAGCCTATCAGATCGTTATCACCAAGAACGGCCGTCCGGTCTCACGCTTGGTGCCGTACCGGGATAGACCCAAGAGCCTTTTTGGCATCGACAGGGGGAGGATCGAGATCATCGGTGACATCCTCGAACCAATCGATGTGGAGTGGGAGGCCGACGCGGGCAGGACGAGGAGCGACTCATAATTCTCGCCGACCGCCGCATTCTCGGCTGGCGGGGCCCGCTAAACCGTATACGCGCGGATCAATAGGAATTCGGCATGGAAGACAAATCCACCGACCTCTTTCGCGTGACCCTTCTCGGGACGGGTGCGCCGCCGCCCGTTCTCCACCGCTTCGGGCCGAGCACGCTCGTGGAGGCAGGAGGCGAGATGCTCCTGTTCGACGCCGGACGCGGCGCGCTGCAACGGCTGCACCAGCTCGGGATTCCCTTCGGCGACATCACGGGGATGTTCCTCACCCACCATCACTCGGACCACGTGGTGGGTTTCGTCGATCTCTGGCTCACCGGCTGGATCGGCCGGCCCTGGGGCCGGCGCACCGTGCCGCTCAAGGTCTGGGGACCCGAGGGCACGAACCGGATGGCCGAACACCTGCCCCTTGCGTTCGCCACCGACATCCGGGTGCGCAGCCACAGCTACAACGCGGACGGCGTGAAGCTCGAATCCACCGAGATCGAGGAGGGCGTCGTCCTGGACTCGGGCGGCGTCCGCGTCACCGCCTTCAAGGTCGACCACGGCGGCGAGCAGCTCGACGCCTACGGCTACCGCGTCGACTTCAACGGACGCTCCGCGGTGCTTTCCGGCGACACCACCTTCAACGAGAACCTCATGGCCCATTCGCAGGACGTCGACCTGCTGGTCCATGAGGTCACCCACGGCATGGGCGAGGGCCTGGAGCGCGCCAACCTGGAACGCATCCGCCGCAACCACACCACGCCGGAAGACGCCGGCAAGGTGTTCACGCGCACCCGCCCCCGGCTCGCCGTCTACAACCACATCCTCCTCTTCGGCGACGCCACCGACGCCGACCTGATCCCGGCCACCCGCGCCGTCTACGACGGACCGTTGGTGCTGGGCGAAGACTTGATGCGGTTCGACATCGGCGACGAGGTGCGGGGCAGTCGGTTCGCGCCTGCGACATAGACAAGCGCGGGCGCGCAGGGACGGCGGTGAGGGTCGATGCTAGCGTGAACGGAACTCCGCAAGGCGTGTGTGACGGACGAGTTGCTGCATGTTTTGCAATGTAAAGACCTTGCCACGGGTTGAAAGAAGCAGCTTCTTCATATCTCCGCGACGGACGCCGAAACCTCGGCCGGCGATGCATGCCACAACCTCGAACCTGGGCTGGCCTGACGGTTGCCCCTCCATGCTCAGGGTGGCGAGATGCTGAACTCGTGTGACTTTGTCGCGGGCTGTCCCATCGTCCTCGGTAAGCTTGGCCTCGATGACAACCTGTGGATTGAACTCGTTGGGGACGATGAAATCAGGAGCCTGATCAAAACCGCTGACGCGTTCCGCTCGCTTGGTCTTGCGAGCGCTTATTCCAGCGGGGGCAAGCACATCCTCGATGGCGTTCTCGACAATGTCACCGACAAGTTCGCTGATGGAATCCCTATGGCCGGCGAAAGGCCGTCCAAGAAAGCGCTCGTAAAGCATAATCGAATAGGGAACACCCAACTCCGCCATTGATCGGAGGCTAGTCAACCCCGCCTTCGTATCGGCTTTGTCGAACCTGTGAAGTCCACCAGGAGGGCTTTTCGGAGCGCCCGATTGGAGAATATGGCAGGCCGCGATAATCAGCGCATTGATGCGCTGTTCCGTAACCCCTCCATTTCGCGGCAGAGCCGCCTCGGGGGTCATCCGAATCTTCCGGTCTATGGTTCGCGCCGCACTCTGGGGCACCGCGACGCCGGTATGCCGCGTCGCATAGTAGGCCCACTCCGGTGGCGTGAAACCCAGCATGCAACGAAGGACAACCAACGAGATCGGCAACTCGAAAATAACCGTGCCGACTCTTTCCGGCGTAACGCTTTGAAAACCGCCCGTGGCCCGCTTCAACGCTTCATAGCCGGCTTCAAATGTCGGGAACTCAACGAAGCCCTGGCCCTTAGGCATGACCAGAAACTCGGATTCAAGGCACCCGAACACCTCGTCAACATAGGCATCCAGATCGGCGCGGAGTTCGTCGAAACCGACTTCAAAAGGGAACGGCAATGTAAGGCTCCTCTTGGGGTGCGTCCGCCACATACAACGACCCCTGTAGTGGTACTCCGCGACGGCCAGTCGCGACGCGCTTCACCAATTGCTCCGCCGTCCCAAAGGGCAACACTGCCTCGGCGAAAGCCGCCAGCTTTTTCTTAGTAGGCAGCGTAGGGTCCCAGCGTTTACGGAGTTTCCAGACCGCCATGCGGGTAAGGTGACCGAAGACGATACAGCGCCGGTCGCCGTAAGTGGGTTTCCTGCCGGCGCTTTCCAGCCGCTCCAAATCGTCTGCGACCACGGCGGCGAGTTGTTCGGGTGTCTCGAACAACCAGCGCCGCGAAGTCGCACCCGACGCCCGGCACACGAAGACGGTGTCTATGATGGATGACGCGGTTCCGTGGATATGGATCGAGCCTCCCATTTCCGCCGGGCAGGGTAGCGACGCGGAACAGACAAGGCCGGCATCCAGGATTGCCACACCGACCGCGTAGTAGGCTTCCAGCTTGTTGTGGTGGTAGGTGAAAACCAGGGGCGCACCCGACTTGAGGCCGGTGGCCATGCGCGAATAGACCGCGGACAACCCGTCCGTGAAATGCTCCAGGCCGCGCTCCTCGGTGACATTGCCCGTCAACTCGGCTGGCGAACGAGTCGATGGACGGTCGAATCCCTCGGCCTTGTTGCCGACCAGACGCCGCAGCCATACATAGCAGAAGTCCATCAACTCGCCGTACTGGACGTTGCCGAAATAGGGCGGGTCCGTGAACACGGCATCGAGGCTGCGCGGCGCCAACTCGACATCCGCGGCGTCCGCGCAACGAATGGCAACCTCCCTACGGTTGCCGTTGAGCTTCTCGCCGATCCACTCGCCATCGATGGGAACCCGAACTTTGCGTGAGCCGTCGCGTCGAACCTCGAAAGGAGCGTCACAATACCGCTTCGCCTTCGTGTACTTGTCCACAATGTTGGACCAGCCGCCAGACCCGACATTCGAGCCGACTCCATTGGCAATCCCGAGAAAATTGGATTCGCACTGCACCAGACCCACCGGAAACCCGTGCACCGAGAAGATATCCAGCGATTTCAGGGCCATGGTGTCGTAGCGGCACAACATATTCTGGTAGCGCAGCAGGTCGGAAAGGTTGGTCGCCAGTGCGTGGCGGATACGGCGGTTCCCGGTTCCGGAGATCAACCGGCAACTCAGCTCCAGCCCGAGGAGCTGGCGTGGGTTGAACATGTCCCTGTACCGCGTATAACCCCATCGATGAAGGCGGTCGGTTTCGTCTCCCGGCAGGATCTCCTGGTCCGGCACAAAGCCGGGCACCGTGTGTCTCCACCGTTCCTCAGCTTCCGCCATGCGCGCCAAATCCTCGGCGTCGGGTTTCTTGAAGAAACGGCCCTTGTGTCCCGCCTTCCGCTTAGGGTTGTGGTACTCGATGGCGAAAAGGCGGTGATCGAGGGGATGCAGAGCTTCTCCCGGATAGATATTGGAATGCCCGCAACTCGGGCAGGCGCAACGCCCCCGGCGGGCAGGCCCGGTTTGAGTCAGTGCGGTTTCACATACCGTACAATCCCCTGGGTTTGCGCGATCGTCCACCTCGTTGAGTTCGCCGCATGCAGGACACACCAGGACGTTCTTTGGATGGCGCCGGTTCTCAGCTAGAAGGTAGCCCGGGAAAAGATCCAAGGGCTTTCCACAGGCTTCACAATCCAACACCTTGACCCAAAGGTAGGATTTCACAGGTACATCGACGTCGCCATAGAGGGGGCACGATGTCCGGTAATATTGGCCGATTTCGGTGTGCAACGCGTCGACAAGAGAGCGTGCGGCTCGCTCATAGGCCGCAACATCGAGGTGCTCGATTTCTTCGCGGACGATCCACGCCGACATCGGGTTGATATCGAAACCCTGTACTGCACAGCCGAGGCGGTTCGCCTCGATCAGAGGCGTCCCACCGCCCATAAACGGGTCTGCGATGCGGAAGTCCGACAGGTCATTCGATCCGAAGAAGCTGTCTTGCAGGCGATCCTCGGCGAACTCCGAGAGGATCAGGCCGCGAAACAAGGTCCCCGGACGGCGGGCGAACCACTTGTGCACTCCGATGATGGGACGATAATTCTGCTGGATTTGCTTTTCCCTGAGCGCCATGTCGGCGACTAGGGAAACATCGAAGCGGCGCTCAACGCTCATTGGCCACCATCACTGACCGGATTCGGGTGATTTTTCCCTCGCCGTGGATGTCGGAGAATACACGAGCATAGATGAAGTCGTTCCTTGGCTGTGCACTGTTCATTGAATCAGTTCCGGTAGCCGGTAGAGAAGCCGCTGAGCGGCCGGCCAACCAGCGTCCATAAAAATCTCCAAGCATTCAATCAGTTCAGTCCGGCGTTGCTCGTTCTCGAATATCTCCTTATGATCGGCGAGAAATACGCCAACAAGCCGTACGACTAGTTCGATTCCCATTGACTCAAATTGAAATCCCGTGCGAGAACCACCACTCCGTAAAGCATGCGCAGCAAGATCGAATGCTCGCTCGGGATCGAGGGGTAGCAGGAATTCAATCAGTTGCAGGAGGTAGTAAACGGTGTGTGGAGTGCCACAGTCACCGATCCGCTTGAGGATCGGCGCAACCTCCACGAAAAAGACCGCTAGCTCTGTTCTGCTTGTCGGCCGGCTTGACTCCCCACTGCTGTTGCTGGCACCAGTAGAGAAATAGAGTTCGCGGCATGCAGTATCGAGCAACCGCGCCAATTCGAGAGCGTCGGAATCGCCTCCAAGGTCCGGTGTTTCTCCCGAATAGTGTATGGCTAAGCCGTTACTCGCGGCTTCTACGATCCCCGCGGCTAGTTCCAGTGCTCGGTGTCTCAGTGCCTCGTCAGCTTGTTTTTTCTGGCCGGTCAACCCGGCCACAAACGCCCCGCGCATCGTCGATAGGACAATAGTGATCTCGTCGTGAAAATGAACCGAATCAGCGATCCATTCCTCCACAACTGATCGGGCGGCGTGACGCTCATGGGTGATCCATAGGATCGTGAGTATGTGAGCGACAGCCTTCCGAAGACGCGTTTGGCGCTCCCCGTCGTCGGGAAAGCGCTTGAGTAGTTCCAGGACCAGCGACTCGACAATTTCCGGGGAGGAATGCAACACGCGACCGAGAAGGCCCTTGATAACGTATTCGAGTACGCCGAAATTTGGCTCCCGTGTGAGGCGGTCCTTCACCCGTTGCCAAAAACCGTCCCGGTCAAGGTCCCAGAGGCTGATTAAGTGCAAACCGGCTTGCATTCGGACAGCAGGGTGAGGATCGGTTAGTAGCATGTCGACGTCGGTCATGAGCCTCGGAACTAAATCCAGCCGTTGCAGGGCCAAGTCGAGGACCGCCTGCGCGGCCTCTACACGCGCGGCTGGGGAGCCCCATGACGGAAATTTCTCGAATGATTCCTCCGTATCGGCGTCGACCTGTGGTCCGGCGGAACTCGTAGCGGCCTTGAGGAGTCGAAGGAAGGACTCGGTCGCCGCACCGTCGGCCTGCGGCGGGAGAAGTTTCGCTGCTATGATGCGGTTGCATCCCTGGGCGAGCACGCCCTCGCTGTCGATTCGCAATTGCGCATTGGTCCCATGCGCAGTCCGGGTTCTCTCGATTTGGCTCAACGCGTCGAGGGCGGCGTTTAGCGTCAAACCTGTAGGTGCGCCGCTATTCGATTCCAGCGCCAGTACCTTTTTCGCTGAATCGATCGCCGCGATGAGGCTGGCGTTCGCCGGAAGCTCCCTATCGGAGTTCGAAATCCAATCATATGGTTCGACCTTTCCGGCCCAAGATTGCACGACCAAGGGCCGACTATTTTGCACTGCATCTTGGTTCGTGTCGTCGGCGACCAATCGTAAGGCTGCTTCCGTCTCCAGATTATCGCCACCGATCTCGGTGAATAGGCGGCGAAGGAAGTATTCTCGGGCTCCCTGGGGTTGCTTAAAGCCTGCAAAGTCATACGACAGCGCTTGACGCTCAAACCGTTGCCGGTCTTCGGGCTTAAGGCGTCCATGTCCTTTCGCAACGACGTCTATAGCGTCCTTCCGGGTATCCAGCATCACAAGAAACTGTTCAGTCAACGCGAACGGGAGGAGAAGACCGACCATCTCGTCATTGCGTTCTGCGGAGGCCATGAACAATCTGGACCAGAATACGGCGAGCGATGCATTGTCGATCAGGAGATTCGCCAAATTCAAGGCGGTGTTCTCATCGCTGGTCCTTAAGCGCTCCAGAAGCTTCGCGACCAGAACCTCTGCATCACGGCCATATTTGGTGCTCGGATCGTGCGCCCAGACGTGGCTGAGATCTTCACGCAGCCGGACACTTCTACCCGCAACGTCCAGATTGCAGTCCTCAAAGTCATCCGGGATTGCGTGTTCTCGGGAAACGTAGCCCTCCACGGACGCAATGATCGCATCGATAGCCTGTGAAGGGTGCTGGTCGAGAAATTGAGGAATGAACTCGCCAAGCGAGTAGCGCGCCATGTCGTAGTCCTGTCGTGCGTTTGACGTAAGCGGCAAGATCTGACTCGACGACATGTCAGTCGGGAGGTCCCGGGTTACATCAAAGGCATAGGTCCGCCGGTAGATCTCGGCACCGAAGGCTGGATCCACGCCTACGATGGCCGCGATATAGTGGCAGACGGCAGGAACTTCCTGCCAGGCAAATTCCGCAAGGCGATTCTCATCGAAAACTTTCGAAAGCAGTCGGCGCGATTGTTCTTGATCCGTTCCGTAGGTGTCTGCGACGAAGCCGACTGCCGCCGTTACGGTGATGCCTGGGTTCTGCAAGCTGTATCCATGCTCCAAGAGCGCACGGGCAGCCCGTCCAAGGTCCGCCAGAAGCCCATCGTCCCGTGTCGGCCCAATCAATTTATGGAGCAGAAAGCGAACCGGTCCGGCCACACTCCCTACATTGGGGGCGACGGCGCCGATCAGCTTGATCCAGGGCTGAGTGGGAGTTTCCGGGTTGTCTTCCATCCGGATTGCCAAGGCTCCGCTGAGAATCGCAAACGCCTGGGCGGCTTTGTCATCGCCGTTGACTATGCGTTCAGCCAGCGTCAGAGTGTCGGCGGCTTCGACCGGATATTCTACGCCCATACGCCCCACTGCGCTTCGAATGACGGGGTCACCGTCCTCGTCGGCCAAGATATTCGCTACCGCGGTCCAGAATGAAAGCCGGCGAGTTTCTAAGGCCCAAATCTCTTGAAGAACAAAGGCGAGGGCAGGCGCAAGCATCAAACCGCGTGCCTGCTCCTTGGGGAAGCGCAGTTGGCCGCCGACGATGTCCGCCGGGTCCAGTAGTACTTTAGCCGACGTGAAGTCGAACAGTAGGTGATGCCGAAACTGAACCCACCGCCTGTTTTCAACGGGGACCAATACTCCCTCGTGCTCCAGCGCGTCGATCATTTCGGGGTCTTTTAAGTCAAGAACATGTTTCTGCACCCGCAGCGTGCGTGCCTCCACCATGGCCTTAACAACGGTGCGAAGGCAGCGTTCCGCCTGCAGGCCGTGTCCTTCGATCCTGTGGCTCCAGTGTAGCCCCAGGAGTTCCACTTGCGACGAGACTCGCTTCAGGTCCGCCATGCCCACGTCGCGGGCAATGAGTTCGCTGAGCAAATGTGTGTTGAACGGGACCGAAGCAAGTTCCCGTAGCCGTGTGGGTGCGTCGGCGAGAGCTGCGGACAAAGTCGGGGCTTGTTCGAGAAGCCTCTGGAACTCCGCTTTCGTCCACGTCGGTATCTTGACGTGTCTGACGTTGGAGAAGCCCGGCTCGGCGCGGTCTGCGTCAGGGGGCACACCCGGAAACAGCGAGCGAAACTGTTGCCCCATTCGAAGGTCGAAGGAACGAATGGACGCGACCACCCGCCAACGCCGGCACCGACCCAACACCTGCGCGATCAGGGTCCGAAAAACACTCTCGGCTTTTCCCCCGCGCGTTGCGTCAAGAGCGTCGATAATGAGCCATGCCGGCCCAACACCATCCCAAGCCTCCAACACGTCCAGCAGGCCGTGTTCAAGTTTGAGATCATTGGAGAGACCTTCCAGTGACTCTACGGAGTGTTGATCTACCGCAAGTTCAACTACATCCTTGCCTTGGGCCATAAGAGATCGAGCGAAGGCATTGAGTACCCCGCTCTTGCCGGCACCGGGCTCGCCGATAACCAGCAGGGAACTCTCGAAGGCAGCCTCGTTCACAAGTTTTTGACCTTCTCGGACGATCGCCGCAGGTTTGTCACCTCCGACATCAATCCCTTCGTGCCTCCGCAGCATTGCCGACACGGACTTGGTGTGGTTCTTGAGGGCGGTGATGTCTACTTTGTAGCGTGGAGCTCCTCGTAGACGGACACCCTTGGTCATGAGTGCTTGACGGAGGGTTGCCTGATCAGCACCTTCTCGCCGGGCCATCATCTGGCCACTGATCGTTTCCAGGGCCACCAATGCTGGACCTGCTTCTGACTCGTCGGCCAACACAGTAGCAAGCGTCTGTTGCAGCCAAGTCCGGGCTGTACCAGTTGAATCGAACGTCAAAACCGTCACCAAGGGGGCCAATTGATCGAGCAACCGTGTATCAAACTCCTGGGTCGTCAAAGAGGTCCAAGCTTGAGTGACACACGAATCAAAGCAATCCAGAGCGGACCGTTGCTTCTTTGTAAGAGTGCCCCTGCCTCGTTGGGAACGCCGGCGAAGTGCGTCAGGGAGGTGCACTCGTACGCTTTCGGATGCGTGCGCGCTGACAGCTAGAACCAACCGGTCATGGAGAGGGTCTAGCGGCCGGTTCCAATCGAGGCTGCCGTCACCGTCCCGACAGGCAAGCCAGTGTCGAACGATTTGGGAGATGGCCTTGCCGAATGGGCTCTGTAGATTTCGCGATAGAGATACCGTCGTTTTGGCCTGGATCGCGAGATATCCACCACTCGACGTGGAGATGAGAAGATCGTCGACCGGAGCTTCGGTCTCAAAGCGCAACGAAACTGGAGAGGCGTATCCGAGATTAAACTGGTCTTCCAAACGTGTTCCAGCAAGGAGGTAGACACCAAAGTACGCTCCCAGCCTTTGTTGAAATGTGATCCCGGCACTAGTCGCCGCACCACCCCCGGTTCCACCGGCACTGGATACAGAATCTTTAAGCAAATCAGACATTTACACCCCTTGGGGGACAACGTGTCGGCCCGGACGGAGAATGAGCCCCTTTTCCTCCCATGGAACCGTCCGTAAACTATACCATGCCCCCTCAATCCGGCCATGCTTCAGCTTTCTGGCGGTCTGGTCAACCATCGGCTTGGATAATGCGGATTGCCATTGCGGCGAGATCTGGTAAGGATAATTCGTCGACAACAGGGGCAGAAATGACCTCCCAAGACCCACTCGACACTTTCGTTCCGAAGGCGCTTCGGACCCTGCCGAATCCAGCGCGGGATCTCCCTCGGCTCGCAAGGGATCCCGCCACGACGGTGGCCCTTGAAACCGCAATGCGCCGTGTCCCGACGCGACATGAACTCTTGTTGGGAGACGCCCGTGTCGCGAGTCTCGCTGCCGCATCCGTTGACCTGGTGGTGACGTCGCCTCCTTACTGGACGCTCAAGAAGTACCGCCGTAGCGAGGGCCAACTGGGCTGGATCGAGGACTACGCGGACTTTTTGGATCAACTAGACGAAGTCTGGCGTATGTGCCACCAGGCGCTGATTCCCGGCGGACGTCTTGTCTGTGTCGTAGGCGATGTCTGCCTGTCCAGGCGCAAAAACTCAGGTCGACATACGGTGGTGCCCCTCCATGCGTCCATACAGGAGCGGTGTCGCAGTGTCGGATTTGACAACTTGGCCCCGATAATCTGGAGCAAGATTGCCAACGCGGCGTACGAGGTCGACCGAGGCAGCGGCGGATTCCTGGGGAAACCCTACGAACCCAACGCGGTCATCAAGAACGACATCGAGTTCATCCTGATGCAGAGAAAACCCGGTGGGTATCGGAAACCCTCGACTGCAGCCAGGATCCTGAGTCTGCTCCCACGGGACTACTACCAGAGGCTCTTTCGGCAGGTTTGGACCGATGTCCCAGGTGCCTCGACACGAACGCATCCGGCACCCTACCCGGTGGAACTGGCCGAACGGCTGATCCGCATGTTCAGCTTTGTGGGCGATACGGTGCTCGATCCTTTCACGGGAACTGGCTCGACGCAGGTCGCGGCCGCCGCCTGTGGCCGGAACAGTATAGGTATCGAGGTCGATCCTGTGTACATGGAAACCGCGCTGAGCCGACTGCGGAATAAAACCGGGGATCTCTTGAAAAAGGTACAAGTTAACGCCGGCGAGGTCCCCGCCGCCAACACAACGGATCCGCCGACCAACGCCGTGACCGGATCGGTTCACGTGCAAACTCAAACCAAAGCATGATCTCCTGCGACGACGCGGTTCAAGACCTTTATCGGATAGCAATCCTTGAAGGCAGGACCACCTCCGCCATTCGTCTTCAGATGCTGGCCGACTATTGTGTGCAGGAGTTGGAACGCCGCGGACTCAAGGGTGTCGAGAAAGAGGTGACGATCCCTGGAGCAGGCCGAGAAAAGCAGTGGGACGTCGCTTGGAAGTATGATGGCAAGTATCGCCTCGGGGTCTCGCTCAAATCGATCCTGAAAAACATCGCGGGGACGGTTCCCAACAGGATCGACGACCTGATCGGAGAGGCCGCGAACGCACAGCTTCATTCTCCAGAGATCGCAGTCGGCTACGTCATGGTCTTCGACATCCAACACGATACCATGTCGACAAGACATGGATCGAAGTGGTCGGAGATTGTCTACAACCGGCTCACCTCCCTGTCCGGCAGAAAACCCCCTTCCTGGACTACCGGCACAATAGAAGACTTTGTCCTCGTCAAAGTCGATTTCAGTGCATCACCTCAGATCAGAGAAATCTCGCGTCCCTTCGACGACTTCTTCGACAACTTGGTGGACCAAGTCGCCGATCGAAACCCGAATGCGTTGAAATAGTTCCCCGAAAAGTCGGAAGGAGAATGACTTGCCTCAGAACCAGGTAAGCGCAACCCCCCATCTCATCCCCCTCACCGTCGCCAGCAACGACTACCCGTTCTTCGGGGCGCTCACGAGCGGACGCCATCAGGCCTACGGTCTGGACATCCGCTGGCACTACGTGGACCCGCCGAACAAGCTGTTCCGGCGGGTGCTGAAGTCGCCGCGTTACGATGTCACCGAGCTGTCGCTGTCGAGCTACACCATCATGCGTGAACGGGGTTGGCGCGCCTACAAGGCGTTCCCGATCTTCACGTCCCGGCGCTTCCGGCATTCGGCGCTGTTCGTGCGACGGGGCAGCCGGCTGGTGAGCGGGGAGCAGCTCAAGGGCAAGCGGGTGGGGGTGCCGGACTATCACATGACCGCGGCGGTGTGGATTCGCGGCATCCTGCAGGACGACTACGGCGTCAAGCCCGAGGACATCCACTGGGTCACCGGACGGGTGGAGCGCGTCAGGCTGCCCCGGGAGCTTGCCGGCAGGGTGGAGAACGCGGGCGGAGAAGCGCGGCTCTTCGACTGGCTCCTGGAGAAGAAGCTCGACGCGGTGATCTACGCGCACCTGACCAGGCCGCCGGTGCCCGACGGTGCCGTGCGCTGCCTCTTCCCCGACGCAGTCGAGCGGGAGAGAGATTACTTCCGCAAACACGGCGTCATCCCGCTCATGCACCTGATGGCCATCCGGGAGAAGCACCTGGAAAGGGGGCTCGGGGTCGCGCGCAAGGTGGAGCGCGTGCTCAGGAAAGAGAAGGAGGCCTTCTTCAAGCGGCTGGAGAGGGTGAGCTCGGCCGGGGTGCTGCCGTGGTTCTCCGAGTACGTGGACGGCACCGCGGAGGTGCTCGGCCCCGACCCGTGGCCCCATGGCCTGGAGGCCAACCGGAAAGGGCTGGAAAAGTTCCTGGACTACTCCCTGGCCCAGGGACTGATCTCGCGCCGGCCCGAACTGCGCGAGCTGTTCATCGACGTCTGACGAAGCCAACGGGCCGGAGCGTTCCGTCCCGTTGAATCAGCCGGTCTCGATGTTGCCGGCGGCAATGAACGGACCCGCCGCCACGAGCTTCTTGTTCCTGGCATCGACTCGCACGTTGAGGCCTTCGAGCGCACGCGCGCCCAGCAACTGAAGGTCGCCCTTCTGCGCGAAGACCACCTCGTCCGTCGTGAATTCCTTGCCGACCCGTATGATGGCGAAACCAATGGACCGGGTTATCTCCTGACCATTGGCCATCACGAAACGCCTGTCCTTCTTTTCGGGCTCGACGCCGATCTTCTCCAGGTGCTTGTAGTTGATCCAGGTCAACTCGCTACCGGTGTTTACCATGACCTTCGACACGCGGACGGAACGGGTCCTGTCCCGTTGGTTTTCAAGTGAGCATCCTACGCTGAAGAGTCCCATTACGGTTCATCCCTTGAATACGCCCGAGAACGGGCAATGAGTGCGCCGCTCACAGCACGAACGGCATGGTGGCGGACAACAGCACGCTCTGGTCCAGCAGCATGATGCGCTTGCCGACCTTCCACCGGCCGTCCACCTTGCGCAGCACGTCGTCGCGCTTGCCGGCGAACACGTCGGTGCTGTCCTCCAGCTTGTTGCGGTAGATCAGCACGCGGTACTTGACACTGACTTCCTCGGGGGCTTCCAGGCTCGGGGCCGCCTGGATGGCGTGAACGTTGGTGATGAGGCGGGAGACCCTCGGCGCGGGCTCCTCCACCCAGTGGACGCCGGAGGTGATCTGCTTGATGCGCAGCCGCAGGGTGGACTTGCCCTCGTCGAACCAGTTCATGTCCCGGCCCTGGCGGGTGTTCTCCGTGTCCCAGTGGCCGAACTGGACGTTCCGGCGCATCGGCACCCAGTAGGAGACGTCGTCGGTCAGGAGGTCCAGCCAGTCCTCGTAGCGGCGCTCGTCCAGAAGGTCCGCCTCGGCGCACAGGAACTCGTGCACCTCCTGCGCCAGCAGCAGGTAGGCGAACCCTTTCCCGGCGCCGTCCGCGGCCGGATATCCGCCACTTGGCGGGACCGGGGACGCTTCGCCGGGCACCGCCTTTTCCAGCCCCGCCGCCTGTGCCAACCCGCCCGAAGCCGTCCCTCCCACCGATTTCGTCCTACGGCTCTTCGTCCTACGGCTCGTCATGGATCGACTCCCGCCACCGCGACGCCTTACGAGTCCTCATCCCGCGCCCGGTCATCCATCAACTCCGACCAACGCCGGTAGAACGCCCGGGCGCCTTCCTCGGAAAAGGACGCCTTGACGGTCACCGCGTCCGGCAGGTCCTCCACGGGTTGCGCGAACCCCAGGCCCATGCCGTAGTGGTAGGGGTAGCGGCGCGCGATGGTGCCCCGGCTGGCCTCGGTGGCGTAGACCCAGTTGTCCATGTCGTCGGACTCCACCATGCCCGCGGGACCGGAAAAGCGCATGTAGTAGCGGCGCAGCAGGTCCTTGACCTCCCAGGGCGCGTCCCGGTCCACCAGGTACCAGCGCCACGCCTCGGTCCGCCCCGCCCCCAGCGGATGCCACACCACCATGGTGCGCGGGAACCAGGGGTGGAACGAGGTGTTGGGGAAGATGCTGCCGTTGCCGGGGGTGACCGTGACCTTCCCCTTCTGCCGCTCCCGCCGTCTGGCCTCCACCGCCTTGAAGTACTCCGCCACCACCGGGTCGTTGGGAAACTCGGGGAACCACGCCTCGGCGCCCACCTCCGGCGGTCCGGTGATGGTGGCATGGCCGAGGGCGGGAAACGCCATCAGCCCGCTGGTGAACCGCCTGGCTTGGTTGCGGTGCGCCGAACCGTGCCTTTCCTGGCCCTCGCCCCCGGGGCCAACCCCGGCGATCTCCGCCGACTTGTGCGTCGTGGGGCTGTGATAGGTGTCCCAGGCGAAGTTCTCGGCGGCGAACTTCCAGTTGCACGGCATGCGCCACTTGACCACCCCACCGAGCACCTCCGAGCCGCCCGCGCCGCCGTCCCGCGCATCCAGGAGCGCGTCCAGGTACAGGCGCATGCCTCCCAGGTATTCCTCGAAGGACGGCCCCGACCCGTCCCAGGTGGCCCAGACGGTTCCCTTGTAGATCTCCATCCGCGCCGCGTGGATCAGCCCCCATTCGGACTTTTCGAGCTGCTCGCCGTAGCCCGCGCGGTACTGCGGCACGCCGTACAGGTCGCCGGGCGTCTTCACCAGCCCGCCGTCGGTGGAGTAGCTCCAGCCGTGATAGGGGCAGGTGAACACGGACGTGTTGCCCTGATCGTAACGGCACACCTTCATGCCCCGGTGCCGGCAGGTGTTGAGCAGCACGTGGACCTTGCGTTGCGGGTCCCGCGTGACGATGACCGATTCGTCGCCCATGCGCGACAGGAAGAAGTCGCCGGGCTCCGGGATCTGACTCTCGTGTCCCACGAAGAGCCATGCGCGCGCGAAGATCCGCTCCAGCTCGGAGCGATAGATGTCCTCGTCGACGAAGATCTCCCGGCTGACCATGCCGCGGTCGAGATCGACCCACCTGCCGTTTCCATCACTGCCGGTACCCACGATGCCTCCCAAGTGGATGTGCGGTCAATGGAAACAGCGCAAGCCGCCGGTTGTCAAGCATGGAATCCAGGCGGGACCGGGCTCGGTCGGTCACGGCCGCACCTTGCGCAGGCCCGGCAGGGACAGGATCACCACGGCGGCCAGCGCGAGCACCAGGGCGCCCATGCCCAACACGGTGTAGGGGGCGCCGACGAAGTGGGCGCTGATGCCGGCGAGCAGCGCTCCGGCGGGGGTGATGCCGCGGTCGAGCATGTAGATGCTCATGACCCGGCCGCGCAACTGGTCCGGCACGGTCATGTGCAGCACCATGTTGGAGACGGACATGAAGAGCACCTGGAATCCGCCCACGATGACCAGGGTCACCAGCGCCAGCGTCAGGGTGCGCACCAGCGCGAAGAGGGCGAGAAAGACGCCCTGGAACACCAGCGCGGCGAGCATCAGGAGCCCGGGCCGGCTCACCCGGTTGGCGAAGTGGGCGACGCTCAGCATCGCCAGCATGGCGCCCAGGCCGGGCGCCGCCATCATCAGGCCCAGGCCGTCCGCCCCCACCTGCAGCACGTCCTTCTGGAAGATGGGCAGGAGCGCCTGGTAGGGCATGGCGAACAGGCGCGGGATCATGGCCGTGGCCATGACCGCGAACACCACCGGGTCCCCCCACACGTAGCGGATGCCCTCGCGCAGGTTGTTCAGCACCGAGGAGCGGGCCGCCTCGCTGATGCGCTCGGGCACGTGCATCCGGTAGATCATCCACAGGACGAAGAGGTAGGTGGCGCTCTGGATGTAGAAGTTGCCCGCCAGCCCGAAGGCGACAATGAGCACGCCGCCGACGCTGGGGCCGATGATCTTGGTGAAGTTGAAGGCCGCGGAGTTGAGGGCGACGGCATTCATCAGCTCCGCCCGCGGCACCACGTCGGGAATGAGCGCCTGCCGCACCGGCTCGCTGAAGGACCACACCACGCCGGTCACCAGGGTGAAGGCGAACAGGTGCCACACCTCCAGCAATTCCAGGCTCACCACCACGCCCATGCCCAGGGCCGTGACCAGCACGCACCACTGGGTGCTCATCATGAGCCGGCGCCGGTCCGTGCGGTCCGCCGCCACCCCCGCCAGTGGACTGAAGATGAGGAAGGGCACGAAGCGCAGTCCGTTGATGGCCCCCAGCAGGATGGACGACCCCGTCATCTCGTAGGTCGCCCATCCCAGGGTCACCTGCTGGATCCACAGTCCGCCGCTAAGGAAACAGGTGCCGGCCCACAAATACCGGAAGTCGCGGTTGCGCAGCGACGAGAAGGTGCTTCGCGGTGCGGTGTTCATGTTGAACCGTTCGCCCTGAGCGTAGCGTAGCGAAGTCGAAGGGCGCCAACCGGTGTCAAACCCGGCTCCGCGGCCCGCCCGCCATGGCCGCCACCAGGCTGAGCTGGCGCCGATCCAGGTTGGCGCTCTTGATGAGGGCGTAAACCTCCTGCCCCGGCGCCAGCCCCAACTCGCGCACGGCGCCACGGGTCACCAGCGCGGTGAGCGTCGTGTCGCCGATGCGCAGACCGACCTCCGTCACCGGACCGGCGTCCGCACCCTCCCGGCCGACCTCCACCAAGGTCCCCCGGAGCACGTTGCGCAGACTGAGGCCGCGCGGCTGCTCCGTCGCCACACCGACGTCACGCGCGCGTATCCATACGCGTACGGCCACTCCCTCGGGGATGTCCGCAAGCGGCACGCGCAACTCGCCGCCGCGGAATTCGAGGTGCGTGATGCCGGCTTCGGCGTCGTGGCGCGCGACCCGCGTGGTCAGCATGGTGCCGGTCTCCGTTTCGTCCTCCGGAGACCACAGCTCCAGCCCGTTCAGGATCTCGTCCACGTCGCCCGAGGCGGCGACCCGCCCCGCGGACACCAGAACGAGGTTGCGCGCCAGCCGCGACACCTCGTCGAGTGAGTGACTCACGTAGAGGATGGGAATGCCCATCTCGTCGAGGCGCTCGACGTACGGCAATATCTCCCGCTTCATGAGCACGTCGAGGGACGCCAGGGGCTCGTCCATCAAGAGCGCCCGGGGGCTGCTCAGCAGCGCCCGGCCTACCGCCACGCGCTGCTTCTCGCCGCCCGAGAGGGAATGCGGGCGGCGCCGCAGCAGCGCGCCCAGATCCAGCAGCTCGACCACCTGTTCCATGGTCAGGTAGCGCGCCACGGCGGGCGCGAAGCGCCGGCCATACAGCAGGTTCCGGCGCACGGTCAGGTGGGGGAACAGGCGCCCTTCCTGGAACACGTAACCGAGGCGCCGTTTCCAGGGCGGCAGGTCGATGCCCGCGGCGCTGTCGAACAGCACGTGGCCGTCCACCGCGATGCGCCCGCGGTCCGGCTTGAGGAGCCCGCTCACCATGTTGACGATGGAGGTCTTGCCCGCGCCGGAACGGCCGAACAGGGCGGTGACCCCACGATCGCTGCGGAACCGGGCCTCGACACGGAAGTCTCCGAGGCGGCGCTCGACGTCTACTTCAAGCATCGGCGGTGTATCCCCGGGTCTTCCGCGCAACGTAGCGACCCAGCATCTCGGATGCCACCAGCGCCACGATGGTGACCAGGACGATGATGACGGTGAGGCGCATGGCGCCCGGCTCCCCGCCGGGCACCTGGAGCGCGGAATAGACCGCCAGGGACAGGGTCTGGGTCTCGCCCGGAATGTTCGAGACGAACGTGACCGTGGCGCCGAACTCCCCGAGGCTCCGGGTGAAGCCGAGGATGGCGCCCACCACGATCCCCGGCAGGCTCAGCGGCAGCGTCACCGTGAGCCAGGACCATAAACGGTTGGCCCCAAGGGTCGCCGCCGCCGATTCCAGCCGTGGGTCGACGGCCTCGAGGCTGAGACGGATGGGCCGCACCATCAAGGGGAAGGCCACCACCGCCGCGGCCACCACCGCCCCGGTCCAGCGAAAGGCGAAGACCAGGCCGAAGGTCTGCTCCAGCCACGCGCCCACCGGACCCCGCCGGCCCAGGAGCAGGAGCAGGAGGTATCCCGTCACCACCGGCGGGAGCACCAGCGGCATGTGCAGCAAGGCATTCACGATCTCCTTGCCCCAGAAGCCGCGGCGCGCCAGCAAGTGGGCCGCGGCCACCGCCAGTGGAAGGCCGGCCGCCGTGCTCCAGGCGGCGACGTGCACGCTCAGGCGAAGGGCCTCGATCTCCGTCGCGCTCAGGGACCACATGACGGATGACCGTCCGCGGGACAGGGCATCGGCTACGGCTCCCTCACCGCGAAGCCGTGGGCCTGGAATACCGTACGGGCCTTGGGCGACCACAGGAAACCAAGGAGCCGTTCGGCCTCGGCGTGGACGCTGGCGGCGGGTACGGCCGCCGAATAGTCGATGGACGGATGGGAATGCTCGGGGAAGACACCCACCACCGCGACCCTCGGGTCCGCCTTGGCATCGGTGGCGTAGACGATGCCATAGGGCGCCTCGCCCCGCGCCACCAACGCCAGCGCCCGGCGCACGTCCGGGGTGCCGGCGACCCGGTTCGCCACCGTTCGCCAAACGCCGAAGGTCTCCAGCGCCGCCTTGGCGTACACGCCCGCGGGAACGTAGCCTGGATCGCCCATGGCCAGCCGTCCGCCGTCGAGGAGGCGCGCCAAGGGGAAGCCGGTATGGATCGTCACCTGAGCGGCGCGGTCCGCCGGCGTCACCAGCACCAACCGGTTCCCGAGCAGGTTGCCGCGGGTCCCGGGCCGCAGCCACCGTCCGCGCTCCAGCCGATCCATCCACTTGGGACTGGCCGAGACGTAGACGTCCGTCGCGGCGCCCTGCTCGATCTGGCGCGCGAGGACGGAACTGGCCGCATAGGAGACCGTCACACGCGCCCCGCCCGCCCGCTCGTAGGCCCGCGCCACCTCATCCACCGAACCCTGGAGGCTGCCCGCGGCGAACACGAGCAGGCGCTCCGCCGCCGCGGCCGGTGCCGCCCAGACCGTCGCGAAGATGAGGACTCCCGCCAGCACACGGAGCGCATGGGTGCTTTCCTTGTTCATCGTTTTTTCTTGGCATTTTGTTGTCTATAATGCCAAGGTTCGACGCAGCCGTAGAACTTCGGAGAACCTTGAAAGGACCTCATGGCTGGACGCAGAGTTCCCTACGACCCCAAGAACGCGGACCTCTTGTGCTACGCGGCCGCGATTCCCTCGTTTCTCGACGGCAGCGACACTCCCCGGGCCTATGTCGAGCGCTGCCTGGAAACCATCGAAGCCCTGGAGCCCGAAGTCAAAGCCTTCGTGCGGATGAACGTGGAGGGCGCCCGCGAGGCCGCTGACGCGGCCACGGCGCGTTACAAGGACGGACGCCCCCTGTCCGTGGTGGACGGCATGCCCATGGCCATCAAGGACGTGCACGAAACCGAGGACATGCCCATGGAGGTGGGCAGCCCGGTGCTCAAGGACTGGCGGTCCGGGTGGGACGGCGCCGCGGTCCATGCCCTGCGCAAGGGCGGTGCGCTCATCTTGGGGAAAACCGTGACCACGGAGTTCGCTTTCGCCGCGCCGGGCCCCACGCGCAATCCCTGGGACGTGTCGCGCACGCCCGGAGGCTCTTCCAGCGGCAGCGCCGCCGCGGTGGGCGCGCGCATGGTGCCGGCGGCCACGGGCACGCAGGTACGCGGCTCCGTGCTGCGCCCCGCAGCCTACTGCGGCACCTACGCCATCAAGGCCTCCTACGGCGCCCTCAACACGCTGGGGGGATTTCCCTCCGCGCCGAGCCTGGCGCACCTGGGGATCCTCGCCGGCAGCCTGGAAGACATGTGGGGCACGGCCTGGTACATCTCGCACGCGGCGGGTGGGGACCCGGGTCATCCGAGCCTCAACGGCGAGCCCTCGCTGCCGCCCGCGAGCAGGCCCCGGCGGGTGGTCCGGCTCGAAACCGCCGGATGGGACGTGACCCTGGACGAGACCAGGGCGGTGTTCGAGGGATTCGTCGAAGAACTGCGCTCCAAGGGCGTGGAAGTGGCGGGCCGCGCCGACGACCCGGAGGTGGAAGCCATCGAGCACAAGCTGCGTGAGCTGCCGGAGGTCATCCTGCTGATGCTCACCTACGAAGGCCGCTACCCGCTGGCGGTGTACGCCGACCGCTGCCCGGAACTCCTGAGCGAACGGGTGCTGGAGCGGGTGGAGGTGGGCCGGGGCCTCACTCCCGCGGACTATTCGCGGGCGCTGGACTGGTGCCGCGACTTCCGCGGGCAATGGGAGGCCATGGCGGGCCGCGCCGATGCGTTCGTCACCCTCAACTCGGTGGACGCCGCGCCGGTGGGAATGCCCGTAGGCAACTCCATCTACGGCGAACTCTCGTCGGTGGTGGGCGTTCCCACCCTGAACCTGCCGCTGCTGGCCCTCGACGCAATGCCGCTGGGCGTGCAGTTGCTCGGCTACTACCGCAAGGACTGGGAACTCGTGGGTATCGGGCGCTGGCTGGCGGAGGCCTGAATCGGGTCCGCCTTCACCGCGTCTGAGAGGAGTCCCTAAGCGCACCAGGGGCACTGAGGTCTTGTCGTGAAGGTCCTGGTCAGCCTGCTCTATTCCTTCCTGGAGGCACCGGAAACCCGGCGCAACCTCGGCGTCCTGTTCAAGTTCCTGGCGATACTCGTCGGCACCATCGTCGTTTACACCGTCGTCTTCCACTTCATCATGGTGGGCGTGGAGGGCAGGGACCACTCCTGGATCACGGGCTTCTACTGGACCCTCACGGTCATGAGCACCCTGGGGTTCGGCGACATCGTCTTCCACAGCGACCTGGGGAGGATCTTCAGCATCCTGGTGCTCTTGTCAGGCATCATCCTGCTGCTCATCCTGCTGCCGTTCACCTTGATCCGTTCCTTCTACGGCCCTTGGCTGGAAGCCCAGATACGCGGCCGCGCGCCGCGGCAGGTACCGGACGACCTTGCGGGGCACGTCATCATCTGCGGTTACGACGCGCTCGCCATCGGTCTCATCGAGCGGTTGGCATTGTACGACATCGCCTACCGGCTGATCGAGCCGGATCCCGCCGAGGCCGCGCGCAAACATCGCGAAGGCCTGTCGGTCATCACCGGAGACGTGGACAGCCGGGAGACCTACGTCAAACTACGCGCCCCACGTGCGCGCCTCATCCTCGCCAACCTGGGCGACGCGGTGAACACCAACATCACCATCACCACCCGCGACGTGGCCCCAAGCGTTCCCATCGTCGCCACCGCGGAGACCGAGGACTCCATCGACGTGCTGGAACTGAGTGGCTGCACCCACGTGCTGCCGCTGCACCAGCAACTCGCGGAACGCCTCGCCAACCGCGTCAACGCCGGCCATGCCGAGGTGCACGTCATCGGCGGCATCCGCAACCTGCGCATCGCCGAGTTCGCCGTGCACAACACCCCGTTCGCCGGCCGCACCATCCGCGAAACGCAGATCCGCGAGGCGACGGGCGTGGAGATCGTCAGCGTATGGGAGCGCGGCAAGCTCCTGCCTGCCCGGCCCGACACGTACCTGTCCCATTCCAGCCTGCTGGTGGTGGCCGGCACCGAGCAGCAGATCCTGGAGCTGAACCTGCTGCTGGTGATCTACGACATCAACTACCATCCGGTGCTGGTGATCGGCGGCGGCAAGGTCGGCCGCGCCACCGCCCGGGCCATCCGGCGCAAGGACGTGGACGTACACATCATCGAGCGCAACGACGCCCTGCGGCCGCGCATCGGCGAGATTCCCAGCCGGCTCTTCATCGGCGACGCGGCGGACCGGGACCTGCTCATGGAGGCCGGGCTGAACGATACGCCGGCGGTGGTCCTTTCCAGCAGCGACGACGCCACGAACATCTACCTGGCGGTCTTCTGCCGGCGCCTCAATCCCGAGGTCCTCATCCTCAGCCGCCTCACGCACCCGCGCAACCTCGAGGCCATCTACCGCGCCGGCGCCGACTTCGCCCTCAGCTACACCTCCCAGGGTGTGGAGAACATCTTCGCCCAACTCCACGGGCGCGAGCTGCTGGTCATCGGCGAAGGCGTGGAGTTGTTCGTCGTGCCCGCGCCGCCCTCCCTCGTAGGCCGGGAACTGGGCGGCTGCGACGTCCTCCAGCGCACCGGCCTCACCGTCGTCGGCGTCCAGCAGAACGGCCTCGTCGTCACCAACCCGCCGCCCTCCACCTCCCTCCACAAGAGCAGCGAGCTGATCATGCTCGGGAACACCGAGCAACGGCATGCATTCGCTCGGGATTTCGGGTGAGGGGGGGCTCCGCCTCGACTTCGTACTCTTCGGGGAGCCGCAGTCCCGCGCGCGCTTGATGCTGCGGTAGAGCATCCGAACTACCGGGCTAGTCGGAGCATACCTATGCGCGCTCCACGACAGCAGGTCCGAAATGGACCGAGTAGAAGACGGTGCTCAGAACAACCCTGTTGATGCAGCAGACATCGACCAAGCCTTCCTGAACCGGTCGGCCGAAGATCGCGAAGTTGGCGAATATTTCGGCCTCCTCGAACTCCCTGTACTGGGGAATCATGCGGTGGGACATTCCGTATGTCGTTTGAAAAGGGCTTCACGCCATAGCGCAGCATGCTGAAGTAAGACGGATACACGAGTCCGTCAAACCCGGCAGACCGTGCTGCGCGGAAGACGTCTTGCGTAATCGGATAGGAGTGTTCGCCAGCCAAAAACAACATATTGATGGCGTGATCCAGGCTTTCGAAGTCTGTAACTTCCGATGGCTCATTCAGTAGGGCCGCGAGGTCCAGGAGTTCCAAGTCACGCTTCGGGCTGAGAGTCACCACGAAGAGCTCGTCCTCGGCCGTAACGCGACACTCGTGCAGACAGGTCTGGAGATCCGGAGAAGAGTAGAGAGCCGGTGACATGGGTGTGTCGAGACGGCCATTGGAGAGCTCCGGGGGCGGACTGTCGTATTGGTTGTGCTGTGACGGGTCGTCCGGGTTCTTCCGAAGCCTGTAGAACTTTGCCCGATTTCTTGACGGCCTCGACTGCCGGGACGAAATCTCCGTCTGCGGAGAGAAGACACGCGACATCATACTGCCCGGAGACAACCCCGCCGAGCTGCCGGGCATCCTGCCGAGTTATCCGCGTGGTAGGGGTGTCGAAATCCAGATATATCAAATGGCTATGAGTGATTTCCCAGGTCGATACATGGTCGGCATCGACGTCGGCGGCACATTCATCGACTTCGCTCTCTGCGACCCGGCCGGCGCGATGGCGGTCCACAAGGTGCCGGCCGAGCCCGCCGATCTCGCGGGCTCCATCATGCGCGGCATCGGGGATCTGGCGGAGCAGCGCGGGGCCGAGGTGGCCGCGTTCCTGGGAGGCGTGGACTTGGTGGTGCACGGCACCACCGTGGCCACCAACGCGGTCCTTACCGGGACCGGTTGCCGTACCGGTTTGGTGACGACCCAGGGGACCCGCGACGCCCTCGAGATGCGCCGGGGGGTCAAGGAGGAGCCCCTCGACAACAAGTACGAGGCTCCGCCGCCGTTGGTTCCGCGCTACCTGAGGCTGCCCGTCGACGAGCGGATCGACTGGAACGGCGATGTCCTTTCGGCCCTGGATACGGGCTCGCTGGAGGAGGCCAT
>JAJEAI010000184.1 GCA_022824205.1 Candidatus Binatia bacterium
GTCATTCCCGCGGAAGCGGGAATCCAGGTGGGGTGGGGCCGGGCAATGAGGCGGCCAGACGCCCCACCCCTGGATTCCCGCTTCCGCGGGAATGACGAGTCGGGGCGCTGGCGCCAGAGTCGGCGCCAAATCTTCCCGAGCGTTTTCCCAAGCGGTGTTCCGACACGGCACGGGGAGCGGGAACCCAGGGGTGGGGGGCGAAGTCATGCAATTGCATGAATTGGCGACACTCTCCGCCCGAGTCACCCGCGAAACCGGCCGCCTCGCCAAGATCGGGCATCTGGCGGAGTGCCTGCGTCGCCTGGACCCCGCGGAAGTTCCCATCGCCGTGGCCTACCTGTGCGGTGAGCTCCCCCAGGGCAGGATCGGCATCGGTTGGTCGATGCTGAGGGAGGCCGTCGGAGGGCCACCTGCCCATCCACCCTCCCTCACCCTTACCGACACGGACGCGTGTTTCGAGACCATGCGGCAGACCACCGGCTCGGGCTCGGGCCGCCGGCGCGCGGAGATACTCGCCGGGTTGATGGCGCGGGCGTCGGAGCCGGAGCGGGACTTCCTCAAGCGCCTGGTACTCGGCGAGATGCGCCACGGCGCACTGGAAGGCGTCATGATGGAGGCGGTGGCCAAGGCGGCAGAGACGCCGTCGCGGTCGGTTCGCCGGGCCTACTTCGTCACGGGGTCCCTGGGGCGCGTGGCCGCCGCGGCCCTCGCGCACGGGGCGTCCGGTTTGGGCGGCTTCCGGCTCACGCCCGGGCGACCGATCCTGCCGGCCCTGGCGCAGCCGAGCGACGACGTCGGCGACGCCCTGCGCCACCTCGGCACGGCGGCCCTCGAATACAAGATGGACGGGGCGCGCGTGCAGGTCCACAAGGTCGGATCGGAAGTGGCGGTGTTCACCCGCGGACTCAGAGACGTGGCCGCGGCCGTTCCGGAGTTGGTGGAGGGGGTGCGCTCCCTGGGATGCCCCGACGTGATCCTGGACGGCGAGGTGCTGGCCCTTCGCCCCGACGGCAAGCCGCACCCGTTCCAGACCACCATGCGGCGGTTCGGCCGCAAGCTCGACGTGGCGGAACTGCGCCGCGAGCTGCCGCTGGTGCCGTACTTCTTCGACTGTCTCTACCTGGAGGGAGAGACCCTGATCGACGCGCCCGCCCATGAGCGGAGCCGTGTCCTGGCCGCCACCCTCCCGGACGCGCTGCGCATGCCGCGGATGGTCACCGACAGCGCGGCCGCGGCCGGGGAGTTCTTCGCCGCCGCCGTGGCCGCGGGCCACGAGGGGGTCATGGCCAAGACCCTTGATGGCGTCTACGAGGCGGGCGAGCGCAGCCGCCACTGGCTCAAGATCAAGCGCGTGCATACGCTGGACCTCGTGGTCCTGGCCGCGGAGTGGGGCCACGGCCGCCGCCGGGGCTGGCTCAGCAACCTGCACCTGGGCGCGCGCGACCCGTCCGGCGGGTCGTTCGTCATGCTCGGCAAGACGTTCAAGGGCCTGACCGACGCCATGTTGAGGGAACAGACGGAATTCCTGCAGCGGCTGGAGACCGCCCGGGACGGCCACACCGTGTACGTCCGGCCCGAGGCGGTGGTGGAGGTGGCCTTCAACGACCTTCAGGTGAGCCCGCAGTATCCCGCGGGGCTCGCGCTGCGCTTCGCCCGCGTCAAGCGGTACCGGCCCGACAAGCGCGCCGAGCAGGCGGACACCATCGACACCGTGCGCGCGATCCACGAAGCCGGGCACTAGCCGTCTTGGCGCGAGGGGCCAGGGTGCTGGCCGGAGGGAAGTGGGACAGGACGCCAGGAGTTGGTCAGTACGACCCTCCCGGTACTCTTCCGGCTTGCCACCAGGTCCAAGGCCGCGTTGGCCTCGCTGAGGGGGAACTGTGCGCACACCACGATTCTCAGCCGCTTCGAACGCAAGTAGCCGAGCACCGCATCGCCGGCCGGCCGCAACACTTCCGGCCGGTCGTAGCGATGTCCGCCCGTACTGTACCCGATGGCGGACTTGTTGCCGGCGTGCAGGACGTCGGTGGGAATCCGACCCGCGATTCCACTTGACCTGCCGAAGGCGACAATGCGCCCCCAGGGGGCCAGGCAAGCAAGGCTTTCCTCCGTAGACGAACCGCCTATCGAATCGAGAATCACATCGGCGCCCTTACCGCCCGTGATGGACATGACCCGTGATGCAAGGTCTTCCGTCCGGTACAGGATGACGTGGTCGCAGCCGAGGCTGCGGGCCAGATCAGCCTTGGATTCGTCACCGACCGTACCGATCACCGTGCCCGCGCCGAGCAGCTTGGCCAACTGGCAAGTGGTCGTCCCGACGCCACCCGCGGCCGCGTGAATCAGCACCGATTCGCCCGCGGCCAAGCGTCCGGCCAGGGTGAGGAGGTTGTAGGACGTGACGCCATTGGTCGGGAAGGCCGCGGCCGAGATGAGGTCGATCTCGTCCGGCAGCGACCAGGTTATGGCAGCGGGCGCCACGACGGTCTCGGCGTAGGTGCCGGTGAGCGAGATCGCCGCTACCCTTTCGCCGATGCGGAACCCGGTCGTTCCGGGGCCCAAGGCGACCAGACTGCCGACGACGTCGTGTCCCGGAATGACGGGCGGCTTGCGCGGCGTATGGTAGTTCCCCCGGCGCATCTCGAGGTCGCCGAAACTGACGGCGGTTCCCTCCATGCGGATCGCCACCTGGCCTTCACCCGCAACGGGATCGGGAACGTCTTCTTGTACCAGTTCTCCACGTCCGTCCTTCTCGACAACGACCATCGCTTTCATGTCCGGCACCTGCTCTTCCACGGAGGGGCTTCGCCACACTCGGCGAAGCCCCTCCACGAGTGTCTCGTCTTCCCGTCAATACGACGTTCACCCCTTCAGCGTCGACAGCGTCCCCTGGACGATCCCGTCCGGGGTCACGCCGACCTCCCGCTCCAGGTTCAGGTTGTAGGGGATGGGTACATCGGCCGTGGCCACACGGCCAATGGGCGCCTTCAGATACGAGAAGGCCGCTTCGCCCAGCTTGGCCGCGATTTCGGCGTTGACGCCGAAGCTCTTGTGGCACTCGTCCGCGACCACGGCATGTCCGGTCTTTCTTATGGATTCGACCACGGTCGCCGCGTCGAGAGGCGCCAGCGTCCGCAGGTCGATCACTTCGGCGGAAACGCCGTGATCCGCCGCCAGGGCGTCCGCCGCCTCGAGGGCCATCGGCACTGTCACGGAATGCGCGACCAGGGAGACGTCGTGTCCCGTCCTGCTGACGCGGGCGGACCCCACGGGCAGCATCGGCGCCTCCCGATCGGTCTCGTCCTCGGACAGGAGCAAAGCGGAGTGCGCGAAGAAGACCGTCGGGTTCCGGCTCTCGAGCAGGCACCACTTGAGCAGCCCATAGGCGTCGCCGGCGGTCGCTGGCGCAAAGATCTGCAGCCCCGGAACGTTGCCCAGCATCGCCTGCAACCGGTGCGAATGCTGGGACGAACCGCCCCCGCGGATGCCGCCCAGCGCGTAACAGGTCACCGGCGCGATGCACCGTCCTCCGGTGGTGTAGTGGACGTTGGGGGCTTCGTTCACAATCGGGGGGAAGCCGTGCAGCATGAAACTGCCGACGTTGAAACTCAGAAGCGGCCGGCCTCCTGCCAGGGCGGCGCCGACCGCGGCGCCGGCGAGGCCGAATTCCGCGATGGGCACGTTCATGACGATCCGGTCCGCATGGCGTTCCCGCAGGCCGGCGAATGCCTCGTTGTCCTGCGCGGTGAAGTGGCCTCCCATGCGAGACCCCATCAGAATGACCCCGGGATGGGCGGCCATGGCCTCGTCAATGGCCAATGCCAGGCCCTGCAGGTACGACATCTTCATGATGGGGTCTCCTGTGCGGCCCAGACATCCCGGTACGCGCTTTCGAGCGACGGATGCGGGCTGCCGATGGCGGCCTCCATCGCCTGATCGATCCGCCCGGCGATGGCGGCATCGATCCGGGTTACCTCATCGAAGGAGATCGAGCCCCGGGCCAGGAGCCTGCGCAAATAACCCATCAGCGGATCGCTGTGCCGGCTCCATGCGGCCAACTCTTCCGGCGGTTCACCGTCGTCCCGGGCCCAGCCGAGGTCGGTTTCCGCCCCGGCCAGCTCCGGCCACAGGGCCCGGTTGCCCGGGTAGCGCGTGGTGCGGACCTCGACGAAGTACGGGGCGACGTTGCGCCGCACCGTGCCGACCACGTCCGTCATCAGGTCGAACAGCCCCTCCACGTCCGCGCCGTCGATGGTGGTGCAGGGGATGCCGAAGGCGGACGGGACGTCGGCGAGGCGTCTGGCCAGAAACGTGGACGGCTGCGTGGTGTCGAGCCCACGCAGCTCGGCCGGCACGCCATTGTTCTCGCAAACACAGACGAGCGGCACCTGCCACAGAGCGGCCAGGTTGATCCCCTCGTAGAATGCGCCCTCCTCCATGACGCCGTCACCGAAGAAGGCAATGACGACGCCGGGCCGGCGCTGTTGCTTGTGGACCAAGGCCGCGCCTACCGCCATCGGGACGACGCACCCGACGAGCGACGTGGTCCAGGGTATCCCCAGCTCGGGAGCGATCATATGCAGCGTTCCGCCCTTGCCGTTGGTGTTGCCGCCGACGCGGCCCAACTGTTCCGCGAACATCCATCCCGGATCCGCCCCGCGGGCGATCAGGTGGCCGTTGCTGCGGTGATTGGTAAACAGCACATCATGCTGCTCGGCGGCGCGGCAAACCGCAACCGCCGTGGCTTCCTGCCCGATGGAGACGTGAAAGTGGCACGGCAGGATCCCCCGCCGGTGCAGGCGCAGCATGCCTTCCTCGAAACGCCTGATCAGGAGCATTCGTTCGAAGCTGTCCTTCATGGACTCGAGTGCGGACAATCTCTTCCCTCCCTTTCGAATTGACGGCGCGGACGGCGCGGAACCGACCCCGCCGAGCGGGGCGCCGGCGCTCGCACGCCGGCGCCCGTGACCCGGCGATCAAGATCGCTCTCTTCGTACACCGCCACTACAAGGTCCGAACAGGTCCGAACCGGCGCCCTCACGCACACCGCATGAACGCCTCGATGACACGGGGTGTGACGGCATGCTTGGCCGTACATCCCCGTGACGCGCAACACAAACACTCCGATGGTCCTTCTTCATCCAACCCCGTTTCCTGTAGTACTCGGCGGCGCCCGGATGATGACACCGAAGTCGGTGGCGGTGTTGCCGATCTTCACCAGCTTGAGCCCCGCACCACAAGCAAAACGGTCCCCATGCGTTCCCGGACATGGTCGGGTCCCGCCGTTCAATCCGTTGCACGGTCGCTCCGAAACCGCCGCAGCACGTTGTCGATCATGCGCGAGATGTTGTTGTCGAAGTCGTTGTGAGGGAGGCTGCCGCAGAACGTGATGGAGCCCACCGAGAACACCGCGCCGCCGTTGGGGGTCTCGAAGAACACGATCTCGGAGCGGAGGAGTTCCCGCACGAGGTGGGGACGTCTGCGGTAAAGGGCCACGATCTCCTCCGGGACCAGCGTGAAGCTGTCGTCCGGCTCCGCCGAGCGGGCGAGCACCAGGGCATGGGGCGGAGATCCCAGGTTCGTGTCCAGCCGGTCGAGCTCGAAGCCGGCCGCGCCCCCGCCGCTCAGTCCGAAGTCGCCCAGGACCTCTTCGTCGATGCCCTCGAAGACCCAGGCGGCGCGGGAATCGTGGGAAGCGGGCAGGCGCCGGTAACTGGTGCCGCGAAAGTCGCCCTGTGAAATGAACCCCACTCCCGCCAGACGCTGGGGAGCGCGGCCGCTGCTCCGCCACAGCCCGCCGTAGCAGCCGTCGAAGGCGTTGTAGTACTCCCCGGGTTCCGCCGCCCAGGCGCGGATCCCGGTCTCGCCCCGGCGGATCTCCACCGCGCCAGGGAACTCCGGACTGACCGCGACGCGCCAGTAGAAGCCGTTGCCGCCCAAGTACATCAGGCGTCCGCCCTGCCCGGTGTAGCCGGTGAGGGCGTCGAGCGAGCGCGGGGTTTGGTACTCGGGGTGCGTGGTCGTCATCACCACCTTGTACGGCGCGATGGCGTCGACGCCGTCGGCGTCGAGGTCCTCGTCGGTGACGACGTCGAAATCGTGGCCCAGCGCCTCCAGCCACGCCAGCAGGTGGGTGTCGGCGGGGAAATGGCGCAGGCCGGAACCGGCTTCGGGGTCCGCGTAGGACAAGTAGCCGGAGCGCTGGTTCAGGATGGGACGAAGCCGCGACGAATAGCTCACTCCGCTGCCGTCGGGGTGGTGGTTGTAGGTGGAGATGCCGTACTCGGGATGCTCGTCCGGCGTCCAGGGGCGCGCTCCCCAGCGTGCTGCGAACTCGCGGTAGGCGTCGTTGGCCCGGTCGCGGACGGAGTTGGCATAGACGATGTAGGTGAAGGTGGGGATGAGCACGCAGGCGCTGGACTGGGGCCGCCCCGGAGCGGCGCGCACGAAAAAGGGCACCATGTCCTCGTCATCGCCCGCGCGCAGGCGCACCGCGTAGACGCCGCTCTTGAAGTCTTCCGGCACCGCGAAGCTGAAGTCGGTCTCCCAGCCGCAGTCGTAGAGGTCGTCGTCGTGGAAGTGGATGGCGCCGTAGTGCTCCGGGGCGTGGCGCCAGCACATCTCCTCGCCGGTCCAGCGCGAGCCCTTCATGGCGCGCGCCGGCAGGTTGACGGTCTCGCCGTGCATGGTGTGGGGGCCGGTGTCGACAATGCGCGCCGACGACATCTCGCGGGAGAAGTCCCACGCCGCGACCACTTCTTTGGCAACGCCGGAAGCGCGGTCCGGACCGCCTTCCTCGCCGGAGCCGGGCGCGTCGCCCGCGGCGCGGAACGCCGCGTCCGGATCCAGCGCCCCCGCCAGCACCTTCGGCGCTTCGAGCTTGCCGTTGTAGTGGTCGCAGGGAGGTGAACTCGCGCGCGCCGCGAACAGGAGATCGCCGCTGCCGCCGCAACTCCCCGCGAACGCCGCGGAGGTGGTGACGACACCCGAGTCGTCGACCCTCATCGCGGGCGCGAGCGGCTTCTGCCCTACCGAAACCTCGCCCTTGTCCGCGACGTAGCTCACGAAGACCCGGTACCAGGCGCGGGCGCGCAGTGCCTTGCCGACGCTGGCGTTGTGTGTCGCGGCGCCGTCGCTCAAGGTAACCGCGACGGAGCCCTGTTCGTCGATCTCCAGGGTGAAGCCCGCGCCGGTGGCGGCATTGACCCGTGACACGAGGCTCTGCCGGCGGGCGAGCACGGGCAAGGTGGGCCAGATGACGGCGCTTACGGTGAAACTCCGAAGGGCGTCCAGTGGTGCCGTGCCGGCGACCCGGGCATAAGAGCCGCTGTGGATCGGCTGCGGCCGCGACGGATAACGCCCGGCGAAGGCGGCATCGACGGGTTGCTCGCGCATGCCCGGACCCGCCGGATTGGGGTCGCCGCTGATGACACGCACCAAGCGTGCCTCGTAGTCCTCGGCCGCGGCCGAGCTTACCTTGAACGCGATGGTCTCGCCGGGCGCTACCGAGTAGCGGTCGGCATAGGCGGTGATGGGTAGCATGTCGTGTCTCCGTGGTTGAACGTCCCTCTGCGGTTGAACGTGTCTCCGTGGTTGAACGTGTCTCCGCGGTTGAACTGCCTCGGGCGGCCGCGCGCGTGAAAGCGCGGATGGCCCGCGTGGTTCGCGACCGGGTGCCGGCCCGGAATCTTCGTCTGCCCGCGGGGCATGTCGCCGCGCTCCGGCACGCGGCCACACGTATTACGCGGCCACACGTATTAGAACGCAGGCCGAGGTCGCCTTCAAGACCACGATGGGCGCTCGTGGAACCTTCAAGGGCTTGACAGACGCCACGCTCATGGAGCAGACGGAGTTCTTGCGGCCTTTCCGGCGGTATCGACGCTCGCAGGGCAGTACGTGACGAAACGTCGTCCCCCTTCTCCTCACCGTCATTCCCGCGGGAGCGGGAATCCAGGCGGGGCGAGGCGGGGCAACACGGCCATTTCCCCTCCCCACCCCTGGATTCCCGCTTCCGCGGGAATGACGGTGCAGGGTAGCCGTGGCCTTTCCTTTCCGAGCAGGGTCTTGACACAGCCTGCTCCGCGGGAATGACGGACGGGAGGACGGTGGAAGAGGGAGCACTCCGCAAGAAAGAGGACCGCGATGACTCGGACAGAGAAAGGACCGCGATGAGCGATCTGGCAACCATGAGGACCGACGTGGTGGGGAGCCTGCTGCGGCCGGACGGGCTCAAGCAGGCGCGGCGCCGCCTCGAGGTGGGCGAACTGGACGCGGACGGGCTGCGGGAGGCCGAGGACGCGGCCATCCGGGAGGCCGTGACACTCCAGGAGAACGCGGGCCTGGGAGTGGTCACCGACGGGGAGTTCCGCAGGCTCAACTTCCAGGACAGCTTCGGCGCGTGCGTGGAGGGGTTTCGCTCCGGCTCGGCGCGGATGGAGATCCTGGAGCGCCAGTCCCGCGGCGGGACGGCGTTGCGGCGTTGGGACGTGCAGCGCGACGTGGACCCCCAGGTGCCGGTGTGGCACAGACTGCCGGCGGTGGAACGCCTGCGCTTGGCGCGGAACCTGCCGCTGGACGAATACCGCTTCCTCGGTGCCGCGACCCGCACCCCGGCCAAGGTGGCTCTGGTGGGACCCGACCGCATCAGCCAGCGCTTCGACCACGAGAACTCGCGCGACGTCTATCCCACCATGGACGACTTCCTCGCCGACGTGGTGGCCATCGAGAAGGCCATGGTGGCGAGCCTTGTGGAGGCCGGCTGCCGCTACGTCCAGATCGATGCCCCCGGATACACGGCTTACGTGGACGAGCCGTCCCTGGCGGCCATGCGCCGGCGCGGCGAGGACCCGGACGCCAACCTGGAACGCTCCATCGCCGCCGACAACCGGATCGTCGAAGCCTTCGGCGACGCCGTCTCCGGCATTCACCTGTGCCGCGGCAACCAGCGCAGCATGTGGCACCGGGAGGGCTCCTACGACGCGGTGGCGGAACGGCTGTTCTCCGGACTGCGGCACCGCCGGCTGCTCCTGGAGTACGACACCGAACGTGCCGGCGGGTTCGAGCCGCTGCGCTTCGTCCCCAAGGGCACAGTGGTGGTGCTGGGGCTGGTGAGCACCAAGGTGCCCGAGCTGGAGAGCGTGGAGTTCTTGAAGCGGCGCATCGATGACGCCGCCCGCTACCTGCCGCTGGAACAGTTGGCCATCAGCCCCCAATGCGGCTTCTCCTCGGACGTGGTGGGCAATCTCATCACCCCCGACGACCAGAAGCGCAAACTCGAGCGGGTGGTTGAGACCGCGCGGCAAGTGTGGGGTTGAGCATTCCAGGCGCCAAACCCCCGAGTCGTCATTGATATGAAAATAAGATCTTGTTCAATGATTTCTGGTAGTTACGGAATCCCGCTACACCCCGACGAGTCATTCCCGCGGAAGCGGGAATCCAGGCGGGGTGGGGGCGGGCAATGAGGCCGCCAGACCCCCCACCCCTGGATTCCCGCTTTCGCGGGAATGACGAAGTGTGGGGAACAACCTGGAACAGATGGTAGCTGCATTTTCATTCCCCTTTGTGTCGGCTGGAAGCCGACATCGGTGATTCCCGCGGAAGCGGGAATCCATGGGTGGGGAGGGGGAACTCATGGGCGATCCGACCGACTATCCAAGCTTCGCCGGCGGCCGCGTGACCGTCAAGGTGGGGGACATTACACAGGAGGCGGTGGACGCGGTGGTGAATGCCGCCAACGGCACCCTGATGGGCGGTGGCGGGGTGGACGGGGCAATTCACCGGGCGGGAGGGCCAGCCATCATGGAGGAATGCCGGAACATCCGGGCCACGCGCTACCCGGACGGGCTTCCCACCGGCGGCGCGGTGATCACCACCGCCGGGCGCATGCCCGCGCGCCATGTGATCCACACCGTCGGGCCGGTGTACGGCAGCGGCGGCCCGGACAGAGCCGAGGAGCTGGCCCGGTGCTACCGCAACTCGCTGGAGATCGCCGCCGAGGAGGGTCTGGCCAAGGTGGCCTTTCCGGCTATTTCCACCGGTATCTACGGCTATCCGATGGAGGAGGCGGCCGCGGTATCGTCTCTCGCCATCCAGGAGGCGTTGCGTTCGTTCCCTTCCATCGAGGAGGTCCGGCTGGTGTTTTTTCTGTCTCGGGACGCGGAAGTGTTCGTGCGTCACCAGGCTTTCGACGCACGGTAGAACCGACCCATTGAAACCGCGTCCTTCGACGTCGCTTCGCTGACGTTCCGTCAAGCTCAGAACATTGCCTGGACGCGAACGGAGACCCGATACCATGAAGATATCCGCCATCAAGACACGACGGCTCGCGAACATTCCCCTCGACCTGCCTTTCCACGAACGCCGGACCGCCTCCGTCGACCTGTTGTGGGTGGAGACCGACCAGGGGCTCGTCGGGACGGCGGAGATCGGCCACGGCCCGGGGTCCGCCATCCTGCGGTTCATCGAGACGGACCTCGCGCCTTTCCTCGTGGGCCGCGATCCGCTGGAGAACGAGCGCCTCATGCACGAGATGCGCTGGCGCTTCAACCCGCGCGCCGAGCCGGGCGTGTGGAACCCCGCGGTGAGCGCCGTGGACGTGGCGTTGTGGGACATCAAGGGCAAGCTCTACGAGCAGCCCGTGTGGCGCCTGCTGGGAGGGGCGCAGCCGTCGGTCCCCAGCTACTTCACCTTCGGCCTCCGGAGCTACGGGCGGGAAGCGCTGGTGGAAGCGGCGCGGCACTGGGTGAACCAAGGCCACGGACGCCTCAAGCTGATGGTCGGACGCCTCAACATGCGCGGCGAGATGGACATGCGCGGGGCCAGCGGTGTCCACCGGGAAGATGACCCGGCCGAGGATGAGCGCCGGGTGCGGGCGGTACGGGAGGCGGTGGGAGACGAGGTGGAGCTGATGGTGGACGCGGCCTGCCTGCTGCGCTACGACGCCGCGCTGCGCTGGTGCAAGCGGCTGGAGCCCTACGACCTCATGTGGTTCGAGGAGCCCCTCCTGCGTAACGATCCGGAGCGGTTGGCGGCGCTCCGGCGCCACACGTCCATCCCCATCGCCGCCGGCCAGTGGGAGGACTTCCACGGCCTGGCGGGCCTGGTGCGCGCCGAGGCGGTGGATTTCCTGAACATCCAGGTGGGCTCCGTCGGCGGTTTCACCATGGGCATGAAGGCGGCGGCGGTGGCGCAGGCCTTCGACCTGCCCATCGGCAACGGCGCCTACTACGACATGAACCTTCACGCCGCCGTACCCAACGGCTGGCGCACCGAATTCCACGTCAACGACTGGCACATGGCCCGGACCCTCTACAAGGACCCGCCGGCGCCCGAGGACGGCTGGGTGACCCTCCCGGAGACGCCGGGACACGGCATGGTCCTGGATGAAGACGCGGTGCGGGAGTACGCCGGAACCTGAACGCCGGGAATCGCGACAACGCGACAACCCACGTATCGTCATTCCCGCGAAAGCGGGAATCCAGGGGCAGTGGCGCGGGGAATACGCCCGTTTTGCCCCTCTCAACCCCTGGATTCCCGCCTTCGCGGGAATGACGCTTGCGAGTTGCGCGGGGTTGGAGTCGAAAAACGGGGCAGGCTGCTCGGGAGCATCGCCCCAAAGCGGAAAGGAACAGAGCATGCAGCAACTCGAAGGCAAGGTCGCTCTTGTGACAGGCTTCGGCTCCGGCCTCGGCCGCGCCATCGCCGTTTGTTTCGCGCGCGAAGGGTGCGCGGTGGCGGGGACCTCGACCACGGCGAGCAAGGGCGAGGAGACCCTGTCCCTCATCGGCTCGGCGGGCGGCACGGCCATGTTCATGCCCGCGGACGTCCGGTCTTCGGAGGAGATGAGGGAGGTGGTGTCCGCCACCGTGGACCGCTACGGCGGCCTCGACGTCGTCGTCCACAGCGCCGGCGTGCGCACCAACGGCGCGGTGACGGAGATCACCGAGGAGGAGTGGGACCGCACACTGGACACCAACCTCAAGGGCGTCTTCAACGTGTGCCGCCATGCCGTCCCCGAGATGGCCAGGCGCGGCGGCGGGGTCATCATCAACATCGCCGCCCGCTCCGGAATGATGGGGCAGGCCGGACGCGCCGCCTACTGCGCTTCCAAGGGCGGCATGGTGCGCCTGACCGAGGCCATGGCCGAGGACCACGCGCGCCAGAACATCCGTGTAAACTGCATCTGCCCCGGCCCCAACCGGACTCCCATGGTGGACACCTCGACTCCGGAGAAGCTGGCGCGCTACGCGACCCGGGTGCCGCTGGGGCGCATCGGCGAGCCCGAGGACGTGGCCCGTGCGGCCCTCTACCTCGCGTCGGACGCCGCCTCCCACGTGACCGCCGCGATCCTCCCGGTGGACGGCGGCATGCGTCTGACCGGCGCGTGAAGCGGGGCGAAGACAGGCGCGAAAAGGGGCTTCCGCGGCGGTTCTCCGAGAACGAAAACGGCCCGAAATGTCAAGCGTGACGAGCGTCAAAAATGGGTTGACCGCTCACCGGGGATGGTCTAAGAGTCCTACTTTCTAAATCGCGAAGAGAGGAAAGAGGTATGCCTGACAACTTAACCGTAACGGACAACCGGACGGGGAAAACCTACGAGATTCCGATCCAGAACGGCGCCATCAACGCATTCGAGCTTCGCCAGATCAAGACTTCCGAATTCGATTTCGGCCTCATGAGCTATGACCCGGGCTTCCTCAATACGGCATCGTGCCACAGCCACATCACCTACATCGACGGCGAGGCCGGCATCCTGCGCTACCGCGGGTACCCCATCGAGCAGTTGGCCGACGAAAGCAGCTACCTGGAGACCACCTACCTGATCTTCCACGGCGAGCTTCCCAGCGCCGCGGAGTTGGCGGACTGGAGCTGGAACATCAACCACCACACCCTCCTGCACGAGAACACCAAGAAGTTCATCGACGGCTTCAAGTACGACGCCCACCCCATGGGAACCCTGGTGAGCTCCATCGCCGCGCTGTCGACCTTCTATCCCGACGCCAAGAACATCTTCGACCCGGAGGGCCGGCGCAAGCAGATCTATCGTCTGATGGGCAAGATCCCTACCCTGGCGGCCTTCGTCTACCGCCACGCCATGGGCCTGCCGTACGCCTACCCGGACAACGACCTGAGCTACACCGGCAACTTCCTCAACATGCTGTACAAGATGACGGAGCTCAAGTATTCGCCCGACCCGGTGCTGGAGAAGGCGCTGGACGTGCTCTTCATCCTGCACGCGGACCACGAGCAGAACTGCAGCACCAACGCCATGCGCAACGTCGGCAGCTCCCAGACCGACCCGTACTCCGCGCTGGCCGGGGCCGCGGCCGCCCTCTACGGACCGCTCCACGGCGGCGCCAACGAGATGGTGCTGCGCATGCTGGAGGAAATCGGCTCCAAGGACAAGGTCCCGGCCTTCATCAAGCGCGTGAAGGCCGGGGAGGGTCGCCTCATGGGCTTCGGGCATCGGGTCTACAAGAACTATGACCCCCGAGCCAAGGTCATCAAGAGGATCGCTGACCAGGTGTTCGAGGTCACCGGGCGCAACCCGTTGCTGGACATCGCCCTGGAACTCGAGCGCATCGCCCTGGAGGACGAGTACTTCATCACGCGCAAGCTCTACCCCAACGTGGACTTCTACTCCGGCCTCATCTATCAGTCCATGGGCCTCCCGGTGAGCATGTTCCCGGTGCTGTTCGCCATCGCCCGCACCTCCGGCTGGCTCGCCCAGTGGGAGGAGATGCTGGAGGACCCCGAGCAGAAGCTCGCGCGCCCGCGCCAGCTCTACCTCGGGCAGGAGATCCGCGACTACGTGCCCATGGACCGCCGGAAGGCGGCGTAGACGTTCCGCGGGATGCAGAGACTTCACCCGGACGTCACACGCCCTTCATCCGGGACTGATTACTTGCACGCAGCACCTCCGGAAGGTGTCGATTACAAGTGTGCGCGTCCCGTCGGCAGAACGGCGCAAGGGAACCCCGGAAAGGAAACGATCATGAGAAGATTGCTCACCGCGGCCAGCGTTCTGGCGGCGATGCTCGTCCTGGGAGGCCCTTCCTGGGCCGTATCGGGCAAACTGGTGCTCTACACGAGCCAGCCGAACCGGGACGCGCAGCAGACGGTGGATGCCTTCAAGGCTGAACACCCCGGCGTCGAGGTCGAGTGGATCCGCGATGGAACCACCAAGGTCATGGCCAAGCTGCGGGCCGAGTTCGCGGCCGGGAGCCCGCAGCCGGACGTTCTGCTGATCGCCGATACGGTCACCATGGAAGGCCTGAAGCGCGAGGGCCGCCTGTTGGCCCATGCCGGCGCCCCCGTGAGCGGCTATGACCCGGCCCTCTACGACAAGGACAAACACTATTTCTCCACCAAGCTCATCACCACGGGCATCGTCTACAACACCAAGGCCGACATGAAGCCTTCGTCATGGAAGGACCTCGTCGCGGCCAAGGCCAAGGGCTTGGTCGCGATGCCGAGCCCGCTGACCTCCGGCGCTGCCTTGATCCACCTGGCCACGCTGACGGCCCATCCCGAGCTGGGCTGGTCCTACTACGACAAGCTCGCGGCCAACGACGTCAATCCCAAGGGTGGCAACGGGGGCACGTTCCGCGCGGTCGCCGGCGGCGAGAAGATGTACGGCATGGTCGTCGACTTCCTGCCCATCCGCGAGAAAGCCAAGGGATCGCCGGTCAGCTTCGTCTTCCCCGAGGAAGGAGTGAGCGCGGTTACCGAGCCCGCCGCAATCCTGAGCACGGCGAAGAACCCCGAGGCCGCCAAGGCCTTCATCGACTTCCTGCTGTCGCGCAAGGGCCAACAGCTCGCGGCGGGTCAGGGGTATCTTCCGGCCCACCCGGAGGTCACGCCGCCGCAAGGCTTCCCGCCGCGTAGCGAGATCAAGCTGATGGCCTTCGATGCCGGCAAGGCGCTTGCCGAGGCCGAGACCAACAAGAAGCGTTTCACCGAGGTCTTCGGAAACTAGTCACCGGCGAGGGATTATCGCTTGACCCGACTCTGGGGACGGTTTCAACGGGGCGGCGAGCACGTGTTGTTCGCCGCCCTTGTTTTGTTCGTCGCCTTGCTGAGCGTGCTGCCCATGGGACGGCTCCTGCTCGAAGGCATCGCTCCGGGCGGCGTGTTCGATACCGCGGTCCTCGAAGAGGTCTTGTCGGCGCGTTCGACCTGGCGCACCACGGGGCGCACCCTGTTCACGGCCGGTCTGGGCACGATCATCGCCACCGCCCTGGGCACGGCGTTCGCACTGGCGGTGGCGCTCACCGACGTGCGCGCGAAGGGGGCCCTCGTCTTCTGCTTCATGTTGCCCTTGATGATCCCGCCCCAGATCACCGCGCTGAGCTGGATACAGCTTTTCGGGCCTTCGAGCCCGCTTCTCAACGCCCTCGGCATCGCGCCCCCGCCGGGCACCCCGCACCCGATGTACTCGCGCGAGGGCATCAGCCTGCTCCTCGGCATCCAGCACTCCGCGCTGGTGTTCCTGGCGATGCGGGCCGGTTTGCGTAGTCTGCCGCGCGAGATCGTCGAGGCCGCCCGGGCCTCCGGCGCCGGCATTGCCAGGGTGCTGCGCGACGTGGTCATTCCCGTGATGACGCCGGCGCTGGTGGCGGGCGCCGCGCTGGCATTCGTGTCGGCGGTGGGCAACTTCGGCATCCCCGCTCTCCTCGGCATTCCGGCCCGCTACACCGTGCTCCCGACACTCATTTATCAGCGGTTGTCGAGCTTCGGACCCACCCTCATCTCCGAGGTGGCGGTGCTGTCGATCATCGTGGGGCTGATCGCGTTCTCCGGTGTTGTCGTTCAGGGCTGGATGTTGCGGCGGCGCGACTACCGGACCATTGGACCGGCCTCACAGCCCCTCGACTTCAGGCTCGGGGATTGGCGGCCGTTCGTGGAGGCGGCCTGCTGGCTCGTGATCTTCTTCATCCTTGTGGCGCCCTTGACCGCGTTGATCTCGACCTCGCTGGTCACCGCCTATGGTGTGACGCTCGGGCCCGGCACGGCGACCCTGGACAACTACGTCGAGGTGCTCGCGCGGCAGGACGCGACGATTCGAGCCTTCCGCAACAGCTTTCTCCTGGCCGGCGGGGCCGCCGTCACTCTGGTCGGCGTCTCGCTGGTCTTGGCCTACTTCGTGACCCGGCGGCGCAGCCGCATCCTCGGCGCCCTGAACCTGGCGGCGGAGCTTCCCTACGCGCTTCCCGGGGTCGTCCTCGCCATCGCCGCCATCCTGATCTTCCTGAAGCCGCTGCCGCTGCTCGGCTTCAGCATCTACAACACGCTGTGGATCATTTTCGCGGCGTACCTGGCGCGCTTCCTGACGTTGAGTTTGAGGCCCGTGATCAGCGGCTACCACCAACTCGATCCGACCCTCGAGGAAGCGGCGCAGATGGCGGGAGCCAGCCTCGTGTACCGGCTCGTCACGGTGATGGTGCCGCTGCTCGCGCCGATCGCGGTGGCCGGGGGGATCGTCGTTTTTCTGACCGCGTTCAACGAACTGACCGTATCGGCGCTCTTGTGGTCGTCGGGCGCGGAGACGCTTGGCGTCATCGTCTTCAACCTCGACGACGGCGGCTATACGACGCTGGCCGCCGCCGTCGCGGTAGTCACCGTGCTGGTCGTGTTGCTGTTGATGCTGGCGACGCAGGTGATCGCGCGGCGGCTGCCCCACGGCGTTCTGCCCTGGGAGGGTTAGTCTCGATGTTGCAGAAGCTGGAAGCATGAAGAGGCGGGGAGGCAAGCGGGATGAGGTTTGGAAGGGCGGAAGGGATTGTTGGGCAATGTCACTGCAGGTGAGGGTTGGCCCGGCGGCGGAGTAGAATCTTATGAATCGTCATTCCCGCTTCCGCGGGAATGACGATTCGTAGGGCGTGCTTCGGATCGATCTTTACAAACCTTTCTTGCCGCATTGAGGTTAGTGTTGGTGGCTTGGTCTGGTTGTCGAAGAGCTAGCCCGGATATTTCACCAAGGCGGGTTTGCGGCGTAGGGAAGAGGGTATCAGCGGGGCAGGAGGCGCCATAGGGGTTCAATTCTGGTCCGCAGAGGGTTTTCGTAGGGCCGGTGATGACCCTGGTGGGGCGAACCGAGCGGT
>JAJEAI010000065.1 GCA_022824205.1 Candidatus Binatia bacterium
GAAGCGGGAATCCAGGGGCGGTGGTGGGGTACTACGGCGGCGTTTTCCCCGCCTCACCACCCCTGGATTCCCGCTTCCGCGGGAATGACGACTCGGGGGTTTGGCGGGGACGCCAACCCGGACATCAGCCCCGCCTCAGTGAGACAGGATCTGGCTCAGGAACAGCTTGGTGCGGTCGTTCCGCGGGTTGTTGAAAAACGGCTCGGGGGCGTTCTCCTCGATGATCTCGCCGCCGTCCATGAAGATAACGCGGTCGGCGGCGCGGCGGGCGAAGCCCATCTCGTGGGTCACCACCAGCATGGTCATGCCGGTCTCGGCCAGCTCCAGCATGGTGTCGAGCACTTCCTTGATCATCTCCGGGTCGAGGGCGGAGGTGGGTTCGTCGAACAGCATGATCTTGGGCTGCATGCACAGCGAGCGCGCGATGGCCACACGCTGCTGCTGGCCGCCGGAGAGCTGGCCCGGATACTTGTCGGCCTGCTCCGGAATTTGCACCCGCTCCAGGTAGCGTTGCGCGATCGCCTCGGCCTCGGCCTTGGGTTGCTTGCGCACCCACATGGGACCGAGGGTGCAGTTCTCCAGCACGGTGAGGTGGGGAAACAGGTTGAAGTGCTGGAACACCATGCCCACCTCGGAGCGAATCTGCTCGATGTTCTTGACGTCGCGGGTCAGCTCGATGCCGTCCACCCGGATGGTCCCCTGCTGGTGCACCTCGAGCCGGTTGATACAGCGGATCAGGGTGGACTTGCCCGAGCCCGACGGCCCGCAGATGACGATGCGCTCGCCGGCGGTCACCCGCAGGTTGATGTTCTTGAGCACGTGGAACGTGCCGAACCACTTGTGCATGCCCTCGATCTCCACCATCACCCGGGAGGTGTCGGCGGCGGACCGGATGCGTTCGGTGTCTTCTTCGACGGTTGCCATGAGAAGCGACTGCTAACGGTTGTCCACGCTCAGCCGTCCTTCGAGCCAGAGAGAGTATCGCGACATGGCGAAACAGCTCATGAAGAAGAAGAGCGCGATGAAAAGATACGTCTCGTTGGACAGCCCGTTCCACTTGGCGTCGGCGAGCACGGCCCGGGCCACGCCCAGCGGGTCCAACAAGCCGATGATTACTACCAGCGTGCTGTCCTTGTAAAGGCCGATGAAGACGTTGACCATGCCGGGTATGGCGATCTTGAGGGCCTGGGGCAACGTGATCAGCCAGGTGGTCTTCCAGTACGAAAGCCCGAGGGAGTCCGCGGCCTCGTACTGGCCGCGGGAAAGGGCCTGCAGGCCGCCGCGCACGGCTTCGGCGAGGTAGGCCGCGGCGAACAGCGTGACCATGATGAGCACCCGGATGAGAAGGTCGAAGGTGGTCCCCGGGGGCAGGAAGTAGTTGAGCATGGTGGAGGCGATGAACAGCAGCGTGATCAGCGGCACGCCCCGCACGGCTTCGATGAAGGTGACGCACAGGACACGGATCGCGAGCAGACGCGACTGCCTGCCGAGGGCGAGCAGGATGCCCAGCGGAAGGGACGCCACGATGCCGGTCACTCCCAGGATCATGGTGAGCAGGAACCCGCCGTAGGCGTCGGTCTCCACCACCGGCAGGCCCAGGCCGCCGTAGATCAACCAGGCGCCCAGCGCCGGATAGGCAAGCGAGAACCACAGCAGTTGGCGGCGAAAGGGCGTGTGGTCGAACAGCACCGGCGCCAGCGCGGGGAAGAGCAGGAAAAAGGTGAGTACGGGACGCCAGCGCTGATCGGCGGGATAAAATCCGTAGACGAACTGGTCCAGCCGGGTGGTGATCACCGCCCAGCAGGCGCCGTCACCCTGTTTGCGGCAGTCCACCCGGGAGTCCGCCTGCCACACGGCTTCCAGGACGAACCAGTCGATGGCGGCGGTCACGAACTCGTAGATCAGCCAGACGGAAACGAGGGTCAATGCGGTGTTGAACGCCGACGAGAAGAGGTTGGCGCGCAACCAGCCGACGACGCCCGCGGACCCCGGCGGCGGTGGCAGATCCGGGTGCTGTCCGGGCGGATAGGTGGGCGGTGTGTTCGCGGGAAGTGACATCAGCGCTCCACCAACCGGACCCGGCGGTTGTACCAGTTCATGAACACGGAAATGCCCAGGGAAATGGCCAGGTAGATCAGCATGACCAGCATCATGCACTCGATCTCCCGCCCCGTCTGATTCAGCGTGATTCCCCCGAGGGTCCCCACCAGGTCCACGTAGCCGATGGCGATGGCCAGGGAGGAGTTCTTGGTGAGATCAAGGTATTGGGATGTCAGCGGCGGGACGATCACCCGAAGCGACTGAGGGAGAATCACCAGCCGCAGGACGCGTCCGCGGGGAAGTCCCAGCGCTTGCGACGCTTCGATCTGGCCCTTGTCCACGGCGAGGATGCCGGCGCGGACGTTCTCGGCAATGAACCCCGAGGTGTAGAACGCCAGCGCCCAGGTCAGCGCCACCAGCTCGGGCGTGAGGTAGAGGCCGCCCCGGAAGTTGAACCCGTGGAGTTCCGGCACGTCGAAGGACAGGGAAGCGCCGGCCGCCGCGAAGGTAAGCCCCGGCAACCCCACGATCAGGGCGGCGGACATCCAGCCGCCGGGGAGTTGGCGGCCGGTGGCCTCGCGAACCCGACGTACGTGACGGTGGACGAAGAC
>JAJEAI010000188.1 GCA_022824205.1 Candidatus Binatia bacterium
CTGCCACAGCCCCCGCCCAGCCCGCCCCCTCAAATCCCCCTCCGATTCGCTTAAAATTTGTGGGACAGCAGTGCCTGCACATAGACCCGCGAAAGGGCTTCTTCTTCATCGGTCGACGTCAGGAGCACATCTGTCATACCGTCGCCTTGATGCCCGCTTCCACGTCCCCGGCCCTAAGCCCGCCTGAGATGAGTGGGGTCAAGAGTACGTCTCGAACCGTTGCAAGGGTGTTGGATTCTCTCATGTTGACGATCATCCGGGCCACATAGTTTCCCTTCTTGGGGACCATCGCCACAAGAGTTCAACTTACCAGATTTTCTGAGACAACTCCTTCTGTATTGCCCTGGAATGGTGCGGATAGGGGGTGCTTTGAATTAGTCCACTAACCGCAAGTTTATTTGGTTTTTCGGGTGTTCTTCTCCGGATTCGCCACGGCCTTTCCCACCCGGATATCGCGCCACTACCGGGTCACCCACCAACAGGCTGCCGGTAGGCGATCTCGAACGAGGCGTCGCTCATCCACCGCTTGAAGCTCTCGTTGTCCATGAACTGCTTGAAGAGCTGAGTGTCGTCCTTCATGAGAGAGGTCATGACACGCGCGAGGGCCTTGTCGTGCTCGATACGGGCATTCTGCTTGTCCGAGTTCTGCAGGGCGTTCTTGAAAGCGGTATCCGCGGCCACACGGGCGGGGATGGTCTCGGTGATGAGTTGGCGCACGCGGTCGGCGTCCTCCCAGGCGATGTTGCCGAACTGTTCGTTGAAGATCCGGACGATGTTGGAGAGGCGGTCCATCTCGGGGTCGGAAGTATGCCCGGGACCGGGCTCAGGTTGATGTCGGGTGAAGTGAGCTTCTCGATCAGCGTGCCCAAGGCGTCGGCCCTGTACAGGCACGGAATCTGGTTGCGGAACTCGAAGTTGTCGAGGATGTCCTGCACGTTGGGCGAGAACCCGTCCAGGTAGGCCTCGAAGTCGGCCGTCAACTGCTGGGGATTCGTGCGGGCTTTGAGGTCGCGCAGGGTGAACGGCGAGGTGTTGTAGAACGCCTGGCCCGCGGCCTGTCGCAGGGCCTGGTCCTGTTCGACAACCTCCGCGGCGTCGAGGGCGGCCTTCATGTCAAGCACGGCCTGCTTGCTGTCTTCCAAGACCGCATCGAGCCGGCGCAGCACGGTCATGGGCAGAATCACGTCGCGGTACTTGCCCCGCACGTACAGGTCCCGCAGCACGTCGTCGGCAATGCCCCAGATGTAGTTGGCTATCCAGTTGAGGTCGTTGCTGCTCATGCCCATCCCTTGTGGGTGTCGGCCTTCGCCGGTTTACCCGGCACCCCCTGATTCGATTTCGGCTTGAACCGCCGGGTTTTAACGGAGACGGACTTGTGTGAGCAGGTCACCAAGGTCGCCCCTGAGAGACTGTTCACCGAGCCGCAATCTCTCGCTTCACATCGGCGAACGCCGCCTCTTCGAGATCGAGGCGATCTTGTATGATCCGTTCGATCCAGGCGTCCACGCTCTTCTCTCGGTGGAGGCGAGCGAAAAACCCCGCTCGCGTGGCTACCGGCGCAGACAATAGGACGCTGGTGGGCTTGGCTTTCCGGCCTCGGACCGGTTTTCCCCAAGCCGCGTCGTCGTCGACCTCGGCAACGACGGCGTCGTCGATTTCTCTCTCCGTTAGAGGTGTCGTATTCCTTTCATAGTAGCCACGTCAGACCAAGCGATGACGGAGGGGGCGAGATTCGAACTCGCGGTCCGCTGTTTAGGCGGACACCGATTTTCAAGACCGGTGCCTTAAATCGCTCGGCCACCCCTCCGTGTTTTCGGGAAGACCCGGAGCGCCCCAGTTTCGGGCGCTAATCGGGATTTTGCCACTTGGTGAAGGGATTTGCCACAAGGTTGGCGTTGTAGAAACGGGGGTCGTGGGTGACTTCCTCGCCTACCCACAGGGGTTTGGTGAACGGGCGGTCTTCGCGGTCGAGCTCGACCTCGGCGACGACAAGGCCCTGGTTTTCGCCGAGGAACTCGTCGATTTCCCAGACGAGGCCGTCGTGCTCCAGGCGGCGGCGGACCTTCTCGATCAGCGGCGGCTCGCAGAGCCGCAACAGCTCGTCCGCTTCCTCGGACGGTATGTCGTACTCGTACTCGGAACGGGTGGCGCCGCGGGTGAGGCCCTTGATGGTGAGGGTGGCCCTGTCGCCCTCGATGCGGACGCGGACGGTGCGCTCGGGGTCGGTGCTCAGGTAGCCCTGGCGCATGACGACGCCTTCGGCGTTGCGCCATTCGTCTCCGGTGACCAGGAACTTGCGCTCGATCTCAAGCGCCATGGGATCCTCGGTTGTCGCGCCAGCCTTGGTGCGAGGTGGGTACTCAGTTCGTACTCGTCACAGTTTGGAGTCAGGTGAGACCACCACTATTGAGTAACCGGCGGTTTTCGGTTTTTACCACGAATGGAATCTGAACGACTACGTGGTCGTCAACCGACACGTCAACCGAGTATAGGCCCTCGCGGGGGATCTTTACATTCTCGAAAACGAAGTTCACGTCTGCGATGTACTGCTGGTAACCCTCGGTTTGATTGTTCGCTTCAATCGGCCCCTGAAAGCCCACCCTGAAGTCACCCTCGTGCGAACGCGCTTCCAGTTTGAGTGTGCGACGACCCTGACTATAGAAGCCTAGTCGTACGAAGACCGTAAACTTCGGCAAAGGCTGCTGATAGTTGGAGACATTGAAGTCCGTAAAAAGCCCCATCAGGCTTAGTTTCCCATTGACTTCTTGTCTCACATCATCGCACAGGACGGCGACGTGCACCTTTGGCGGTTTCGAAGGCATACTTCTCCTAGGCAACAACACCCATGGTCTCTGCCGTCCGTTCCAAGTTCGAGTGGGAGCTTGGCACAGAATGCGAGGCCAAAGGTTGACCACTTCCAGAAGTCAGCAGTTGACCGACCGAATCTGTGGTTTGTGCTAGTTGCCAAGAAGGATGAAGGGGTGCTGGGAGAGGCAGGCTGTCTTGTGTCAAGACCTCTAGCCAAGCGCAGACGGCGACTTGAATCTCTTCAAGCGCTTCCGCTGGCGTATCTCCGTAGGCTGAAAGGTCGGGCATCTCGACACACTTCGCCTCAAAGCCCTCCGAATCCTCGCATGTCTTCCAAGTGTAGGAATATGGCGGCAATTCATGAATGTCCATCGTAATCACCCCTCTTACTCAATTAAACCCATGTGCCTCGCCCGTTTCAATACCTCTTTGACTTGTTCCTGCTTCGCTTTGCCGTTCTTCAAACGCTGCAAATTAAGCGGGCGCGGGAAAGCATCCCTAAAGGCCTGCGCCTGCGGATGGATAAAGATACGGTGACACCACAGATCCCGGGCCTTGTCATGTGCTGGAACTGAACGGAAGGCGAAGGGGGCGAAATTCGAACTCGCGGACGCCGATTTTCAAGACCGGTGCCTTAAACTGCTCGGCCGCGGGTGAGGCCCTTGATGGTGAGGGTGGCGCTGTCGCCTTCGATGCGCACGCGGACGGTGCGCTCGGAGTTGGTGCTCAGGTAGCCCTGGCGCAGGACCGTTCGGCCTTGCGCCATTCGTCTCCGGTGACCAGGAACTTGCGCTCGACCTCCAGCGCCATGGGGGTCCTCGCTGGCGCGGCCTACTTCATCCGGTGCAGCACGTTCTCCGCCAGCGCCTGAAGGTATTCCTTCCGCCCCGACAAGTCCTTGGGCATGTTCAGCAGGGTCATGCCCACGTACTCGACGCCGTCCTCGGCCAGCCGGCCGAGGTCCTGGAGGCAGTCGTCGCCGTTGCCGGACACGGCCCAGGCGCTGACCTCGGAGTCGGAGGCGATGTTGATCTTGACCATGGTGTCTTCCTGCATGTTCCAACTGCTGTACATCTTGTAGGAAGACGCCGCGGACTCACGCGCCTCGGCGATGGCGGTCTCTTTGTCCTTGGCCAGGGCCACGCCCCGGGAAATGGTGATGTGGCCGGCGTCCTGGCCGGTGACGCTGCGCTCGTCGCGGTAGATGGAGATGAGATGGGCGACGTCGTCGAAGCCCACCTGGGGCGCCAGGTAGGCGGCGTCGGCGATGCGGGCGGAGCGGCGCACCGCGCCTTCGCTCTGGCAGGCGATCCAGATGGGCGGATGGGGCTTCTGGATGGGCGTGAATCCCATCTTGGCGCCGTGCACGGTCCAGTACTTGCCCTCGTGGTCGATCTCCTCACCGGTCCACAGCTTCTTCATCACCTCGATGGACTCGCTCATGCGTGAGACCCGCTGCTTGCGGTTGGAGCCGATGGCCTCGAGCTCCGTGTCGCGGTAGCCGAGGCCGACGCCGAGCACGAAGCGGCCCTTGGCGATGTGGTCCAGGGTGGCCACGTCTTCCGCCACCTGGAGCGGGTTGTGGAGCGGCAGCAGCACGATGCCGGTCTGGAGGCGCATTTCGCCCACCTCCGGGGCCAGCCGCGCCAGCATGGGAAAGGGTTGCGGCCAGATGGTGGGGTGCGAGACCCAGTGCTGGGGCATGGTGATGGCCGCGAAGCCGCAGTCGCGGGCGACGTGGCAGATCTCGACGGCGTCGTCGATCTGCTCGTGCAGCGGGCGCGCGGGGTTGGTGAAGAAAGAACGGAAATAGATGCCAAGTTCCACTGGAGTCCTCCTGCAAGTTGACTCTACTTCATGGCAAGCGAGGTGCGGGGTTGTCAAACTGGAGGTCCCCACGCGACCTCGGTTGGATTCCCGCTTTCCAGGCTGTGGCAAGACTCCGCTCGGATGAGAAACTCCGCTCGGATGAGAATTGCCACCAACACCCCGATACGTCATTCCCGCGGAAGCGGGAATCCAGGCGGGGTGGGGCCTGGGGTAATGGGACCACCACACAACCACCCCTGGATTCCCGCTTCCGCGGGAATGACGTATCGGAGGGCCGGGAGTGATGCAGACGGACATCTGTAACTGCCTGAATTCACGGTACAAGACTCTATTTTCATATCAATGACGATTAGTGGGGCATCTGCCTCACGACTTTTGCCACAGCTTGTTTCGCGGAAACGGCGGAGGGGGGCGGGAATGACGGAGGGGCGATGCCGACTGACAGGGAGGGTCACAGGGTTGGCATTGACAGAAACCGGTGCGTCCACTAACACGTTACGTCATGGCTTCATCATCCACCGGAGGGGGTTCGGGAGGGGTTCCCGAGGTTGACGTGCTCATCGCGGGCGGGGGGAACGCGGCGATGTGCGCGGCCATCATGGCGAAGCATGGCGGCGCCAGCGTGCTGGTGCTGGAGGCGGCGCCGAAGGCGTTTCGGGGCGGCAACAGCCGGCACACGCGGAACCTTCGCTACATGCACGAGGGCGAGGACGGGTTCCTCACGGGGACGTATCCGGAGGACGAGTTCTACGAGGACCTGTTGCGGGTGACCGGCGGGGACACCAACGAGGAGCTGGCGCGCTACTGCATCCGCCAGTCCCAGGACGCGGGCGAGTGGATGTCGGCCCACGGGATCAAGTGGCAGCCGTCCTTGCGCGGCACCCTGCAGCTTTCGCGCACCAATGCCTTCTTCCTCGGCGGCGGCAAGGCGCTGATGAACGCCTACTACGACACCGCCGAGAAGATGGGCATCCGGGCGGAGTACGAGACCGAGGTGCGGGACCTGAACATCGAGGACGGCGTGTTCCGCTCGGCGGTGGTGGAGCACAACGGCCAGACGCGGGAGGTGGCGGCCAAGGCCTTCATCGGCGCCTCCGGCGGCTTCGAGGCCAACGTGCCGTGGCTCAAGGAATACTGGGGCGACGCGGCGGACAACTTCATCATCCGCGGCACGCCCTACAACAAGGGCCGGGTGCTGCGGCAGTTGTTCGACGCGGGGGCGAAGCCGGCGGGGCGGGCCAAGGGATTTCACGCCATCGCGCTGGACGGGCGCGCACCCAAGTTCGACGGCGGCATCGTGACTCGGCTCGACTGCGTCCCCTTCGGCGTCGTGCTCAACAAGAACGCCGAGCGCTTCTACGACGAGGGCGAGGATTTCTGGCCCAAGCGCTACGCCATCTGGGGCACCCTCATCGCCGGCCAGCCGGAGCAGGAGGCCTATTGCATCGTCGACGCCAAGTCCATCGACCTGTTCCTGCCGTCGGTCTTTCCGCCCTTCCAGGCGGACTCGGTGCGGCAACTCGCCGCGTCCCTGGACTTGAACCCGGCCAAGGCGGAGGAGACGGTCAACGCGTTCAACGCCACGGTCAAGGCCGGCACCTTCGACCCCACGATCCTGGACGACTGCTCCACGGAGGGCATGGACCCGCCCAAGAGCCATTGGGCGCGGCCCATCGACACCCCGCCGTTCTACGGCTATCCGCTGCGGCCGGGGATCACGTTCACCTACATGGGCGTCGCCGTGAACAAGGAATGCCAGGTGCTGTTCGGCGAGGACACGCCGTCGCCCAACATCTTCGCGGCCGGGGAGATGATGTCCGGCAACATCCTAGGCAAGGGGTATCTGGCGGGATTCGGCATGACCATCGGAACGGTGTTCGGCCGCATCGCAGGAAGGGAGGCCGCGCGTGCCGTCGTCTGAGCATCTCAAGGAAGCCGACCGGGTCATGACCATCTGCAACGCCTGCCGCTACTGCGCGGGCTTCTGCGCGGTGTTCCCGGCCATGGAGCGGCGCCGCACCTTCGACACCAAGGACCTGGTCTACATGTCCAACCTGTGCTTCGAGTGTCGCGCCTGCTACTACGCCTGCCAGTACGCGCCGCCCCACGAGTTCGCGGTGAACGTGCCCCAGGCGCTGTCGCGGCTGCGCGCCGACACATACGAGGACTACGCCTGGCCCCGGGTGCTGAAGGGCTTCTACAAGAACAACGCCTTCCTGGTGGGGCTCGTCACCACGGTGTGCATCGTCCTGGCCTTCGTGCTGACCCTGGCGTTCCAGGGCAGCGACACGCTCTTCTCCGCCCACCAGGGCGAGGGCGCGTTCTTCGCGGTGATCCCCTACGGCGCCATGGTGTTCCCGGCCATGGTGATGTTCTTCTACGCGATCTTCGCGCTGCTGGCGGGGTTCGTGAGCTTCTGGCGGCGCACCCGCGGCAGCATCTCGGACCTGATCGACGTGCCCGCATTCGCCCGCGCCGTGAAGGAAGCCTTCGGCCTGCAATACATGAAGGGCGGCGGCGACGGCTGCAACTACCCCGACGAGAAGTTCTCCAAGAGCCGCATGTGGCACCACCACCTGGTGTTCTACGGCTTCGCGCTGGACTTCTGCGCCACCAGCATCGCGGCCTTCTACCACAACATACTCCACTGGCATTCGCCCTACCCCTACCTGAGCCTGCCGGTGGTGTTCGGCACCGTGGGCGGGGTGATGATGTGCATCGGCACGGTGGGGCTCCTGTACCTCAAGTCCAAGAGCGACATGGACCCGGCCGAGGAGAAGATGCTCACCCTGGACAGGACCTTCCTCTGGATGCTCTTCCTGACGAGCTTCACCGGATTGCTGCTCCTGGTGTTCCGCGAGACCGCGATGATGGGGACGCTGCTGGTGATCCACCTGGGCGTGGTGGCCGGGCTGTTCCTGACCATCCCCTACAGCAAGTTCGCCCACGCGGTGTACCGCTACGCCGCGCTGGTCCAGAACGCCATCGAGGTGCGGGAGGACGAGAGCAAAATCGTGCTGGGGTAGCCGCGCCGGCCTCTCTGATCGTCATTCCCGCTTTCGCGGGAATCACCCATGTCGGCTTGCAGCCGACACAAAGGGGAATGAAAATGGGGCGTCGGCCCCCCCAATGAGTCATTCCCGCGGAAGCGGGAATCCAGGGGTGGGGGGTGTGGCGACCTCATTGCCCG
>JAJEAI010000165.1 GCA_022824205.1 Candidatus Binatia bacterium
GCCGGCGCCGCGGCGGGCTCGGCTTCCACCGCGTCCGGCTCCTCGGCCGGCGCCTCGCGCTCCTCCAGCCCCTCGGCGGCGCCCGCGTGGGCCTGGGCCGCCATGAGGCGGGCGTAGGTGCCGCCCCCCGCCAGCAGCTCGGCGTGGCCGCCGGTCTCGGCCACCTGCCCGCGCTCCAGCACCATGATGCGGTCGGCGTGGATGACGCTCGACAGCCGGTGCGCGATGATCAGGGTGGTGCGCCCCTCCATGAGCTTGCGCAGGGCCTCGTTGATCACGGCCTCGCTCTGGGCGTCCACGCTGGACAGGGCCTCGTCGAGCACCAGGATGGGCGCGTCCTTGAGGATCGCCCGGGCGATGGCGATGCGCTGCCGCTCGCCGCCGGACAGGCGCGCGCCGCGCTCCCCCACCACCGTGTCGTATCCCTGGGGCAGTCCCGCGATGAAGTCGTGGATGTTGGCCGCGCGCGCCGCCGCCTCGATCTCCTCCTGCGTGGCCTCGGCCCGGGCCATGCGCAGGTTCTCCGCGATGGTGCCGTAGAACAGGTACATGTCCTGGGCCACCACCGCGATGTGCCGGCGCAGCACGTGCAGCGGGATGTCGCGGATGTCGCGGCCGCCCAGGAGCACGCGCCCCTCTTGCGGGTCGCCGAAGCGCAGCATCAGGTTCACCAGGGTGGACTTCCCGGCGCCGCTGGGGCCCACCACGCCGAGCTTCTCGCCGGGGCGGAGCTCGAAGGAGACCCCCCGGAGCGCGGGCCGGGCGCCTTCCCGGTACGCGAAGTTCACGTCCTCGAAGCGCACCCCCGGCGTGAACGCCGTTTCGGTGGCGGCCTCCGCGGGCTCCGGCTCGCCCACCGTCACCGGCGCCTCCAGCAGCCTGAAGATGCCCTCGGCCGAGGCCATGGCGTCGATGCCCTGGTGGTAGAGGATCATCAGCTCGCGCATGGGGCGGAAGATCTCCGCGCCCATGAGCAGGATGACGATGAGCGAGCGCAGCTCCAGCTCGCCCGCGCTCACCTTGAGGGCGCCCCAGCCCAGGGCGCAGGCAGTGCCCCCGAGGATGCCGAAGGTGGTGATGCCCACCGACACCATGTTCACCGCCAGCACCCCCATGGTGGTGCGGTAGAGGTGGCGCGCCCGCTCCGCCAGGCGCGCGCCCTGGGCGCGGCTCCGGCCGAAGATCTTGAGGGTGGCGATGCCCTGGATGCTGTCCAGGAAGTCGGCGCTGAAGGCGCCGTAGGACGTGCGCCGGCGCCGGCTGGTCTCCTCGTTGTAGACCATGAACAGCGGCGTGGTCACCAGCGTGATCAGGGCGAAGACCACGAAGATGACCCCGATGACCACGTCGAAGGACGCCATGAGGAAAAAGATCAGCACCGGCGCCACCGCCGCCACCACCATCTGCGGCAGGAACTGCCCGTAGAAGACCTGGAGCCGCTCCACCCCCTCGCCCAGGGACAGCAGCACGTCGCCGGTGCGCTCCTGGTTGAAGTGGCCGGGCCCGAGGTCGAGGGCGTGGCCGTAGAGCTTGCCGTGGAGCGTGTTCTTGACCCGCGCCGCGGTCTCCTGGCTCACCATGTCCCGCAGGTACTGGAACACCGCGCGCAGCGCGATGAAGCCGGCCACCGCTCCCAGGTAGGGGATCAGCGACGAGAACGGCTGTCCGGTGAGGACGCCGGCGATGACCAGCCCGGAGAACGCCAGCCGCGAGATGCCCGCGGCCACGGCGCAAAGGCCGAGGACGACCGCGGCGGCGATGCGCACGCGCACGCCGCGGGTGTGGGTCAGCAGTCGGCGGTCAAGGTACATGAGGTCATTCGTCTCCGTTTCTGGAAATTAGAAAGTCGCCGCCCGGAATGCAAGGCCGGCCAGGGTCGGTCCAAGGGCAGTCCGTGTATAATGATGGTGTGGTTGCGGGGACACCCTGCCGGTTGTAGCCAAAAGGAAAAGTTAGATCAACCGAATTTTTTCTCTTGCATAAACGAGATAACTGGAGTATGGAGGCCGGAATATCCTTGTGAAGGGAGACGTGGTTAATGGTTGGAAGACAGTTAGCGAAACGGATGCGAATGGCCTTGGCGGCGATTGTTGGCCTGTCCTTGGGTGTCGCGGCCCCGGCCGTCGCGGACGGCGAGGTCAACATCTACTCCTACCGGCAGCCGTTCCTCATCAAGCCGATGTTGAACGCGTTCACCCAACAGACCGGGATCAAGGCCAACGTGGTGTTCGCGCCCAAGGGAATGATCGAACGCCTCAAGCGCGAAGGCCGGAACAGCCCCGCCGACATGATCCTGACCGTGGACATCGGGCGGATCAACGACGCAGTGGAAGCGGACGTATTGCAGCCCGTGAAGTCGAAGAAGCTCCTGGCGAACATTCCGTCGCACGACCGGGACCCGTCGGGTTTGTGGTACGCGCTCACGAGGCGCGCCCGCGTCGTCTACGCCTCCAGGGAACGCGTGAAGCCCGGCGACCTCTCCACCTACGAGGCCCTGGCCGATCCCAAGTGGAAGGGCCGCATCTGCATCCGCTCGTCGCAGCACGTCTACAACGTGGCGTTGCTGGCATCGCTCGTGGCTCATCACGGCGAGGCAAGGGCCGAGGAGTGGGCCAAGGGCCTGAAAGCCAACCTGGCGCGCAAGCCGCAGGGGAACGACCGGGCACAGGTCAAGGCCATCTTCGCCGGCGAGTGCGACATCTCCCTCGGCAACTCCTACTACATGGGCAACATGCTCACCAACGAGAAGCAGATCGCGTGGGCCGAGTCCGTGTTCGTCTTCTTCCCCAACCAGCAGGGCCGCGGCGCCCACATGAACATCAGCGGCGCCGGTGTCACCAAGCACGCGGGGCGAAAGGAGAACGCCCTCAAGCTGCTGGAATTCTTGAGCGACGACCTGGCTCAGAAGATGTACGCGGAGCAGAACTTCGAGTATCCCGTGAAGCCCGGCGTGCCCTGGTCCGGGCTCGTGGAGTCGTGGGGCAGGTTCAAGGCGGACACCATCGACATGACCAAGGTCGCCAGGAACCGCGCGGCCGCCATCCGGATCTTCGATCGCGTGGGGATTCCGTAAGGACGTCAAGACCGTTGGCCCCGGAGTGCGTTCGCACGCGTCAGCGGCCCGCGCTCCCCGGTGTCCTCATGGTTCGACTTCCGGAGGAATCCGGCGAGCCCGACCGCGGGCAAGGCCTTACAATACCGGCCGTATTCGGCTAACGTCCTGTCCGGTCCACGTGGTGCGTGACAACCCGCACCACGCCTGCGTCCAGGCTCCAGCGCCCCGCGCTGGAGCCGTGAAACCCGTTGCGGAGGAGGAAAGCACATGAAAGGCGACCCCAGAGTCCTCAAGGCGCTCAACGATGTCCTGCGGAAAGAACTCACCGGGATCAACCAATACTTCATGCATTCGCGCATGTGCCGAAACTGGGGGTACCAGGTCCTGGACGAAGTCATTTTCAAGGAATCCATCGAGGAGATGCAGCACGCGGATCGGATCATCAACCGCATCCTGATCCTGGACGGGGTTCCCAACGTTGCCGGTTACGACAAGATCATGGTGGGGAAGACCGTCAGGGAGCAGTTCGAGAACGATCACGGCCTGGAAGAGGAGGCCATCAAGGTGCTGCAGGAGAGCATCGCGACTTGCCAGGAACAGGCGGACCACGTGAGTCGCGAGCTGCTGGAGCAGATTCTCGCGGATGAGGAAAATCACGCGGACTGGATCGAATCGCAACTCCGCCTGATGGAGGAGGTCGGCCAGGAGAACTATCTGGCGCAACAGATCTACGGTACCGGGGGTGGCGGAGGCGCGGCCTGAAGGGGATGCCGTGCGAAGAGTTCTCCCGTCGCACGGGCTCCCCAACGTTGCCGGTTGCGTCCGGATCATGGTACTCAAGACACAGTCACTATGTGGCTGCGCCCGCGGGTGCACAGTTCGTCGTTGACGGGTTGGGACTATCGTGGCCGAAAAGCGTTCGGAAGCTACCGAAGACTATCTCAAGGCTATCTACAGCTTGGCGGAGGAGAACGATCAGGTCATCGCGGCGCGGGTGGCGGAAGACATCGGCGTAACGCCTTCGACCATGTTCAGCGCCCTGCGGCGGCTCGAGAAGGAGGAGTTCGTGCGCGTGGAGCGGCGCAAGAACATCTACCTGACCTCCAAGGGCCGCGAGGTGGCGGAAGCCATCCTGCGCCGGCACTTCCTCACCGAGCGACTCCTCACCGACCTGCTGGGCCTCGACTGGGTCACGGCCCACCAGGAGGCGCATCACCTGGAGCACGCCATCTCGCCGGTGGTGGAGGAGCGCCTGAGCGCGATCCTTGACAATCCCTCCACATGCCCCCACGGCAACCCCATCCCCGTAAGGGGGGAGGCCTCTCCGCGCCGGCAGTGGATCCCCCTCAACACGGCGGAAGCGGACACCGAGGTCATCTTCCGCTGCATCACCGAGACCGGAGAGCGCGACGAACGGCTGCTCTCGTTCCTGTACGACCACAACGTCCGCCCCGGCGCCACGATCGGTATCCTCGACGTCGCGCCGTCCCTCGGCACCATCAGCCTGCGGGTGGGCAAGGACGAGGTCGTCCTCGGCCTGGAAGCCGCCAAGAAGATCTACGTGCAGTGACCGGAGCGTGGACCCGAGCGCGCCCATGAACGCTGGAACCGGCACACGTCGTCGAGCCGGCGCGGCCCTGCTCGCCGCCACGACCTACCTGACGTTCCTCGTCGCCGGCGCGCCCCATCGCGTCCACCACTTCTTCGACTTCCTTGAAACTCCCGGTACTGCGGCGTCTGCGGCACAGCCGTCGCCGGACGAGGCCGGTGCCCACTCGCCTCACCACCCCCACCCCCACGCCCATGACCATCACGGGCACGGCGGCGGCACGGATGGTCACGGACATCACGGCACCAGTCCGGAGACGTCTCCCGAGCCACCCTGCGTCGTTCTGGCCGCCTTCGAGCAGAATCCGGGCTCCTTCGCCGACCCACCGGTTCACTCCATGGGCCGCCCGACGCTCGCGCTCTCTTTCGGGTCCGTGTCCGGCCCACTCAGGGCCGCGCGGGTCCAGACCCACCACAGCCGCGCTCCGCCGCATCTGATCTGACCGCGCCACACCATCGACACAGTCTGATTTCCTACCCCTGGGTCGGCCCCGGCCGCGATCGGGTCGAAGGGTCGGGTCTGCCCGTGCGCCCTGTCCTGGCGCGCGGATGAGAAGAATGCATAGGAGCGCATTAAAATGATTCGAATGAAATGGCAGGCGGGGTGTCTGGCGGTGCTGCTGGCGGCAGCCGGTGGCGCGGCCGGCCAGACACACCAACACGGGCACGGCAAGTCCGGTCACATGGCCGCCGAGGCGGCGGCGTGCAAGGGCTTCGTGGTGCTGTCCAACGGTTACGCGGTGATGAGCGGCATGTCCGAGAAGGGCGGCCACGGCACGATGGCGATGGGCGGCGGGCACGGTCAAGGCATGACCCACGGCGGACACGGCCGGTCGCACGCCGGTACGGAACATGGGCATCAGGCGACAGGGCACGCCAGCATGGGGCACGGGCATCAGGCCATGGGGCACGGGTCCGGGACGGAGGACCCGCTCATGGGCCTCATGCATGGCGACGACGTTCCGGTGACGGCCGGACGCCTGTGCGTGCCGGTGGATGACGCGGCCGAGTCATGGATCGCCGTGAGCGCGCAGGAGGGCGTGCACGTGCGCGTGAGGTCCCTCAAGGGCGGGCTGGCGCACAACAGCCGCGCCAACGAGGCCTTCGAGGTGGAGGTGATGGAGGGGAAGAAGCCGGTCGAGGGCGCGAGCGTGCGACTCAAGGCGCGCATGCCGCATCACGACCGCAGCATGGCCGGGGGCCACGGTCTTGCCAATGATCCGGAGGTCCGGGGCATCGAGGCCAAAGTAACGGGTCCCGGACGCTACACCGTTCAGACGGCTGACTTCAGCATGGCGGGTTCGTGGCTGTTCGAGATCGGTGTCACCCGAGCCGGCAAGGAAGCGAAGGCCTACTTCGCCACGCCGGTGGGCGAGGAGTGAGGTGTCGGGGGCGGCGGTCGCGGTCCATGGCCGCCGCCGCCGCCCCTTGTACCAGGCAAGTACGGCAGGCCGTCGTGAGATCAATGACAGTGGCGTTGGGAGGACTCGTGCGACTCGGCGCGGTCATCGCGCTGTGCGTCCTTCCCGCGCTCGCGTGGGCTCAGGGTCCGGCGCCAAGCTCCACCCAACCTCCCCCGGCATACGGTCTCTGGACAGGGGCGGAGTGGGAGCGGGCGCGCTCGCTCAGCCCGCTTCTCCCTCCGCCCTTGAACCCCACCAACGCCCTCGGCGACAACATCGAGGCCGCGCGTCTGGGCCACGAGCTTTTCTTCGACGAGGGGCTGAGTCCGCGCGGCTTCTCGTGCGCGTCGTGCCACAAGCCCGAGCTGGGCTTCACCGACGGGCTCACGACCGGCAACACCATCGAACCGCTGGAGCGCAACGTGATGACCGTGCTCAACACCGGACACTACCGGTGGCTCACGTGGGACGGCGCGCGCGATTCCCTGTGGCACCAGGCCGTGGTGCCGGTGGAGAGTCCGGTGGAGATGGCGTCGTCGCGGCTTCACGTGGTGCAATACGTCATGCGCCGCTACGGCGCCCGCCTGCGGAAGCTGGCGCGGCTGCCGGCCGGGTGGGAGGCCCTGTGGCCGGCGCTGCCGGAGGCCGGCAAGCCGGGCGACCCCGCCTACGACGGCCTGCCCGGGGCGCAGAAGGACGCCGTGGACACGGTGTTCACCACCGTGCTCAAGGTCATCGCCGCCTACGAGCGGCGGTTGGCGAGCGGCGCGTCGCCCTTCGACCGGTTCGTGGCCGGGGACAAGAGCGCCCTTCCGGTGGCGGCCCAGCGCGGCTTCCAGCACTTCCTGCGCTTCGGTTGCGACATCTGCCACAACACGCCGCTGTTCTCCGACGACGAGTTCCACAACCTGGGGCTCGCGTCGGAGCCGGTGGCCGACCCCGGCCGGCTTCGCGGCCTGGAAACCGTGAAGCAGAGCCCGTTCCGAGGCACCGGCCGATTCGCCGACGCCGAGCCTCTTGTCCGCCCCGAGGACTACCGCTCCGGCGCGCCCCTCGAAGGCGCGTTCCGCACCCCCAGCCTGCGCGAGCTGGAGCAAACCGCCCCCTACGGCCACAACGGCTCCGTCGCCACGCTGGAGGACTGGCTGGACCACTACGTCGCCGTCACCAACGGCGAGGTCACCGACTTCGCCGGCCGCCTCGACGCCGCCCTCCCGACCCTCCGGCCCACCGACGCCGAGCGGCGCGAGCTCATCGCTTTCCTGCGTTCCCTCGGTTCGGACTACGCCTCCGAGTGGACCCGGGAGCCCCGCGTCGGTCCGCGCTGACGGCGCGGTCTCCGCCTACACCAGCGAGGCCATGGCCACGCCCGCGGCGACCACCGCCATCCAGAGCATCCGCCGGACCCCGATGCGGTCCCCCAGCCAGATGCGCGCGGCCACCGCCGTGACGGCGGCGAAGCAGGAGAACCCGATGGCGGCGCCGACCCGCCCGCCGCCGGCGGACCCGGTCAGGAACAGGCCCAGGGCGCCCGTTTCAAGGAACGCCTGCAAGAGCACGAGCGGCCAGGTAGTCCCGCGCGGCCAGGCCAATGGGGCGCGCCGGCGTTGCAGGGCCATGAAGCCCAATGAGCCGGCCAGGGCGAAGGCGCGGTTCAGGTACACCGCCGGGACCGGGCCGAGGGCGGTGCCGGCTTCCTGCGCGAGGAACATGCGCACCGCCACCGAGACGGCGGCGCCGAGCCCCAGCAGCGCGGTGACCCGCAACCAGGCGCGGTCGTAGTGCTCTTTCCCGCGCCCGTCGGGCTGGGCCAGCATCGCGACGCCCGCGAAAACCGTCAGCGCCGCGACCCCGTGCAGCCAGTGATACGGATGGCCGGCCAGCACGTTGAGCCCCACGAGCATCACCGTGAAACTCGACGTGGCGGGCGACGCCACGGTCACCGGCCCTCGCACCAGCGCCCGGAATAGCAGGGCCAGCACCGCCACGTTCAGGAAACCGGACACGGCCGAGGCGCCCCAGCCCCACGCGTTCCACGCGGGCCAGCCGCCGCTCGCCGCGAACCAGATCGTCATGACGGCGAACGGAGGGACCATGATGAGCGCGATGAGCACGGACAGAGAGATGCGGCTCGCCGTCACCCGCGCCACGCAATCGGAAACGCCGATCAGCGTGGCGCCGCACAATCCCCAGAACAGTCCGCTCATGACAAGGCGATGCAGTGCGCCGAGTGGTCGGGCCTGCTTTACGCTGTCCGTCTCGCCGCAACGGCCTTGGCCAGGTCGTGAGTTGCCTGCAGGTTCATCCAGATCTTCGGCGATGTGCCCAGCGCCTCGGCAAGGTCGAGCGCCGACTCTACGGTTATGCCGCGCTTTCCGCGAATCAGTTCATTCAGCCGAGCGCGGCTCCAGCCGATCTTCTGGGCGAAGGCGGCCTGGGTCATCCCCATGGGCTGCAGAAACTCCTCAAGGAGCATCTCGCCCGGGTGAAACGGGTTCTCCGGTTGTGTATCTGCCATGAAAGAGATCCTGCGCCAGATCGTTTCCGAAGGAGAGAATCACGCTATCGTGTTATCGTGATTCGATAACCAGGACAACCACCGCGGCCTGACGCCCCGACGACTCGGACTCGAAATTCCGCCATGACTGTGGTACGGCTTGAACGATAACGGGGTGCTCGCCGACGGCATTTCGCACGGATGTGTACAGAGAGCGCCGCGGCGTGCGCCCGGCCCCCGAAACGAGCGAGAAGGGAGAACTGAATGCAGCCGGTAACCGACATGCGGAGCTACCTCGAGCGGCTCGACGAGATGGGCGAGATCAAGCACATCGAGGGGGCGGACCTCGACACGGACGTGGGGGCGCTCACCGAGCACATGGGCGACATCGAGTCGCAGGCGCTGTTGTTCGACGGCTTCGCGGGGTTTCCCAAGGGTTTCCGCATCATCTCCAACCTGTTCCGCACGTGTCCGCGCTCGGCGGTGGCCATGGGCCTGCCCACGGACGTCAAGGGAGTGGACTTCCTTCACGCTTGGCGCAAGCGCGCGCTGGAGTTCCAGCCGCTGCCCTACGAGCAGGTGGAAGGCGGGCCGGTGTTCGACAACCAGATGGAAGAGGACGAGGTGGACCTGACCCGGTTCCCCACTCCCATGTGGCACGACCTCGACGGCGGGCGCTACATCGGCACGGGCTGCGGCATCATCACCAAGGACCCGGAGTCGGGCGGCATCAACATCGGCACCTACCGGGTGATGATCCAGGAGAAGAACAAGGTCTCGGTGAAGATGAACAAGGGCAAGCACGGGCGCCTGGCCATGGAGCGCGCCCACGCCCGCGGCGAGTCCCTGCCCGTGGCCATCACCCTGGGCCAGGAGCCCAGCGTGATGCTGGCGTCGCAGATGCCGCTGCCGCCGTCGGTGAACGAGTACGAGTTCGCCGGCTGGATGCAGGGGAGCCCCATCCCGGTGGTGCGCGGCGCCGTCACCGGGCTGCCCATTCCCGCCAACGGCGAGGTGGTGCTGGAAGGCGAGATCCCGCCGCTGCCGCCCGAGGAGCTGCCCAAGGAGGGACCGTTCGGCGAGTGGCCGGGCTACTACACCGAGGCCACCGAGGGCGACGTGCCGCTCATGACCGTCAAGCGCGTGTACTACCGCGACGACCCCATCATCCTGGGCGCCCCGCCGGTGCGGCCGCCCAACAGCTACCTGCCCATCCCCCTGGGGGCCATCACCCTGTGGGAGCAGTTGGAGAAGGCCGGCATCCCGGACGTGAAGGGGGTGTGGGGCTTCGTCTACGGCGGCCAGCCCGGCCCGTTCACGGTCATCTCCATCAAGCAGCGCTACACCGGCCACGCCAAGCAGGCGTTGCTGGTGGCGGCGGGCGCCCGCGCCGGCGCCTACGGCGGCAAGATGGTGGTGGTGGTGGACGACGACGTGGACATCACCAACCCCGGCGAGGTCATATGGGCCATGTCCACCCGCTGCGACCCGCGCGAGGGCATCGACATCGTGAAGAACGTGTGGGCCTCGGTGTGCGAGCCGGTGATCTCCCCCATGGACCGGGACACCAAGGGCTACGTGACGGACCGCGTGCTCATCGACGCCTGCCGCCCGTACCAGTGGATCGACCGCTTCCCGCCGGTGAACGCGTTCGAGCCGAAGGTCAAGCAGGACATCGCGAAGAAGTGGGGCGTCTAGGAGGTAGTTACGGAATCCCGCTACACCCCAATGAGTCATTCCCGCGCAACAGCCTGTGTCAAAACACCATCTTGGAAGGGCAACAACCCCCAGAATCGTCATTCCCGCGAAAGCGGGAATCCAGGTGGGGTGGAGCGGCGAAACGCCGTTGTAGCGCCCCGCCACCGCCCCTGGATTCCCGCTTTCGCGGGAATGACGGATTGGTGTTTAGTCGCCAGGAAGCAGCGTTTTGACACAGCCTGGCAAGCGGGAATCCAGGTGGGGTGAGGGGGGGGTGGAGCGCATGAAGACTATTCTTTGCAGGACGTTGACGGCCGCGGTGCTGGCGCTGGCCGTCCTGCTGGCGCCGGCGCCGGAGGCGCCCGCCCACAAGTCCGTGCTCAAGGTCGAGTTCGCGGAACGGCGCGAGTTGAACATCCTCATCGACGACTTCACGCTCACCGACCAGGACGGCAAGCGCGTGGCATTCGGCAAGCTCCGGGGCAAGCCGGTGGTGGTCAACTTCATGTACACGTCGTGCCCGGACGTTTGCCCGCTGCTGACGGCGAGCCTCAAGATCCTGCGCGACCACATGAAGCCGGCGGAGGCCCGGGACATCCGTTTCCTGTCCATCACCACCGATCCCGAGGTGGATACGCCCGAAGTGCTCAAGGCCTATAGCCAGCGGCACAAGGCGGACGCGCCCAACTGGTCGTGGCTCACGGGCAATGACCGGGAGCTGCGGCCGGTGTGGCAGGGCTTCGGCGTGAGCGTGGAACGGATCGCCAAGGGGCTCATCGAGCACACCACGCTGACGGTGGTGGCGGACGCCCAGGGGTACATGCGCTTCGCCTACTTCGGCTCCGCGCCGGACCCGGACATGCTGCTCAAGGATCTGCGGGCGCTGGCCCAGGAACCCGCGGCCTGATCTTCCTGTTTCCCCAGCCCTCCGGAATGCGTCCTCCGCGGTCATGATTGACCCGCGCCGGGCGCCGTGCGATCGTGAAGGCAGTCCTTCGGAGCCTGATTGAGCCGTGGAATCCCTGCTGAACGCCATCGTTTGGGAGACCGTGGGGGTCTTTTACGAGGCCTCGGTGTATCTCCTCATGGGGTTCTTCGTGGCGGGCCTCCTGCACGTCTACCTGCCGGCCAACCTCATCGCGCGCCACATGGGGCGCAACGACGCGCGCTCGGTGGGGCTGGCGGCGTTGTTCGGCGCGCCGATTCCCTTGTGCTCGTGCGGCGTCCTTCCCGCGGCGGCCTCGCTGAAAAGACAGGGAGCCGGCCGGGCGCCGCTGGCGTCGTTCCTGATCTCGACTCCCGAAACCGGGGTGGACTCGGTGGCGCTGACCTATGGACTCATGGGTCCGGTCATGGCGGTGGTCCGTCCGGTGGTGGCGGTGGTGACGGCGCTCGTGGCCGGCCTGGCTTCCATCGGCGTGCGCGAGGATGAAACGGCGCCGGGTGCTTCGGCGGAGGCGCTTTCCGACGACGTGTGCGCGGACTTCGCCCGCGACGACGCGTCCGCGCCGGACGCCGGCGGGGACACATGCGACGAGCCCGGCGCGCCGGGCTCGTCGCCTTCACAGGCGCGTCGTTTCTTTCATTCCCTGGAGTACGGCTTCACCTCGGTGCTGGACGACATCGCGCTGTCGCTCCTCGTGGGCATGCTGCTGACCGGGGTTCTCGCGGGTCTTCTGCCCGACAACTTCATTGACGAGGTGCTCGGCTGGGGCTCGGGGATCATGCCCATGCTGGCCATGATCGTCCTCGGCCTGCCGCTGTACCTCTGCGCCAGCGCCTCCACTCCCGTCGCCGCCGCGCTCATGGTCAAGGGGCTCTCTCCGGGAGCGGCGCTCGTGTTCCTGTTGGTGGGGCCGGCCACCAACCTCGCCACCATGACCGTGGTGGGCCAGCTCCTGGGGCGCCGTCTCCTCGGTGTCTACCTCGGGGCCATCATCCTCGTGAGCCTGATGGCCGGCCTCCTGGTGGACGCGACCCTGGCGGACTCCATCCAGGTGGCGGGTTTCGGCGACCTGGGGGAGGACGCCGACGCGATCTTCGTGCTCAAGGCGCTGTCGGCCGTGGGCCTGGTGCTGCTGTTGCTGCGGAGCTTCAAACGCAGGGGCTATCGCACGGTCTGGCGCGACGCCGCGGACCAGCTTCTCCAGACGGGCCGGGCGCTCAAGGCCTTCCGCCCCGGCAGCCTGCTGCGCGGCCCCGTCCTCGCGGCCGCCGTGGCCATCGCGGCGGTGGCGTCGATCCCCGCGTTCACGCTCGTGGTGGAGCCCGGGCAGCGCGGCATCGTCCAACGCTTCGGCCGGGTGGTAGCCGCGGACCTCGAACCCGGTCTCTACTTCCACCTGCCGGCGCCCTTCGGCCGGGGGACCGCCGTGGACGTGGGGCTGATCCGCCAGGTCACGGTGGGTTTTCGCGGCAGCGTCAACAGCCGGCGGGAGGTGGTGGACGAGCAGGCATTCTACCTCACGGCGGACGGCAACGTCATCGACATCCGCGCGGTGGTGCAGTACCGCGTGCGCGACCCGGCGGTGTACGCCTTGGGCGTGGAGGAAACCCCGGCGGTGGTGCTGGGTCTGGCCCGGCGCGAGCTGGTGAGCCTGTTGAGCCGCAAGCCCATCGACCGGATCTACACCGTGGACCGGCGGAGCACGGAACGGGACCTGCGAGACCGCCTGGCCCGGCGCCTCGCCTCCCTGGGCATCGGCAGCGAGATCCTGGACGTGCGGCTCCTGGACGTGCACGCGCCGGGCCGGGTCCACGACGCCTTCCGCGACGTGGCCAGCGCGCTGGAGGACCGCCAGCGGGACATCCACGTGGCCACCGGGGCGGCGACCCAGTCCACCACCGCGGCCACGGGCGAGGCGGAGCGCATCACGCAACGGGCCGAGGGCCGTGCCGTGCGGGAGATGCGCCGGGCCGAGGGCCGCTCCGCCGCGTTCCGGGATACCGCGGCGGTGCACCAGGCTAGCCCCGGGGTCACCGAAGCCCGCCTCTACCTGGAAACCCTGGAGCGGTCGCTGGAGCTGCCGCGGAAATACATCTACATGCCCGAGGCGGACGGCGGCGGCGACGTGGACCTCTGGATCGGCGCACCGTCCTCGGACTTGCTGAACCTGGGCGCGCCCGGGCCCCGGAGCGGACAGAGATAGCGGAGAGTTCACCATGGGCAAACCCATCGTCGCGGTCCTCGTCCTGGCGCTGCTTCTCTTCGGCGCCGCCACCTCGTTCGTGGTGGTGGACGAGAAGAGCCACGCGGTCATCACCCAGTTCGGGAAGCCGGTGTCGGTGCTGAGCGAGGCGGGTTTCTACGTCAAGCTGCCGGTGCCGTTCCAGCGGGCGAACCTCCTGGACAAGCGCATCCTGATCACCAACACGCGGGAGACGGAACTGCTCACCGCGGACAAGAAGAACGTCCTGGTTTCCACCTACATCTCCTGGAAGATCGCCGACCCGCTGCGCTATCTGGCGGCGTTGCGCACTCGTGATTTCGCGGAGAACCGGCTCGCCGCGCTGGTGCAGTCGGAGCTGGGCAGCGCGCTGGGCGGCCGGCCCTTCGGCACGATCCTGGGAACTTCCGGCAACGGCGCCAGCCTGGCCGAGCTGGAAGGTTCGGTGGAGCGGGCGGTGGCGGGGGTAACGCGGGAGGATCTGGGCATCGAGGTGGTGAGCCTGGGGGTGACGCGCCTCATCTTCCCGCGACAGAACCTGGACAGCGTGTTCGCGCGCATGCGCGCCGAGCGCGCGCGCATCGCCCGGGGGTTTCGCTCGGAGGGGCGCGCCGAGGCGCAGAAGATCGCCGCCCGCGCCGAGAAGGAGCGCGCGCGCATCATCGCCGAGGCCGAGGCCAAGGCCGCCGCGCTGCGTGGCCGCGGCGAGGCCGAGGCGGCGCGCATCTACGCGGACGCCTACGAAGGCCACGCCGGGTTCTATCGCTTCCTGCGCACGCTGGAAGCGTACAAGAGGGTGCTCAACGAGAAGACCACCCTGGTGCTGCCGGCGGATTCGCCGTTCCTTGAGATACTGACCTCCAGGGTGCCGGGCGCGACGGCGGCGCCCGGCCGGCGCGACGGCGGTGCCGCGCCCGCCGATGGCGCGGC
>JAJEAI010000071.1 GCA_022824205.1 Candidatus Binatia bacterium
TCCTGGCCATCCATGGCCCCGCGCCGCGCCCACGACGCGCGCGGGGGCTGTCCGCACGCGCCCGCCGCAACGAGGTGGACCGTGATGTCGCGGGCCGAGGGCGAAATCGTGGTGCAGAAGGCGGTGCACGGCGATTCGGTCCCTTCCGCCGCACGTATCCGCCACTGGGTCGGTCGGGCCCTGGGCGAAGCACCGGCGGGCGAGATCACGGTGCGCGTGGTGGACGAGGCGGAGATGGCGCGTCTCAACGAGCGATACCGCGGTGGCCGCGGGGCCACCGACGTGCTGGCCTTCGCCTACGGGGACCCGGCTTGCGCCGAGGCGGAACGGGCCTTCGGCGACCTGGTCATCTGCGCTGCCGTGGTGGAGCGCGAGGCGGCGCGCCGGGGCAGGCCGCTTCAGGCGCATTGGGCGCACATTGCCGTGCACGGCGCGCTGCACCTGCTGGGCTACGACCACGAGGAGGCCGGGCAGGCCCGGGTCATGGAGCGCCGGGAACGGGAACTGCTCGAAGCGATGGGATTCGGCGATCCCTACGCGGAAGAATCATGAATTTCCGGACGGATTCGGGCCGTTCGATCTTGCAAGCCGGTTCGCGTGGTTGCAAGATAAGGGATTCCGATGTCCGACGATCTCCCCTCCAGTAGCAAGCCGAACCGCCGTTCCCGGTGGTGGTCGCGTTTGTTCGGAAGATACGCCAGCAACGGCATGGCGAGATCGGATATTGTCGATTTTCTCGGCCGCTGCCGGCGCGTCAACCTCCTCGACAACGACGAGCATGCCATGCTCCAGGGGGTCCTGAAGGTTTCCGAGACCCAGGTTCGGGACATCATGGTGCCCCGCTCGCACATGGTGGTGCTGGAACTGGACGATCCGCCCCAGGCCATGCTCAAGACCATCGTCGATTCGGGCCATTCCCGCTTTCCGGTGGTGGGCGAGGACCGCGACGAGGTCGCCGGAATCGTGCTGGCCAAGGACCTGCTGCGCTATTTCGGCGAGGACCACCCCAGCGACGCGTTCCGGATCGGGGACCTGTTGCGCAAGGCCGTGTACATACCCGAGAGCAAGCGCCTGGACTCGCTGCTGACGGAGTTTCGGGAAAGCCACAATCACATGGCCATCGTCGTCGACGAGTACGGCGGTGTGGCGGGCCTGGCCACCATCGAGGACGTCATCGAGCAGATCGTCGGCGACATCGACGACGAACACGACCCGGAGGAAGCCGAGTACATCCACGATCACGGCGGCGGGCGCTTCACCGTCCTGGCACTGACCCGGATCGAGGACTTCTGCGAGCGATTCGGCGTGGATATCGCAAACGGTGAGTTCGACACCGTGGGCGGTCTCATCATGCATGAGCTCGGCCGCCTGCCGCGGCGTGGAGAAGTGCTGGAGTTCGCGGGCTTGCGATTCTGCGTGAAGGTTGCCGACCGCCGCCGGATCCAGTCGCTGGAAGTCACGACCATTCCGGCGGCCCAGGTCCGGTAGTTCGCCGAAGAACCGGTCTGCAGCCCCTGGTCCCCCATCCAACCGATCATTGCTGATCCGTAACAGTCAGTTGGATGGAGCACTGGACAGGCGGGTGGCAGATGCGCGCTAGACTCCTCATCGCATTGGTCGCAGGCGCTCTGCTGCCCCAGGCCCACGCCCCGTTCGATCATTTCTGGGTGGCGCCGCTCAGCTACGCGGTGCTGTTTCACCTGTGGGGCGGGCTGCGGCCCCTGCAGGCGCTGTGGGTCGGTTTCGCCTTCGGTTGCGCGGCCTTTCTGGCGGGCGTGCACTGGGTCTACGTGAGCATTCACGACTACGGGCTGGCCCACCCGCTGATTGCCTCCGCCATCACCGGACTCCTGGTCGTCTTTCTGGGGGCCTACGTGGCCCTGACCGGTTGGATCGCATCGCGCTGGTTCACGAACCGCGGGCCGGTGGCCTGGCTGGCCGTGTTCCCCGCCGTCACGGTGCTGACCGAGTGGTGCCGCAACTGGGTGCTGAGCGGTTTCGGCTGGCTGGCGGCGGGCTACAGCCAGACGGACTCCTGGCTCATGGGTTACGCGCCGGTGGGCGGTATCTACCTGATGACCTGGGCGGTGTTGCTGTCCGCGGGCGCCGTGCCGGCTCTGGCCTTCGGACGCTGGCGCCTGCGGACCGCGGCGGCGGCGGGACTCGTCCTGCTCTGGGGCGGCGGCTACTTTCTCGGCAATCTCCGCTGGAGCGAGGCCACCGGCAACGTGATTCCGGCCGCACTCGTGCAGGGGGCGGTGCCCCAGGAGCTGAAGTGGCGTCCCGAGCAGTTGCCCGCCACGCTGGATCTCTACCGCCGCCTCACCGAAGAGGCCGGGGACAGCCGCCTCATCGTCTGGCCGGAGGCGGCCATTCCCGCGCTGTACGGCCAGGCGGAAGGCTACCTGGGGGAAATCCGCGACTGGGCCGAAGCGCGCGGCAGCGAGGTGGCGCTGGGCATCCTCCGGGACGATCCCGGCGGCGGCACGTTCCAGAACACCCTGGTGGTTCTGGGTGAGGAACCGTCCTTCTACGTCAAGCGGCACCTGGTGCCCTACGGGGAGTATTTCCCGGTGCCGGGATTCGTGCGCCGGTGGCTCAGGCTGATGAGCCTGCCGTACACCGACGCGGTGCCGGGCGACCCGGGCCAGCCGCCGCTGGACATCGCCGGGGAGCGCGTCGGCGTGAGCATCTGTTACGAGGATCTGTTCGGCGCCGAGCAGCGTCACTACCTGCCCGAGGCCACGCTGCTGATCAACGTCAGCAACGACGCTTGGTTCGGCGATACCGTGGCGCCGCACCAGCACCTGCAGATCGCCCGGGTCCGGGCCGCGGAGGCATCGCGTTACCTGCTGCGGGCCACCAATACGGGCATTACGGCCTTTATCGATCCCCGCGGCCGGGTGGTCGCGCGCTCGCCGGCGTTCGAGCCCCACGTCCTGCGCGGCGCGGTCCAGGGCTTCACCGGCAGCACGCCTTATGCGCTCTGGGGGGACTGGCTCGCCGTGATCGGCGCCGCCCTGGTGCTGGCCGGCTGCCTGTACGGGCGAATGAGGGTCAGACCACGAAGTTGACGATCCGGCCGGGAACGTAGATCGAGCGGCGAATCTGCTTGCCGCCGATGTGCCGGGCCACGTTCGCGTCATCCCGGGCGATGGCCAGCGCCTGCGCTTCGGTGGCCTCCACCGGCAGGGCGACGCGCCCCCGCGTCCTGCCGTTCACCTGCACGGCCACCTCCACGGTGTCGCTGCGCAGGAACTCCTCCTGTGCCTCCGGCCAGGCGGCGTAGGCCAATGAGGCGTCATGGCCCAGCCGCTGCCACAGTTCCTCGGCCAGGTGCGGCGCCAGCGGCGCCAGGATCAGCACGAACTGCCGCGCCACCTCCCGCGGCATGGCCTCCCACCTGCTCGCGGTGTTGGTGAATTCCATGAGCGCGGCGATGGCGGTATTGAACCTCAGCCCCTCGATGTCCCCGGTGACCTTGGCGATGGTCCGGTGCAGCGCCCGGGACTGTTCGACGGTGGGTTCGCAGTCGCGGACCGAGTCCTTCAGGCCGCCGCCGTTGCCCGAGTCGGTCAGCATCCGCCAGACGCGGTTCAGAAAGCGGTAGGTGCCCTCCACGCCCCGGGTGTTCCAGGGCTTGACCTGCTCCAGCGGACCCATGAACATCTCGTAGAGCCTGAAGGCGTCGGCGCCGTAGCGTTCCAGGATCTCGTCGGGATTGACGACGTTGCCCCGGCTCTTGCTCATTTTGTGGGCCCGGGAATCCACCCGGATGTCCGGGTCGCCGCGCAGCACGAAGTGCTCGCCCTGCTTGACCACGTCCCCCTCGCTGACGGTCGTGCGCTGCACGGTCGTCCCGGACCGCGTGTCCCGCCCGCCGCGAACGAATTGCGCCGACACCGGGCGCCCGGCCTCGTCGTCGAAGCGCGTGTACTCCAGTTCCCCGAGGATCATGCCCTGGTGGACCAGCCGGGCGAACGGCTCCGGTGTCGAGACCACGCCGGCGTCGTGGAGCACCTTGTGCCAGAAACGGGAGTAGAGCAGGTGCAGCACGGCATGCTCCGCCCCGCCCACGTAGAGGTCCACCGGCATCCAGTAGCTCTCCAGTTCCCGGTCGACCGGGGCCTCTTCGTTGTCCGGATCGATGTAGCGCAGGAAGTACCAGCAGGAGCCGGCCCACTGGGGCATGGTGTTGGTCTCGCGCCGCGCCGGCCGGCCGGTGGCGCCGTCGACGGTCTCGAGCCAGTCTCCGGCATTGGCCAGGGGGCCTTCGGCCGTGCCGCTGGGCTCGTAGCGGTCCAGTTCCGGCAACTCCACCGGCAGGTCGCCGTCGTCCACGGTCTTCGGTTCGCCGTCGACGAAGATGACCGGGAAGGGTTCCCCCCAGTACCGCTGCCGGGAGAACAGCCAGTCGCGCAGCTTGTAGTTGACCCTGCGCTCGCCGTGGCCCTGTTCTTCCAGCCAGTCGACCATCCTCGCCTTGGAGTCGGCCACGTTGAGGCCGTCGAGAAAGCCGCTGTTGATGGAAGGGCCTTCCCCGAGCCAGGGTCCCTCGTGGTCCGGCGGCGGCTGCACGGTGCGCACGATCGGCAGGTCGTAGGTTTCGGCGAACTCCCAGTCCCGCTCGTCCTCGGCGGGCACGGCCATGATGGCGCCGGTGCCGTAGGCGGCGAGCACGTAGTCGGCCACCCAGACGGGAATCTTCTCGCCGGATGCAGGATTGATGGCGTATCCGCCGGTGAAGACGCCGGACTTCTCCTTCTGCAGCTCGGTGCGCTCCAACTCGCTCTTGGTGGCGGCGGCGGCACAATAGTCCTCCACCTGCCGGCGCTGGTCGTCGGTGGTGATGGAATCAACCAGCGGATGCTCGGGCGCCAGCACCATGTAGGTTGCCCCGAACAGCGTGTCCGGACGCGTGGTGAACACCCGGATGCCGCCTTCGCCGCCGGTGCCGCCCGAGCCGCCGGTGTCGCCCGCGGCGTCCGTGCCGCTGGCGTGGCCCGCACCGCCATCGCCGCCGGCCAGCGGAAACTCCAGTTCCACTCCTTCGCTGCGGCCGATCCAGTTGCGCTGCATCTCCTTGGTGCTGTCCGGCCAGTCCAGGTCGTCCAGCCCGTCGAGCAGCGCCTCGGCGTAGGCCGTGATCCTCAGCACCCACTGGCGCAGGGGCCGGCGAATGCAATCGAAGCCGCCCACCTCGGACTTGCCGTCGATGACCTCCTCGTTGGCCAGCGTCGTCCCAAGCTCCGGGCACCACCAGACCGGCTTCTCCTCCTGGTACGCCAGGCCGCGCTCGAACAGTTGCTTGAAGATCCACTGGGTCCACCGGTAGTAGCCGGGATCGGTGGTGTCGATCTCCCGGCTCCAGTCGTAGGAGAAGCCCAGCGACTTGAGCTGGCTGCGGAAGCGCGCCACGTTGCGCTCGGTGGTGGTACGCGGGTGGGTGCCGGTGCGCAGCGCATACTGCTCGGCGGGCAGCCCGAAGGCATCCCAGCCGATAGGATGAAGCACGTTGAAGCCGCGCATGCGCTTGTAGCGGGCGATGATGTCCGACGCGGTATAGCCCTCGGGATGACCGACATGGAGCCCGTCGCCGCTGGGGTACGGAAACATGTCCAGCACGTAGTATTTCGGCCTGGACCGGTCGACGTCTTTGGGTACGCGAAACGTCTGGTGGCGGTCCCAGTACTCCTGCCACCTGGCTTCGACCTCTTTGAACGGATAGGCGCTCATGGTTGTCTGCGAATGTGGATCGAAACCTCGGTCGTTGCGGGAACTGTCGCGGGAAGCCGCAGGATTGCGACGGATGATCTTTGCAAACTCCGCTAGAATCAAGGCCCATGACTCTATCCGCAGCGAAACCTGCACACCAATCTCCGGCCGAACCCCGGGGATGCGTCGCCGGTCGGACAGCCGTTCCGGTTCAGGCAGTCTTCCGCCCCGTGCAGCGGCGTGCCTGGCGGCGGTTGCCGTGCCGCCGGTTTCGGGCAGCGTTGTTGCCGGGCGTGTTGGCCGTCACGGCGGCGGGCTGCGGATTCCAGTTGCAGGGTGCGGGGGTCCTGCCGGATGTGGTGGCCACCACCTACGTGGAGTCGCCGCAGCGCTTCACCGAGTTCCACACCCGCCTGACCGATGCGCTCGCGGCCCAGGGCGTCGAACTGGCCGAGTCCCGGGATGACGCGGGCGCCGTGCTCAGGATCCTCGAGGACACAACGGGTCAGCGGGTGCTCTCCGTATCCGCGCGCAACACCCCGCAGGAGTACGAAGTCTTCTACGCGGTCGGCATCACGCTGGAGGCCGGCGGCGCGACGCTGATCGACAACGAATTCCTGGTGGCGACCCGCAGCTACAGCTACGACCCCACCCAGGTCCTGGGCATGTCCGCCGAAGAGCAGGTGCTGCGGGAGGCCCTGGCCGAGGACCTGGCGCGGCGAGTGCTGCGGCGCATCGCGGGCGTGCAGGCGGTGGCCGCGCGTGAAGTAAGTTCGTCGCCGTAGAGAGGCCAGGCGTTCAAGCAGAAAGGAAGATCGAAGATGCGCTCAATTGCCGGAACGCTGTTAACCGGACTTTTCGTGTTTCCGCTGACCGCGAGTGCGCACCACTCGCCCGTGACGTTCTACGACCTGTCCCGGACGACGGAGATCGAGGGTGTCGTCACCGGCGTATCCCTGCGAAATCCCCATATCCGGATCACGCTCATGGTGGACGACGGCGACGGAAACGCGGTCGAGTGGGAGGTCGAAGGGGACACCTACAACAACCTGAGACGCAGTGGCTTCGATGAAGCGTCCCTGGCGATCGGCGATCGGGTCCGGGCGGTGGGAGCGCCGTCCCGATTCGGCCGAAACGAGATCGTGCTGATGCGGCTGTCATCCGGTGTCGGCGATGAAGTGCTTATCGACGGTGTGGCAACGCTCTCGGGTTTCGGGGGCACAGATTCGGGCGACGGGGCGGAGGCGACGGGCATATTCCGTGTCTGGGTCAATGGCGGCCGGATACACGGTTTGCGTGAGCCGCTGTCGGTGACGCCGGCCGCGGAAGCCGCCAGGGCAGCGTGGGTCCCGCTGGAGGACGATCCCAGCCTGCGCTGCGAGCCGCCCGGCATGCCGAACGCCAATCTCAACCCCTATCCCATCGAGTTCGTGGACGAAGGCGACCGAATCGTCCTCAGAATCGAGGAGTGGGATACCGTCCGGACCATCTACCTGGATCCGGAGGCCGTCGAAAACTCGCTACCGTCGCGACTGGGCTACTCCGTCGGCCGTTGGGAGGGCAGCACGCTGGTCATCGACACGACCCACGTGGACCATCCCCTGCTGGATGACGAAGGAACGCCCATGAGCGACCAGGCTCGCATTGTGGAGCGCTATACGTTGAGCGAAGACGATACCCGGCTCGATTACGAGGTCTCGGTGACCGACCCGGTGTACCTGCTGGAACCCGCCGTCTGGACCGCGGTCTGGGCCTGGGAGCCCGGCGTGCGGATCGAGCCCTTCGAATGTACCGTGGGTAACGGGGAATAATCGGCTGCGTGCAGCCGCCGCCTGCCGCGTCCGCTCCGGTTTCGGCGTCGCGGCCCTTCTATTCGGCCGGGCTCTCGATCCACCGCGCCAGGTAAACGTCCGTTTCCCCGGGTTGGCCCTGGTTACGGTTGGAGCCGAAGGCGAGCTGCCGGCCGTCGGGGGAAAACATCGGGAAGCCGTCGAATCCCGGCGTGTAGGTGATGCGCTCCAAGTTCGTCCCGTCCACGTAAACTGCGAACAGATCGAATTCCCGTCCGGCCGGGTCGTGGTGGTTGGACGAGAAGATGATCCGCTGCCCGTCGGGAAAGAAGAACGGCGCGAAGTTGGCGCCGCCAACCTGCGTGACCTGGCGCGGTTCGGAGCCGTCGCTGTTGGCGACGAAGATTTCCAGTTCCCCGGGGCGCACCAGCCCTTCGGCCAGCAGCGCCCGGTAGTCCTCGAGTTCCGCACCCAAGGGTCTGGAAGCCCGCCACACGATCATCGCGCAGTCCCGGGAAAAGAACGCCCCGCCGTCGTACCCGGGCGTATCGGTCAGGCGTCTCACGTTCGTGCCGTCGGCGTCCATGCGGTAGAGGTCGAGATCCCCGTCGCGGGTGGAGGTGAAGACGATGGAACCGTCCACCGGGCAGACGGTGGCTTCTGCGTCGTAGGCCGGCGTGTCGGTCAGGGCGACGAGGTCCGTGCCGTCCGGCGCGGCGCTGTAGATCTGGTACGTGTCGTAGATCGGCCAGACGTAGCCCTGCGAACGGTCGGGGGGCGTCGGGCACTGGTCGTCGGCGGCATGGGTGGATGAGAAGATGATCCGCTCTCCGTCCGCCGAAAAGTAGCCGCAGGTGGTGCGGCCCCGGCCCGTCGAAACCAGGGTCAGCGCGGCCGGATCGGAGACGGACATCCGGTAGATCTGGTCGCACCCGTAGGGCGCGCGGTTGGACTGAAAGACCAGTTCCGACCCATCCGGCGACCAGTAGGCCTCGGCATTCTCCGCGCCGAAGGTCAATTGCCGCACGTCGCTCAGACGCGTCTCGCGCTCGTCGTGAAGCGTACCCTGGGCGCTGGCGGAGAGGGTTGCAAGGCTTGCAGCGCATGCGGTAGCGCAGAGCGAAAGGTGAATCGTTTTCTTCATCGCGGGATGGATTTCTCGAATCGATAAGCGTGGATTCTACAGTGGCGAGCGTCTCCGCTGTTGTGACGGGCGCCGATCCCGGTGAGAATACCGCCATGCGAATCCTGAGCTGGAACGTCAACGGGTTGCGCGCCTGCGTCCGCAAGGGCTTTCATGACTTCCTCGACTCGTCGAAAGCGGACATCATCGGCCTTCAGGAGGTCCGTGCGTTCGAACATCAACTGGAGCCCCGCACCCGCGCCCCGCAAGGTTGGCATGCCGCCTTCTCCCCGGCGGAACGGCCCGGCTACAGCGGTGTCGCGATCTATTCCCGCCAGCAGCCAAGCCGTATCGAGACAGCACTGGGAGAGCCCCGCTTCGACGCCGAGGGCCGGCTGATCATCGCGCACTTCGGACGGATGGCCGTCGCCTCGGTCTACTTCCCCAAGGGCAGCGGCCGCGATCGCGACAACAGCCGCGTCCCCTACAAGCTCGACTTCTACGCCGCAGTCTTCGACCGGATCCAGGTACTGCGCCGCCGCGGTCCGGTCTACGTGGTCGGCGACTACAATACGGCCCACGAGGCGATCGACCTGGCCCGGCCGAAGACCAACACGAAGGCCAGCGGATTCCTGCCCGAGGAACGGGCCGAGATTACCCGGTGGCTCGATGCGGGCTGGGTGGACACATTCCGCGCCCGCCATCCGGATGCGCCGGACCACTACACCTGGTGGCGCCAATGGGGCGGCTGCAGGGAGCGCAACGTTGGCTGGCGCATCGACTACGTCCTGGCCTCCCCCACCGCCAACAAGCGCGTCGCCGACGCCTTCATCTGGCCCGACGCGATGGGATCGGATCACTGCCCGGTGGGGGTCGACCTGGACTGATTCCGGGATTTTCTGGTGCGGGCCGCGAGGGTGTGTGCGGACAGCCCTCGCG
>JAJEAI010000075.1 GCA_022824205.1 Candidatus Binatia bacterium
GAGTCATTCCCGCGGAAGCGGGAATCCAGGCGGGGTGGGGCCGGGCAATGAGGCCGCCACACCCCCACCCCTGGATTCTCGCTTCCGCGGGAATGACGATCCCGGGGGTTGTTGCCCATTCTCATCCACGCGGAGTTTTGACCCAGCCTGCTTCGCGGGAATGAGTCAGCCCTGCACCGGCCGTACCGGGACCCCCCGCTCCTCCAGATAGCGCTTGCACTCGCCGATGCTGTACTCGCCGTAGTGGAAGATGGACGCGGCCAGGGCGGCGCTGGCGTGGCCTTGGGCGAAGCCGTCGTGGATGTGCTCGGGATTGCCGACGCCGCCGGAGGCGATGACGGGTATGGTGACCCGGTCGGAGATGGCGCGGGTGAGAGGCAGGTCGTAGCCGTCCTTGGTGCCGTCGCGGTCCATGCTGGTGAGGAGGATCTCGCCGGCGCCGTACTCGGCCATGCGCGCGGCCCAGTCGCAGGCGTCGATGCCGGTGGGCTTGCGCCCGCCGTGAGTGAAGACCTCCCAGTGATCGCCGACCTGCTTGGCGTCGATGGCCACGACGATGCACTGGCTGCCGAAGGTCTCGGCGGCTTCGCGTACGAACTCGGGGCGGGACACGGCCGCGGTGTTGATGGAGACCTTGTCGGCGCCGGCCTGGAGCAGCCGGCGGATGTCGGCGTTCTCGCGGATGCCGCCCCCCACGGTCAGCGGCATGAAGATCTCGTCCGCGGTGCGCGCCACCACGTCCAGAATGATGCCGCGCTGCTCGTGGGACGCGGTGATGTCCAGGAAGCAGAGCTCGTCGGCGCCGGCGTGGTCATAGGCCCGGGCCACCTCCACCGGATCGCCGGCGTCGCGGATGTCCACGAAGCGGATGCCCTTCACCACACGGCCGGCATCCACGTCGAGGCAGGGTATGATGCGCTTAGTCAGCATCGCCGCCTCCGGCCGCCGCCATGGCTTCGGCAAGCGAGAAGGCGCCGTTGTAGAGCGCCCGGCCCACGATGACCCCCTCGATGCCGTCGCCGGCGAAACCCGCCAGCGCGCGGATGTCGTCCAGCGAACCGACGCCGCCGGACGCGATGACCGGGATCCCCACCGCCCGGGCCACCTGCGCGGTCTGTTCCGCGTTCACGCCCGACCCCGTGCCGTCGCGGCTGATGTCGGTGTAGATGATGCGCGCGGCGCCGTCCTGCTCGCAGCGGCGCGCCAGCTCCACCGCGTCCATGGCGGTGTCGTCGCGCCAGCCCCGGACCGCCACCTTCCCGTCCCGCGCGTCGATGCCCACCACCACCCGGCCGCGGAAGAGCGCGCACACTCCCCGCAGGAAGTCCTGGTCCTCGTACGCCTTGGTGCCGATGACCACGCGCTCCACGCCCGCGGCCATGGCCTGCTGCACCGCTTTGAGGTTGCGCAGCCCGCCGCCCACCTCCACGGCCGCACCCGATTCGGCGCAGATGGCGGCCAGCTCGGACAGGTGCACCGGATGTCCCACCACCGCGCCGTTGAGGTCCACCACGTGGATCATGCGGGCGCCCTCCGCCGCCAGATGCCGGGCGGCGTCGAGGGGTTGCTGGTAGTAAACGGTCTCCCGGTCCATGTCGCCCTGATACAGGCGCACGCAGCGGCCGTCCTTGATGTCGATGGCGGGTATGATCAGCATGTCGGCGTTGTCAACGGTGTCTCAACGGTGTCTATCGAGCGGGGTATCCCGGGAAACGGGCCATCGGTCAGGTGGACCCGTTCCCGGCGAAACGCCCGAAGTTCTCGAGGATGCGCAGGCCGATGGCTTGGCTCTTCTCGGGGTGGAACTGGCAGGCGAAGAGATGGTCGGTGGCGATGCTCGAAACGAACGGCAACCCGTGCGAGGTCACCGTGGCGACCACGGACTCGTCCGCGGGCGCGGCGTAGAACGAGTGCACGAAGTACACCTGGGAAGCATCGTCGATGCCCTCCAGGAAACGCGTGGGCTTGCGGATCTCGATGGTGTTCCAGCCCATGTGCGGCACCTTGAGGTCCTCGCCGGCGGCGAAACCGAGCACCCTGCCGGGCACCAGCCCCAGGCCGTCCGGCGAGCCGAACTCCTCGCTCCCGTCGAACAGGAGCTGCAGCCCGAGGCAGATGCCCAGGAAAGGCCGTTTCCGGCGCAACACGTCCTGTACCACCTCCACCAGCCCGAAGCGCTGGAGGTTCTCCATGCAGGAGTGGAACGCGCCCACCCCGGGAAGCACGACGCCCCGGGCTTCGGCGATGCGCCCGGCGTCGCGGGTGACCTCGGCCTCGAAGCCCACCCGCTCCAAGCCCTTCTGCACGCTCCTCAGATTACCCATGCCGTAGTCGACAACCGCGATCACTGCCACTCCTCCAATCGGTCATACACCTCGGAACCGTCTCTTCCGCCGAACAGGCTGTGTAAAACTCCCAGGGCACCCACGTCACAGAACGTCATTCCCGCGAAAGCGGGAATCCAGGGGTGGGGGGTGTGGCGGCCTCATTGCCCGGCCCCACCCCGCCTGGATTCCCGCTTTCGCGGGAATGACTCGTTGGGGTGTAGCGGGATTCCGTAACTAACCATAAATCATTGAACACTTCCTACAAGCTCCCCTTCGTGGACAGCACGCCTTCGATCCGTTCGTCCAGTCCCGTGGCGCGGTCCATGGCTCGGGCGAACCCCTTGAAGCACGCCTCGATGACGTGGTGCGGATTCTCGCCGTGCTGGACGTCCATGTGCAGGTTCATGCCGAGCTGGTTGACGAAGGCTTGGTAGAACTCGTGCGGCAGGTCGGTGTCGAAGGTGCCGACCCGGCCGCCGCGGATCTTGACCCGGTAGGCCAGGTAGGGGCGGCCGCTCAGGTCCACCACCACCCGCGCCAGGGCTTCGTCCAGCGGGACGGTGGCTTCGCCGAACCGGCGGATGCCGTGCTTGTCGCCCAAGGCGTCCTTGAACGCCTGCCCCAGGGTCAAGCCCACGTCTTCGACCGTGTGATGGTAGTCCACATCGAGGTCGCCCACCGCCTTCACGGTCACGTCGAACAGCCCGTGGCGGGTGAAGATCTCCAGCATGTGGTCGAAGAAAGGGATGCCGGTTTCCACCCGGGCCTGCCCCTTCCCGTCGATGTCAACGACCGTGGTGATGTCGGTCTCCTTGGTCTTGCGGTGAACGGTAGCCGTTCGTCCCATGGGTGTCTCCTAACCTGCACACGGCGTATGCAACATAGTTCGAAACGGCGTCCTTCGACTTCGCTCCACCGGCGCTTCGCGACGCCCGTCCCGAGCCTTGTCGAAGCGGTCGGGACGAACGGTGGCACCGGACCGTTCACGAAGCATCCGGCACCGTTCGTCCTGAGCGTAGCGGAGCGCCGGCGGAGCGAAGTCGAAGGACGGCATTTTCAAGCGAAGCCCATCCATCCCATCAGCCCTCCGCCAGCCGGGCCTCCACGGCCCGGGCATGCTCGTCCAGCCCCTCCCTCCGCGCGAGGTGGATCACGGCCGGGGCCAGCGCCTCCAGGCCCCGGGCTTCCGCGCGCACGATGCTGGTGCGCTTGAGGAAATCGTAGGCACCCAGAGGCGAGAAGAAGCGCGCGCTCCCGCCCGTGGGCAGCACGTGGTTGGGGCCGGCCACGTAGTCGCTCAACGCCGGTGTGGCGTGGGCGCCGACGAAGATCGCGCCGGCGTTGCGCACCGCGTCCACGCACTTGTCCGGCTCCCGCACCATGATCTGCACGTGTTCCGGGGCGATGGCGTTGGTGATCTCCACCGCCTCCTTCAGCGAACGCGTCACCATGATGGTACCGAAGCGGCGCAGCGCCCCGAGGGTGATGGCGTGCCGCCGGGTGCCCTCGAGCTGCTTCGCGATGGCCGCCTGCACCTTGCGCGCCGTGGCCATGGACGGCGTCACGCACACCGCCGCCGCCATCTCGTCGTGCTCCGCCTGGGAGAGCATGTCCACGGCCACGTAGCGCGGGTCCGCGGACGCGTCCACCAGCAGCAGCACCTCGCTGGGGCCGGCGATGGAGTCGATGTCCACCTGGCCGAAGACCAGCCGCTTGGCCGCCGCCACGTAGACGTTGCCGGGGCCGACGATCTTGTCCACCCGCGGGACGGTCTCGGTGCCGTAGGCCAGGGCCGCCACCGCCTGGGCACCGCCCACGCGAAAGACCCGGTGAGCGCCGGCCACGCGCGCGGCCGCCAGCACCAGCGCGGCCTCTTCCTGCACCGGCGTGGTGACGGCCACCTCGGTCACGCCCGCGGCCACCGCCGGGATCACGGTCATCAGCACGGTGGACGGATACGCGGCCTTGCCGCCCGGAACGTAGGCGCCGGCGCGCTCCACCGGGCGGATGCGTTGACCCAGCTCCAGGCCCAGGGAATCGCGGTAGTTCCAGCTCTTCTCGATCTGGCGGCGGTGAAAGCGCCGGATGCGCGCGGCGGCCAGCCGCAGGGCGCCCAGGTCCGCCTTGGAAACGGTCTCACAGGCCCGGTCCATCTCGTCCGCCGACACCTCCAACCCGGACGTTTTCAGGTCCACGCCGTCAAACGCCTTGGCGTAGCGCACCAGCGCCTTGTCGCCCTGCCGGCGCACGTTGTCGATGATCTCGGCCACGCGCGCCTCGACGTCCTGCTCGATCTCGCCGCGCCGCCGCAGGATCCGGTCGAGCTTCTTGCGGAAGCCCGTATCCGTGGTCTTTACGATGTCAATCGTCACGCTCCACCCTTCGGATGTCCGCGCCCAGGCGGGCGAGCTTGCCCTCGATGTTCTCGTAACCCCGGTCCAGGTGGTACACCCGCGCCACCTCGGTCACGCCTCGCGCCACCAGGCCCGCCAGCACCAGCGACACGCTCGCGCGCAGGTCGGTGGCCATCACCGGCGCGCCGGAAAGCTCGGGCACGCCCTGGACCGTGGCCTGGTTGCCGTCCAGGGCGATGCGCGCGCCCATGCGGTTCAACTCCTGGACGTGCATGAACCGGTTCTCGAAGATGTTCTCGGTGATGACGCTGGCGCCGTTTGCCACCGCCATCAGCACCATCATCTGCGCCTGCAGGTCCGTGGGGAAGCCCGGATAAGGCTCTGTGGCCACGTCCGTGCCGCGGACCCGCCCGTTGCCCGTGACCCGGACGCCGCCGCCGTCGGACGCGACCCGTGCGCCGGTCTCCCTGAGCTTCGCCAGAAACGCTTCGAGGTCGTTCGCCCTGGCGTCCTCGATCAGCACGTCGCCCCCGGTCAGGGCGGCGCCGACCATGAACGTGCCCGCCTCGATGCGGTCCGGCCCCATCTCGTGCTCCGTCCCGTGAAGCTCCCGGACGCCTTCCACCCGGATGGCGCCGGTGCCGGCCCCGCTGACCTTCGCGCCCATCCCGTTCAATACCGTGGCCAACTCGACGATCTCCGGCTCCCGCGCCGCATTGCGGATCTCGGTCTCGCCCCGGGCCAGGGTGGCGGCCATCATGAGGTTCTCGGTGGCGCCCACCGACGGGAACACGAGATCGATGACCGCGCCCTTGAGCGCCTTCGCCCGCGCCTCGATGTAGCCGTGGTCCTGGCGGATGCACGCGCCCATGCGCTCCAGCCCCCGGAGGTGCAGGTCCACCGGCCGGGAACCGATGGCGCAGCCGCCCGGAGTGGAGACCCGCGCCTCGCCGAACCGCGCCAGCAGCGGCCCCAGCACCAGGAAGGACGCGCGCATGGTCTTGACCAGGTCATAGGGCGCTTCCAACTCGTGGATGTGGTCCGCCGTGAGATGCAGATGGCCGCCCGCCAACACGTCCCTTTCGATGGTGACGCCCAGGCGCGACAGCAGGCGCAAGGTGGTGCCCACGTCGCGCAGGGCGGGCACCCGGCGGTAGGAGCACTTGCCGGCGGAAAGCAGCGACGAGATGATCACCGGCAAGGCCGCGTTCTTCGACCCGCCGAGGGTCACCGCGCCCTCCAAGACCGCTCTTCCCTTGATGATGATGCCGTCCAAGTCCGCTGACATCAGGTGCAGGCGTCCGCTATGACTGTTCCATGGCCGGCTCCGCCGTGGCATGCACGCGCCCGCCTTGCCGGCGACGAAGAATCCTCCGCATATTATGCCGCGAATTAACCAGACACCACACCAGGCGCAGGGTCCGGCCGGCTCACCGTACCCGACGCTTGCGTCCGCTCCCCGGCGACAACGCGCGGGAGCCCGGCATAGTCCCGCAGCACCCGGACCCGCCGAAGCCCCCCATGAGCGCGAAACAACTCCGAGACGAGGCCGGCCAGGCCGTCGCCGACCTCCAGCGCCAGGAGGCCGCCTTCCCGAAGGCGCGGAGTTCCGTCCCGGACGATGCGCCGGTAAAAATCCATCCCGTCCGTCCCGCCGTCCAGCGCCAGTACCGGCTCCCACGCGCCTACATCACGGGGCAGCCGCGCCATTTCCCGGCTCGGAATGTAGGGCGGGTTGGACACCAGCGCATCAAACGATACCGGCAACCCTCGCAGCGGAGCGAAGAGGTCGCCCTGAAACCAGTCGATCCGGCGATCCACTCCGTGCCGGCGCGCGTTTTCCCGCGCCACTGCCAGCGCCGGCGCGGAAACGTCCGTGGCCCACACCTCTGCCCCCGCGCATTCCCTGGCCACGCTCACCGCGATGGCGCCGCTGCCGGTCCCCAGGTCCAGGATCCGTTGCGGCTCCGGGCGTGATGCCAGGAAGTCCACCACGGCTTCCACCAAGTGCTCGGTCTCCGGCCGCGGAATGAGCACGGCCGGGGTCACCGAGAAATCCAGCGACCAGAACTCCCGCCTCCCGATCAGGTACGCGACGGGTTCACCGCGCCTCCGCCGCGCCACGAGCGCCTCGAAGCGTTCCGCCTCGGATGCGTCCAGCGTCGTCTCGGGCCTCGTGTAGAGTTCCTCCCGCGACCATCCGAGCGTTTCCATCAGGAGCAGCTCCGCGTCGAGCCTGGGCGTGTCGCACCCGGCCTCCGCGAGCGCGGCGGCGGCGCGGCGGATGATGTCCGCGACAATCTCTGCGTCGCGAACCGGCACGGCCGTTGCCGGCCCGGCCCCACCCATGGATTCTCCACGCTGTGTCAAGACCCCGCTCGGGCACGAGTTGGCACCACCCCCCGAATCGTCATTCCCGCGGAAGCGGGAATCCAGGCGGAGTGGGGCGGGGAAACCTGCCGCGTGTGCCCCTCCCCACCCCTGGATTCCCGCTTCCGCGGGAATGACGATTCGGGGGGTTTGGCGCCGTTTCGTGTCTGAGCAGATTTTTGACACAGCCTGTTCCGCGGGAATGACGAATTTGTAACGTTCAAGCCCCTCTAGTGTCGCGTCCCGCGGGTCATCGCGCCTTGCCGACGACAAAAAATCCTGCGCAACTTATGCCACTCATTTGCGGGACGCGACCCTGGTCCCGGCACCGTCCGTTCGCCGGCGGTGGGGTTTGCGCCCTTCCATGTCATTTCGCGCCGACCGCGGGCGTGGGGCTGTTACCCGCATTCCCCGCGTCCAACGGTTCACCCCGTGGCCTGCAGCGCTTCGGCATGGTGGTACGTGATCAGGCCGTCGATCAGGTCCTTCACGCCGCCGTCCATGATCTGGTCGAGCTTGTAGAGCGTCAGGTTGATGCGGTGGTCGGTGACGCGCCCCTGCGGGAAGTTGTAGGTGCGCACGCGCTCGCTGCGGTCGCCGCTGCCGACCATGAGCTTGCGCGAGGCGGCGATCTCCGAGCGCTGCGCCTCCTGGGTCTTCTCGAGCAACCGCGCGCGCAGGATCTTGAGGCCCTTGGCCTTGTTCTTGTGCTGCGACTTCTCGTCCTGGCACGACACCACGATGCCCGTGGGGACGTGGGTGATGCGAACGGCCGAGTCGGTGGTGTTCACGCTCTGCCCGCCGGGCCCCGACGAGCGGAACACGTCGATGCGCAGGTCCTTGGGGTCGATGTCCACGTCCACGTCGTCGGCCTCCGGAAGCACCGCCACCGTCACCGCCGAGGTGTGGATTCGTCCGGAGGTCTCGGTCACGGGGACCCGCTGGACGCGGTGCACGCCGCCCTCGAACTTGAGCTGGCTGTAGGCGCCCTTCCCCTCGATGAGCGCGATCATCTCCTTGAAGCCGCCCAGGCCCGTGGGATTGGAGCTCAGGACCTCCACCCTCCAGCCCTTTTCTTCCGCATACCGGCTGTACATGCGATAGAGGTCGGCGCTGAAGAGCGACGCCTCCTCGCCGCCCGTGCCCGCGCGGATTTCCAGGAGCACGTTCTTGTCGTCGTTGGGATCCTTGGGCAGCAGCAGGATCTTGAGCTGCTGCTCCAGCGTCTCCTGCCGCTCCTTCAGGTCCTCCAGCTCCTGGGCCGCGAGTTCCCGGATCTCCGGGTCGCCGTCGTCCAGCAGCTCGCGGTTACCCTGGATCTCCTGGTCGAGCTTGCGCCACTCGCGGTAACAGGTCACCACCTCGGCCAGATCGGCGCGTTCCTTGGCGACCCTGGAGAACTCCTTGCGGTCCTCCGGCAGCTTGGGATCCGCCAGGAGGGTCTCCAGTTCCTCGTAGCGGCTCTCCACCTCGGCGATCTTGTCGAGCATGCTCACGGTCGCGCCTCGTGCCAATAGAAAGGGGGGCAAAGGGATTCGCGCCACCCCTTGCCCCCCTTGCCGGTCACAGCTTGCAGGGAACTTCCCTTAGTCCTTGATACCGTAGCGCCTCTTGAACTTCTCGACCCGGCCGGCGGTGTCGAGCAGCTTCTGTTTGCCGGTATAGAAGGGATGGCATTTGGAGCAGACGTCGATATGGATCGACTTGGCGGTGGAGCGCATCTCGAAGGAGTAGCCGCAGCCGCATACAACGTTCACGGGTTTGTACTCGGGGTGAATGTCCGGTTTCATCGTCGACCTCGCTGGAATCCACTGTTTATAGCACGAGGCGCGCGCGCCGCCAAATCTCGACACGCCGTCCGCGTCCGCAGGCCCCGGCAGACACGCGCGTCAAGTACTCCAGGTGTCCGACCGGGTCGTTCGCCTCCGCGCGCCGGCAGGCACGCATCAGTCGAACTGCCGCAGCACGTGCCGCGCGATGACCATGCGCATGACCTCGGACGCACCCTCGGTGATGAGCCGGCTGCGCTGGTCGCGGAACCAGTACTCGATGGGCAGGTCCGTGGTGAGGCCGACGCCGCCGTGGATCTGCAGCACCCGGTCCACCACCCGGAAGGACATCTCGTCGGCGAAGACCTTGACCATGTAGCCCTCGTTGCGCATGTCCTCGCCCTGATCGTACTTCCAGGCCGCGTGGTAGACCATCAGGGTGGCGGCGTGCAGCTCGGTGTAGGAGTCCGCCAGCTTGAACTGGATGGCCTGGCGCTCCGCCAGGGGCTTGCCGAAGGTCACCCGCTGCTTGGCGTAGCGGGCGCCCATCTCGATGGCGCGCCGGGCCACGCCGATGGCACGGCCGCCGTGCTTCAGGCGGCCGATGCCGAGCCACTTCTGTCCGAGCTTGAAGCCCTCGCCCTCGGCGCCGATCATGTTCGCCGCGGGCACGCGGCAGTTGTCGAACACGATCTCGCACGGCTCGTACCCCATCATGGTCTTGTACTTGGCGGTGATCTTGACGCCCGGGTTGTCCATGTCCACCAGGATGCAGGAGATGCCGCCGTGGGAGCCCTTGCTGAGGTCGGTGGCCACCATGACCTGGGCGAAGTCCGCCTCGTCCGCGTCGCTGATGAAGCGCTTGACGCCGTTGATCACGTATTCGTCGCCGTCGCGCACCGCGCGCGTGCGCATGGAGCCGGGGTCCGAGCCGGCATCGGGCTCGGTCTGGGCGAAGCAGGCGCGTTTCTCCTCGCGCAGCAGCGGGTAGAGGTAGTGTTCCTTCTGCTCCTCGTTCATGGCGTAGAGAACCGGCCGCACCTCGGGTCCGAAGATGCTGTGACCGCGGGACGGGAGCGCCACCGAGCGCGCCACCTCGGCCCACACGACCACCTGGCCCAGCAGGCTCAGTCCGGCGCCGCCGAACTCCTCGGGAACGTCGAGCATCCACAGCCCCATCTCGCGGGTCTTGGCCTCGAAGCGCTCGCGGTACTCGGGCTTGAGCTTCACGCCGTCCCGGCACTCCATCTCCACCGGGATGAGTTCCTGGTCGACGAATTTCCGCACGGTTTCCTGAAGCAGTTGCAGTTCCTCGGGCAGTTCAAAATCCATGATTTCCTCCTCTTCGCAGCGTTCACGTGCTAGCCTCGAAAGCGGGAATGACGTATTCGTCACGTTCGTGCCGCGGAGGTTTTCATAACAATGACGAAAAGGGGACGCCGGTGGCATTCGCACTTGACCGGGCTTTTCGGTACGTCGCGGACGCCGTTCCCGCTTGACGGACGTCACCCATGGTTGTTCAGGAACGGCATCAACACGGCGGCGAGTTCGTCCGGTTTCTCGTGTTGCACGTGATGGCCGGCGCCGGGGATTTCCACCAGGGTCTTGTTGGGGAAGTGTGCGACCCGGTTGTAGCGCGGCGACTCCTTGTAGCCGGAGTCCGCCCCGAACACCAGCAGCGTGGGACAGTCGATGCGCTCGATGAATGCCTGGACCTGGGCTTCGGAGAGGGACGAATACGACGGGTTGCGCGCCCGCGGATCGTATTTCCACATCAGCCCGTTCGGGGTCCGGCGGGTGCCGTGGCGCGCCATGTGCATCGCCACCCGGTTCGGGATCAGCGGGAAGCGCCGGCAGATCGCATCGGCCGCCTGCGCCACGGTGGCATAGTAGGTCAGGATCGTGTCCGAACCGTCGTCGCGGGTCCAGCGGCCGAAAAGCTCCGGGGTCTCGCGCTCCGTGCGGCCGTAGGGACCCGCCGACTCGATGATGACGAGCCGCTTGATCTTCTCCGGCAGGGCGCCGGCAAAGACCACCGCCATGCTGCCGCCGAGGGAGTGTGCCACCAGCGTGACCCGGTCCTTCCCTAGGTGGCGCAGCAGACCCACCACGTCCAGCACGAAGTCCTCGTGCCGGTAGCCACGCTCCCGGCCGACCCAGCCGCTGTCGCCGTGGCCGCGGAGATCCAGGGCCACCACGTGCGGCAGGCTGAAGCCCGCCTTGTCGAAGGACTCCAGCAGGAAGTCCCAGGTGTGGCAGTGATCCCGGTTGCCGTGGACGAAGACGAACGTCTCCTGCTCCGCGTCGCCCGCTTCCATGTAGTGTACGCGGGTGCCGTCGATCTCGAAGGTCCCGTCGCGAAATTCCGATCGCAACTCCATCACCTCTCGGTCTTTTTCCAGTCTCCGGGCGCGAGTTTCGCCCCTACCGGCCGACCTCCGCGATTCCCATCTGGCTCAACTGACGCCAGCCCGTGTCGCTGTCCAGCAGCAGCCGGTCGGCCTCGTCGGGGCCGTCGGTGAACGGATAGTAGTTGGGGAACCGGGGCGCCGGAAGCTCTTGCCAGCCGGACAGGATCGAATCGGTGAAGCGCCACGCGTAGTCCACCTCGTCGGAGCGGGTGAACAAAGACGCGTCGCCGCGCATGGCGTCCAGCAGCAACCGCTCGTACGCCTCGGGGGAACGCTGCTCGAAGGCCTCGTACATGAAGTCCATGGTGACCTTGGCCAGGTCGATCTGCATGCCCGGACGCTTGCACGCGAAGGACAGGCTGATGCCCTCCTGGGGCTGGATGCGCAGGATCAGCACGTTGGCGCTGGCCGCGGCCAGCGCGTGGCCGTTGGGCACCGCCTGATGGCGGAACAGACGCAGCGGCGGGTGCCGGAACTGCACCGCGATCTCCGACACCCGGTTGCGCAAGCGTTTGCCGGTGCGCAGCACGAAGGGGATGCCGGCCCAGCGCCAGTTGTCGATCTTGGCCCGCAGGGCCACGTAGGTCTCGGTGGTGGACAGGTCGTCGACCCCCTCTTCCTGGCGGTAGCCCTTGACCACCTCGCCGCGCAGTTCGCCGAAGCCGTATTGCCCCCGCACCGTGCTTTCCCGGACCTCCTCGGGCGTGCCGCAGGGCACCAGCGCGCGCAGGAGCTTCACCTTCTCGTCGCGGATGGACACGGGCTCCACCGCGGCGGGCGGCTCCATGGCGATGAGGCACAGAAGCTGCAGCATGTGGTTCTGCACGATGTCGCGCAGCGCGCCGGCCTTGTCGTAGAACGCACCGCGGCGCCCCTCCATGCCCAGTGTCTCGGCCACCGTGATCTGGACGTTTTCCACGTACTTCTGATTGAACAGCGGCTCGAAGATGGCGTTGCCGAAGCGGAAGCTCAGGATGTTCTGGACCGTTTCCTTCCCGAGGTAATGGTCGATGCGGTAGATCTGGCTCTCGTCGAGGATGCCGGTGACCTCCTCGTTCATCTCGCGCGCGCTCCGGAGGTCGTGCCCGAAGGGCTTCTCGATAATGACGTGGGACCATTGGGGCTCTTCGGGATTCCGTATGAAGCCCGCGGCGTCGAGGTTCTGGATGATGGGCGTGAAGAACTCCGGGGCCACAGAGAGGTAGAACAGCCGGTTGCCGGGAAGGTCGCGTTCGGCGTCGAGGGCGTCGAGCCGGGCCTTGAGTTTGTGAAAGGACTCGATGTCTGTGTTGTTGCCCGGCTGGTAGTGAAGCGCCGCGAACAGGGGGCTTTCGGCGTCCACGTCGTCGAAGTCCTGGCGCATCTCGCCGATCATGCGCTCCCGGTAGGCCTCGTCGGTCATCTCGGTACGCGAGAAACCCACCACCGCGTAGCGCTCGGGCAGGTAGCCTGCCTGCTCCAGGTGGTACAGTGCCGGGATCAGCTTGCGCTTGCTCAGGTCTCCGGACGCCCCGAAGATCACCACCGTGAGTGGGTCCTTGGCGCGGAACGAGTTGTCCGCCTTGTCGGACCCCTTGCCACCGCTGATGCGTACCGACGCCTGCATGCCGTCGCGAGATTCCATCCGTGCATTCCCCCCAAGAATCGAGACGATCGAAACGTACAAGTAGCGCGAACCCCAGGCGTTGTCAAAAACGGCCGGCGTGCGTTGTTGACACCCTTTCGGCCCGCGGTTATCCTCTGCCACGATCCCCGTCCGGCGCTCCCGCCGTACTTTCAACATCCGTGAAACGAGAGCCATGATCGAATTCGAAGGCAGAACCATTCCCATCACCCTGGCCGAGGTCGCGGATCCACGAAGGGCCGTCCTGCTGGTCTGGGACATGCAGAACGACCAGGCCGGCAGCTCGTTCAACCAGGACGAGTTCCTGAGCGCCACACCGCCGCTCATCGCCGCGGCCAAGGGCGCCGGCGTGCCCGTGGTCTACGCCTTCGCCACGCCCTACGCGTGGCGCGACGAGGCGCCGGCCATGATCCGCCGCGCCATGAAGGACCAGGGCGTCGGCCATCCGGGCGAGCTGGCGCCGCGGCGCGCCCGCGGCAGCTTCGGCTGGCAACTCATCGAGCCCTTCCAGCCCGATGACGATGACATCCGCATCGAGAAGCGCCGTCCCACCATCTTTCTCGGCACCGAGTTCGAGCAGTTGCTGGGCAACTGGAACCGGGACACGGTGGTGGTGGTCGGCTGCCGGACGGACTCGGGCGTGGAAGGCAGCGTCCGGGACGGGTTCTACCGCGGACTGTCCATGATCGTGGCGCGCGACTGCGTTGGCACGAACCGCGAGACCGCGCATCACGAAGCGCTGAAGCGCATGGAGCGCTTCGCCGACGTGGTGGATGCCGCGGAACTGATTGCGATATGGGGCGCGGGCACCGGCGCGACGGGTTGAGGCGGTGCCGGTTCACGTTCCGTCGATCCGGTCCGCGCGCCGAACCTTGCGGCTACGGTTCCGTGCGGTCATGGCTTCACCGCGTGAAAGAGACGGCTTGAACCGCATCACCGCATTTGCTCCGACCCACGGTGGCGCGCTGGTGCTCGCCGCGTGCCTCGCCCTGCCCGCCTGGGCTGCCTGGGCCGGCGCCTGGGAGAAGGTTGCCTGGGACAGTGCGCGCAAGGGCAGGAAGCCTCCCCCGAACGTGACCGCCGTCGGCATCCTGGACCGCGACCGTGCGCTCATCGGCACCAGTGACGGCCGCCTGCTTCGCTGGGACGGAGAAGGCCTGGACGCCATGGACCACCCGGCCAAGGTGCGTCCGAGGAAGTTCGTGGTGAACGCGCCGGACGATGTGTGGGTGTTCGGCGACGACGCCTTGTCCCTCCATTACAACGGCACGGCGTGGACCCGGGTGAAGAACCCCCTGAACCGGCGCAAACGGTCGGAAGGAAGGCTCTGGGGCGCCGGCTGCGCGGCGCCGGACCGTTGCTTCGCGGGCACCCGGGACGGACGCCTCATCGAGTGGAACGGGAAGGAGTGGCGCCATGCCCTGAGCCCGGCGGGCAAGGCGCGCATCCACGCCATGGCCTTTCCCTCGCTGCGCTCCGGTTGGATGGTGGGCGACGGGTTCTTCGCCCGCTGGGACGGCGCTCGCTGGAAGAAGGCGGACATGAGGGACATCCCGCGCATGTACGACGTGGTCCTTGCCGGCAACGGCCGGGGCTGGGCCGTGGGCGACCACGGCGCGATCTTCGAGTACGACGGAACCGCATGGAAGAAGACGGACGTGCCCGGCTCCTTCTTCCGGTTGCGCGCCGTCGCCTGCGCTTCGGCAAGCGACTGCTGGGCCGCGGGCACGGCGGGCGCGGTGTTCGGCTGGGACGGCACCCGTTGGCAACGCACCCGCCTCGGCACCCCCGAGAGGTTCACCGCGGTCGCCATGGGGGCCGGACAGGCGCTCCTGGCCGGCGACCGCGGCACGTTGTTCCGGCGGGGACCGTCCCTCGCGTCATCGGAATCCTCGGTACCACCGGAATAGCCCGCGGCACCCAAGAACCCATGATCCGGTTGAGTTCCCTCGCCTACCTCTTGCGTCTCGGGCCGCGCCGGCTGTTGGGGCTGGTGCAGCACCTGCCCAGCTTCCTGCGGCTCTTCTGGCGGCTGTTCAAGGACCCGCGCGTCGGCCTCAAGGCCAAGGCGCTGGCCCTGGGCGTGGTCGCCTACCTGATCATGCCGGCCGACTTGGTCCCCGACCTCTTGCCCGCCTTGGGGCATTTCGACGACCTGCTGCTTTTGTTCCTGGGAGCCAAGGGCTTCATCGCCCTGTGCCCGCGCGAAGTAGTGCAGGAGCACGTGCGGCGCATCGGCGAGGGGCGCTGAAGGCCCTTCCCCGTCATTCCCGCGAAAGCGGGAATCGCCATTTCATATCCGGGCGGAGCTCTGAGACGGCCTGTTGCGCGGGAATGACGATTCGCGATTACGGACGGCTCCCGAAGTCGCTGTCCCACGTGTCGCGCAAGCCGGACAGGGCGGCGTCGGGCAGGGGGCCGGCGCCGGAACAGGCGACGGCCTCGTCGATCTGTGCGTTGTTGGAGAACCCCACGAGCACCGTGCTCACCTCGGGCTTCATGAGCGCGAAGCGCATGGCGGCTTGCGGCAGGGACGCCAGTCCGTGGTCCTGGAGAAAGCCGAGCTTGTGGGCGCGGGCGACGTCGCGCTCGTAGTCGGAGCCGGCGGAGAGGGGCTCGCGGCTGGTGCCGCCTCCAGACTCGGGGGTCGGGCTCAGGACACCGGCGGCCAGCACCCGGATGACGACGACGCCCATGCCCTGGGCGGCGGCCCGGTCGATGACGCGTCCGTAGTCCAGGGCGCTGAAACCCGCGGGCACGGGCTGGCCCGCGCTGGGGTTGAGCAGGTTGTAGTAGGCCTGGAAGGAGTGGAACTCGCCACTGTCCACCAGGGCTTCGATGGCCTCGACCTCGCCCAGTCCGGTGAAACCGAAGAAGCCCACGCGGCCCTGGTCGCGCAGCCGTTTGAACGCCTCCACCACGCCCCCCGGACCCAGCACCTCGCCGGGAGTCATGGCGAAACCTCCCTCTTCGCGCTTCATGGTCAGCCGGGTGTGGAGCTGGATCAGGTCCACCGAGGAGCGTCCCAGACGCGCCAGCCCCTGTTCGACCTCGGACGCGGCGGCGGAGGCGATGTCGTTCAGGGCATCCGCTTCGAGGCGGATCTTCGTGGACAACACGACCCTCTCGCCAACCTCGTCCAGCACGCGCCCAAGGTGGGTCTCCGACTTTCCCTCGCCGTAGGCCCTGGCGGTGTCGAAATAGTTGATGCCCAGGTCCAGCGCATGCCGGACCGCGTCGAGTTGCGCGTCGTGGCTGCCCCGCACCATCAGCCCGCCGACGTTGCCGCAGCCGAAGCCGATCTCGGAGACGCGCAGTCCCGTGCTACCCAGCATCCGATATTGCATGGCGCCCGCTCTCCTCGTGCCCGCGCCGCCGGTTCATCTTCGCGGCGGCAGGATCTGAAGCCGGTGACCGTCGGGGTCCCGGAAGTAGATGCACTCGGGATCGTTGCGCCGCCCGTTCACGGCGACCCCCGCGGCCTCCAGGGCCGACTTGACCTCCTCGTAGCTGCCGGTCTCCACGTGGAACGCCATGTGGTGCAACTCACGGTTTTCATCGTCCTCGGGGGGACGGCCTCTTGCGAAGAGCGCCAGTTGCTGCGAGCCGCAACGAAGGAACAACTGGTCCTCGTTCTCGTGGTCCACGTACATCCCGAGCAGATCGATGTAGAACCGCCGGGACCGGGACAGGTCCTTCACGTGCATCACGACGTGGTCGATGCCCGTGGTCCTGATCCTGAGGGTATCGTTTCCCATGGAGGGTCTCCTTTCCCGAAGGAGCCGGTTCTCGCGGGGCCGCCTCCGGCGCGCGACCGGGCGGCCGCGGCGCACCCGATTGTGAATCAACGGGCCGGCCGAATCA
>JAJEAI010000136.1 GCA_022824205.1 Candidatus Binatia bacterium
CGGCCTTACAAGCCGTAGGTCGCAGGTTCGAACCCTGCAACACCCACCAGCTGGCAAGGTCTGCGGAGCGGTAGTTCAGCTGGTTAGAATATCGGCCTGTCACGCCGGGGGTCGCGGGTTCGAATCCCGTCCGCTCCGCCAAGCATGTCTTCCGTTTTCGCTTGGTCTGAAGTGCCACGATCATCCTCCGATGATCCCAACTCTCGGCCCTTTGGCTCACTTTTCGTTGGAAACACTGCCCCGTTCAGGCTAGCTCAGAGGGCGCTGGCCTGTAGGCAGGGGGCGGAAACTCAAATGACTCAGTAGTAGTTGTCGTCGGGATTGCCTTGGTCGGCGTCTTCCCAGTCTGCCTCTTCCTTGCCAGCAGCTCGAAGCCGAACGCGGCCGGAGAACTCGAAATACTGCATCTCCCTACTTGCGTAGCAGGCCAGGAGATCCTTGAACTTGTCGAAGCGGGCGCGTGCACAAGGAAGCACTTCGGGGAGGGTGGTGCCGATGAAGCGCAGAAGTCGGGCGTCAGGCTTGTCGCCGACACGGATGTCGTCGAAGCCGAGCGAGTCCTGCCGCATCGCACGGTCAGCCAGATCCTTGTCGGCGAAATGATAGAGCTGGTTGAGGGTTTGATGGAGGACGACGCCACACAAACCGAGGATTTCGAAGGTACTCCTTGGGAAGCGGCGGGCGACGAGGACCGGAACGCAGTCCAGCGAAACGCACTTGTAGAGAAGCGCCTTGACTTCCTCTCCACCGGGGTAAAGCCACTCACGGACGTTTTTGGCCTCGATACCAGCGAACCCCGCGGCGGGATGCTGATAGAGGAAGTCGAGCGGACGTTTTGCCGATATTGCGCGGTTCCCGATGTGTGAGGGCGGCTCCTCCTTGCTGTAGAGCTTCTTCGGACGTGTCGGGGCGGTGGGGTCGAATTCGAGGAATCGGCCTAGGTACTGGGCATCGGGCTGGGCGCGAAGTGCGCGGAAGATGGCAAGCTCCAAGCACTGGCCGCGGCGGCCTGTCACAGCTTGGCGGGAGATTTCTTGGAGCAAAGGTGCGAGTGTGGCGAGGTGGGAATCTACGTCGGCGGGACGGGCATCAGGGAGGTAGAACCAAGGCGGGTCGTTGGCGCGAAGAATCTTCGTCTCTAGTTCACTATCGCGAACGAGGATCTTGCGGGCCCGTCCCAAGATGTGAGGTTCGAGGCGCGGATCGCCCGTGTCGGAGATCAGGTGGTCGAAGGTGCGCGTTGTGGCAACGATGCGCTGTGAGAGGATGTCGCGTATCCGAGATTTGGCTAGCTCAATATGATCCGGACTTGGATTCGGTCGGGTTGGGGAGGTGCGATGTGCCATGGATTCGCGGGCGCCAGTACGGGATTGGGGCGGTCGAGTGATTTAATATTAGCATAATTGACTAGAGTTGCAATGTCTCTATACAATTACTATAGTTAACTTGTTTGCGTAAGGGGCAGCACCATGGCCAGAAAGCCAACGATCGAAGAACTGGAACGACTGCTAGATTCTGAGGAGGACACCCCAATCGAGATTCTCCCCAACGGCGAGATTCGGGCACTGGGAGACAGCGATGCAGTGGAGCGAGACTTCAAGAAGCCGCTAACAATGCGAGAGGACCTCGGGGGCGAGTACGGGCAGCGGGCCAAGCTGGCATGAATCTGGCGAGAATCCGCGGCGACATCGCCGCGGCACAGCAATATTTTGACTACGTTGAGGGCTGGCCAACGGCGGAGGGCGGCTTGATGGCGGTCGTCGCGCTGCAGACGAGCATGCGCCTATACACCCTAGGCGTGTCATTCCCAGAGTCGTACCCCAACGCCATGCCCGAGGTGCACGTCAGGAAGCCATCGTTGTCGCCGTCGCCGCACAGGTACCCGAATGACCGGATCTGCTATCTCCACCCACACATGTGGAACCCCGGTCGCCATAACTTGACCTTCGTCATAAAACGGGCAGCGAAGTGGCTTGGCAAGTATGAGGTGTATCGGCAGACGGGGAAGTGGCCCGGGGCGGGGTTGGATCACTGAGACGATGAGTACGACTAAGGGCCAAGCGAATGTGCAACTGATCGAGGGGCAGGCATCTAGCCTGCTACCCAGCGATACGCACATCGAGTTCAAACCGCTCCCGATGATGGCGCTGCGCAGTAGCCCGGGGGAGGTACTTGATGAGGTGTCGAGGGACGGGGCGGCGTACCTGATTGAACGGAATGGTCAGCAGAAAGCGTGTCTTGTACCCATATCGTGCTTTCTGCCGGATATCCAGCGGTCACGCGTGACCGCGGAACTCGACAGGCTAAAGGACTCCGTCGAGCAGTACCGCGTAGCAATCAGCGCCGAGCGGGAGATGCAGTTCTTGTTCCGCGAGTTCAGCGGCGATACGCCGGTGGAGGTGACGGTGACGCTACCCCATGGCTATCCCAACAAGGCACCGGTGGTGACGGCCGATCCGATCGAAGAGGGCTGTCCACACCGGTGGCCAAACGGGGCGTTGTGCCTCTATGGCGCATTAGCGGTGTGGAATCCGGGCAGGCACGACGTGATGCACGCGGTGGCGCTGTTCAGGCGATGGATTCAGCACTACACCGTGTGGCGACAAACGACCGAATGGCCGCGGGAGGGATTGGAATGACTACTGAGGGCCTGTTCGCGAGGGTCGAGCGTCTCTATGACGTCGAAGCATTTCGAGACTTGTGGGTACTGATCGCTGGTTGTGGGTCGGGTGGTGGCCAAGTGGCGTTGCAACTGGCCATGTCGGGCGTAAGGAAGTTCATCTTGGTAGACATGGACAAACTTGAGATTGAGAACGTCATCCGGCATGTGTGCGGGCTCCGGTACGTGGGCTGGCGCAAAACCGCAGCGCTTGCCGACGTTCTCAGTGACCGTAACCCTGAGGTCGAGATCAGGACGTTCGACGATGATGTTCTCGAATGGTCCGGCCTAGAGGGCGAGGTCGAGCGATCAAGCGTTGTCGTGATCGGAACAGACAACGAACCGAGCCGCTACCGGCTGAACGAGGCGTGTGTGAAGACAGGAACGCCGTTCACGGTAGGGCGTGTGTTCACCCGGGGCATCGGTGGCGAAGCTTACGCGTACCGAAGTGGAACCGCTGGATGTCTGGCCTGCTTGGAGGGCTTTCTGGAACGTACGCGGTTCCGGGAGGGAGTGCGCGAGATCGACCTCGCAACGGAGGACGAACGTCAAAAGGTATACGACCTTGAGATCGAGGAGATCAAGGATTCGCCGGGCCTAGCAGTGGACATTGGTTTCATTGCGGCTTTCCACACGCGGCTCACGTTGGATGTGCTTGGGGACACGGCGAAGGAGCGGCCGAAGTTCATGACGCCGATCGAGCAGAACTATTTTGTATGGGGCAACCGAAGAGTTCACCCGTTTTCGAAGAACTTCGAGCTGCAGCGAATGTCCCTACAGCCCCAGGAAGGCTGCATGGTGTGTGGAGAGCAGGTATGAACGCTATGAGAGACGTGCGATCTGTCAGGATCGAAATCGCCGGAGGCGCCTTGCAGAGCGTGTTCGATGAGTGTGACCGCTACGACAGCAACGAAACGGGCGGCCGAATGGTGGGCCACTTCGCGCTGGTGCGGAACACGTTGGTGGTGAGGGCGCGTGGCGTCATCGAACCGGGTCCGAAGGCTAGGCGAACGAGGACCAGTTTCTTCCAGGACGGTGATTATCAGACCGAAGTCTTCAGGCGGATCGAAGCCGAGGATCCGACGATTGAACACCTCGGGAACTGGCACACACATCACGTGAACGGGTATCCGAACCTGAGCGGGGGCGACGTAGCAACCTATCGGCGCATCGTGAATCACGACCTGCACAATCTAGACTTCTTTTACGCGTTGCTGGTGACGTCTCGTCGGGAGGGACGGGCGGATCTGGACCGCTACACGGTGCGGCACTACCTGCTGTTCCGCGGAGACGAGGAGGTCTATGAAGTGGACGCGAGGAACGTCCGGATAACGGACGAAGCGACGATTTGGCCGAGGGATGTGGCCGTTACAGAGGACCGACTGCAGTCGGACGTTGGACAAAGGAGGTTGGCGGTAGCCGTTCGCGCGCATGACCAGCGGATCCTTGAGGTCATTTATCCCTCGCTGAAGCCGCGGCTTTCGGCGCGGTCAGAGACGTTTTTCTGGAAAGGTCCCATAGCGCTAGTTGATGGCACGGAGGCTGAGTTGCGGGTCGTCGAAGTGGAAGACGAAGAAAAGCTTGCCTACTACCCGAGAGTGAACCCGGCCTCGGCTGAGTCCGGGAGTCTGTGCGAAGTACCATTTCGGAGCGCAAGCGAGGCGGTGCGGGCACTGGAGTCGGGGCTCAATCGAGCCATCTACAAGTCTGCCGTTGGATCGGAGAGCTGAGGACGATGGAGATATTGACGCTCTACGCGGGCCAGGGCAACTTCGCTGTGGTTCGCCATGGTGAGCAGGCGATCGCAGTGGATACTCGTCGTCCGGCCGACTGCTCGGATGACATTGTGTCGAAAGTGGACCGATTCCTGCGGCGACGGGAATTGGTGGGCATCGTGTTGACGGGATTTGATGACGACCACGCGGATCCGGATGGGCTGGATTGGCTATTGGAGGACTACGCACCGGCGTGGGTGATGTATCCCAAGTACTACCAGGATACGGAGAATGCGAGGCTCGTATTCAACGTGATCCGCAAGCACGAGCGACGGCGTCAGAACACACGCAGCTCGCTGGGGCGCGTGTCAGTACGCCTTGATCGGCTCGACTCGCGCTACCTAGACGATCTGACGGACGAGTTTGACTTGGAACTCTTTTCGCCTCACGTCGAGGACATGGACAGCTCGAACAATTGCAGCATCGTGCTGAAGATCGAGGGGATCGGCCCGGGAGGGTTCGCATATCTGGTGACTGGCGATACGGAGAATCCCCGCTGGGATCGGATAGTGTCGCTGTTCGACGATGCACTGGCCGCCGACGTTCTGGCGGCACCCCATCACGGTTCTAAGAACGCTGCACATGCGGGTATGGCCTTAGCGGTTTCGCCGGACACTGTGCTGATCAGCGCTGGCATTGACAACCAGTACGGGCACCCGGACGCGAAAGCCGTCAGACTATACTCGCGCGTGGCGGAACACGTGTTCAAGACAAACATTCGTAGCGGGGTTTCGTGGCTCACCAGACGAGCAGGTAGCGACTTCCCTACTCAACGGGTCGCGTGAGCGTGAATCCTTGGGGATGGGATGGAAAGCGGTGTCGGCATGACCGAAAAGTAGGAACTTCGGCAACGAGCGCTGTAGCTGATACGGCCGAAGCAATGCTGGCAAGCTTGCTTGGTGAGCGGCGGTGAAGCTCGGGCTCGCATTGTCGGGCGGCGGCGTTCGGGCGGCGGCGTTTCACTGTGGGGTGCTGCGGCGCCTCGCCTTGGACGGACTGATGGAATCGGCAACGTTTGTGTCCACGGTATCCGGCGGCAGTCTGTTGTTGGGATTGATCCTCTGCCAGATTGGTCACCGGTGGCCTGCAAGCGACGAGTTCCTTGATCATGTGTTGCCGTGCGTCCGGAACCGCCTGACCACGGCCACCCTGCAGTGGTCATACTTGTGGCGATCTGTGGTACTCCCGTGGCGGCTTGCGCGCGGCCGCGCACACGTTTTGGCAAGGCAACTTGAGGTGCAGTGGGGAATCTGCGGAACGATGCAGGACCTTCCTGAAACACCGCGCTGGATCGTGAACGCAACCTGCTACGAAACCGGAAGGAACTGGCGGTTCAGCAGGCCTCGCATGGGTGACTACAAAACCAACTACGTGCTAAATCCGACGACGCCAATCGCGGAAGCCATTGCCGCATCGGCTGCCGTTCCGGGGCTGATTGGACCCTTGGCTATCCGGTCGGAGGAATACGACTGGCATCGCTACGAGAAGAGCAAGCTGGTCGCTGGTGCAACCCCGGCGAAACGGTACGCGCTTTGGGACGGCGGTGTTTACGACAACTTGGGCGTGGAACCGCTCTTCAAGTCTGGCGGCGGGTTTCGCGACGGGTTCGACTTCTTGCTGGTAAGCGACGCCTCAGCGCCACTAGCGTTGGACTCCGGCAGGCTGAAGCGCGTTCTGATGCCGTGGCGACGCGCCTTGCGGCTGGTTGACGTGGCGACAGAACAGGTTCGAGGCCTACGCGCACGGGCGCTGATTGCCGAGTTCCAGCGGCAGAAGAACGCCGGTGTCTACGTGCGGCTTGGAAATACGGTCGAGGGCGTTTACCGAGCGGTGGGTAGCAGCGTACCAGCGGGAGAGAGGATCGGGGAAAGCGACGTTGCGCGGGCTGCGGAGTTCAAGACGACGCTCCGACGCCTGAGCGGCGAGGAGTTTGACTTCCTGATGCGGCACGGTTTCGAGGTGACGAACGCGACGCTAGCGACTCGTCAGGGGTCGATGTTCTCCCACATGGGTCAAAGCTGGCAAAGAGAAGGCTGCTACTGAGGCCAGGAGCCGACGAGAACTGACATGCTCCATACCGTCCGGGAAAAACTCGAATCCGGAGTTTGCCCCAGAACGGGAATTTCCAATGATACGAATGGAATCGACTATGGTCCACAGCGTCTCCGTGTCGTTCGCCCTGCGTTTGCAGACCTCACCCGAATGGGCTCAATAGGCAACTAGAACAGCCCGAACTTCCGTGCGGTCCGGGCGAGAAACGATGAGCAACTGCGGGGCAGGTTCAGGTTAGTGAAGTCCATCTCGCCCTAGCATGTTGGTCGGTGGCATCCGGTTGGCTTCACGAATCCAACAGCCCAACCGGCCCCAAAGGCTCACCAGCCCCCATCGCCATCACTATCCTCCACCTTGAGCAGCATGTCTGCGAACAGGAAAGGCAACGCTGCGGAATGCCACAGTCGATGAGGCACCAAGTTCGACTGCGCTGTCCGTAAGGCGTGTTTGCCTAGCCCCTTGGTGGTGTGTAGCCTTGCGCGTTTGACGTGTTGGAGTGCGCTACACCCATGGCCTCGCGATTCAATCCTAATGACCCGGTTCGGCGCAAGTCTCGACCCGACGCTGTCGGGGTGATTCGGGACGCTGGCTACCTTGAGGAAGCCACTGGCCAATGGATTTACCGTGTCCAGTTCGGCAACGGAGTTAGGGGTATTGCGGAAGAGGAGTTAGAGCGGCTTCCAGAGCATACCGATGCATGGGAGGACATAGCGGACGGAACATTTAGCGGCGCGGGTGCATTCCGCACTTTGATGACCTTCGAGAGGCTGCGCCGTCCCCCTTCCCCGATCGCTGCTTCATTCGGCTCCGCCAAGGCGGCTTTCTATCCCTTTCAATTCAAGCCACTGCTCAAGTTCCTTGAGAACCCGAGCAAACGGTTGCTGATCGCTGACGACGTTGGGCTCGGGAAGACCATTGAGGCCGGGTACATCATTCGGGAACTTAAGTCGCGGGTCAGCGTCGAGCGAACTCTACTCGTGGTTCCCTCCCGGCTCCGCACCAAGTGGCAGGCTGAAATGGACCGCCGCTTCGGAGAGCGCTTCGAGATAGTGACCGGGCGCCGCATAGCGGAGCTGCGCAAAGGTCTTGAAAGGGGCGGCGAATTGGAACGCTTCTCCTGGATTGTCTCCATCGAGTCCGCCCGTTCTTCCGACGTCACGGAGTTTCTGGAGGATGTTGAGCCGCCCTTGGACATTGTCGTTGTCGACGAAGCGCATCGGATGCGCAACCCGGATAGGCAGCAACATCGTCTTGGCCAAGCGCTGTCCCGATGCGCGGAGAACATGATTTTTCTCACGGCCACGCCGGTTCAGACCGGTCTGGACAACCTCTTTCGGCTTCTGAACATTCTCGACAGATCAGAATTCCAGGATGGCGCCCTGTTCGAAGAGCAGTGCGCGGCGAACCGCCCAATCATCCGCGCGGCCACCGCGATTCGCTCGAATCCGCCCGCTGTTGACGCAGCCGTCAGCGCCTTGGAGGAGCTGAAGGACAGTCCCTACACGCGCCGTTTAACGCAATCCGACTACTTTGCCAGCCTCGTGGAACGGTGTAGACGGGCCGAACCTTTGGACCGCGATGCCCTCGTGGCACTCCAGAGGGACATCAACGAGCTTTCGCTGACGGGCACCATCGTCAGCCGAACGCGGAAGGTGGAGGTCATTCCCGACAGAACGCGGCGCGCACCCAATGTCGTCGCCGTTCGATTCACCCCGACCGAACGCGCCTTCTACGACTCAGTTGCTGAGCTTTGCAGCGTGATTCGTCCTGATCTGTCCGGATGGGGTCGTGCGCTCGCCGCGCTGCAGGCTTTCCGCGCAACCGCAAGCTGTATACCCGCTGCGGCCAGGGGCTTCCGGGACAAGCTTGCCCGCGGCGGCTCCATCGTCGAGGGGTTGGCCCGAGACTTCGACGATGGCCTATACGATAGCGAGGGTGGCGCGCTGTCCCAGTCGGGGAGCATTCGCGAGAAACTTGACGAGATCACGTCGTCCTTGGAGCGCCTTACGGAAGAGGACACGAAGTACGAAAGGCTCAAGGACGCCCTGCACGGAGTTTGGCGGGAAGACCGCGACGCGGGGCGGCCACCACGCAAGGTGGTCCTGTTTGCGTTCTTTAAGCCGACGCTCGCCTACCTCAATGAACGTCTCGGCAACGACCGAATCCAGTCCCGTCTGATCAACGGCGACGTGCCGATTCCCCAACGTGAGGCCCGCATTGACGAATTCGCGAGCAATCCGGACATTCGCCTCCTGCTCTCGTCCGAGGTTGGCAGCGAAGGCCTAGACCTGCAGTTCGCCTCCGTCGTAGTGAACTACGACCTGCCTTGGAATCCCATGGTCGTGGAGCAACGCATCGGGCGCATTGACCGTATCGGTCAAGCAACGTCCAGAATCGTTATCCTGAACCTAGTCGCCTCGGAGACCATAGAGGAGCGCATCCTCTATCGGCTCTATGAACGAATCGGCATATTCCGGGAGTCCATCGGCGAGATCGAGCCAATACTGGGCGAGTCCGTTGAGAAGCTCGCGGCAGACGCCATACGCGGCGACTTGACCGAAAAGGAACAGCGATCACAGGCAGATGACTCGGCGGACGCTTGGCGCGACGAACGCCTGAAGGCCGAAGGTCTCGCAAACGAGACCGATAGCCTTATGGCTGCTGACCAGTCCTTCTTGGACGAGATCGAGGGTCTGATCGGTCGGCGGAAAGTCCCCTCCAGCGATGAACTCCACGCCTATGTGGGGGGCTACCTTGCCGCCAACTTCGCTGGCAGCAGATTCCCCCAAAAGTTGGTCTCGCATGTCGCGGACATCCGAACGCCTCCAGATGTCGGTCGGCTCGTCTTGCAGGCGTTCCCCACTGATCGGGAAGCCGTTCGTTTCGGTCGAATGCTGGAAGCGGGCGCAGTCAGGGCGACCTTCGATCAGGATGCTGCGCTCAAGCATGCCAATGCCGAGCTGATCCACTCCCGCCACCCCTTCGTCCGGATGGTCATGACGGAAGGAGACCGCGACCGAAGCACAATGCCGCGTTCGTTTGCTCTCGCGCTGAAGGCCGCTGATCTTGCCGACTCAGCCACAGGGCTGTCCGGTGACCTCATGTTCGAGATTCATCTTTTCGATACCGGCGGCATAAGGCCCCGCATCACTCTCGTCCCGCTGTTTCTCAGCGAGCAAGACCGTTTTCTGTCCGACGCTGAATCTGAGGACTTGCTGCTGTCCATGCTCGACCATTCGTCGTCCTTGGACCCCGCCCCCCAACTCGAGCCACGGTTGGTGAGCCGAGTGTCGCAGCGCCTTCGTGATCAACTGGGTTCGCGTCGATCAGCAGTCGTTTCGACGGAACGCGAACTGAACGCCGTGCGTACCAGCCGACTGAAGACCACCCTTGCGGTAGCTTTGGACTACCGTGTCAGCGAGGCTGAGACGCGCCTTGGCTCACTTCAAGACAAAGGGGCTGCCCCATTTGCCATCAAGATGGCTCGGGCCAAACTGGACCGGGCCAATCGGGAAAGAACTTCACGGCTGGATAGCTTGGACGAATCGACTGACCCCAACGTCGAGACAGAAATGGTTGCTGCGGGTGTCCTTCGCATCTTGGCGCCGTAATCCATCACCTCATGGGAGACGCTTGTGGCTCACCACCCCGCTAATCGGCATCAACGGCCAGTACCGGATCGCTCAATTCCTCAGCCCGAAGGACGGTCGCGCCAACCCCGGGCCTCGCGGTCGCTCAGGCTGGGCATTGACTACGGCACTAGCAGATCAAAACTTGTGATCACCGACTACAGTGCCGTCGACGGCGACCGCAGCTTTCTTGTAAGGCCGCCATCCTCCACCAACAGCGATGACTACCTGATCCCGTCCACGGTCTGTGCCACCGAAGACTCGCTTCGCTTTGGGTTCTCAGCCGAAGCTCGGGCGGACGAAGGCACTCCCTATCGTTCCCTCAAGATGCGCTGCGCGTATCCCGACAGATTTTATGGCGATCCCGCGCCCCTGCCGACCGGTCTGACCGCTCGTGACTTGGCGACTTTGTATGTTGGGCATCTGATTACCCTTGGTCGTCAAGCTGGGGAACAGTATGCGGCACAGCGGGACTCAACCGCTTCATTGAGCATCACGCTGGGTGTCCCGATGGCGCAACTGGATGACAAGCGGCTGCATCTTGCGTTTGTCGGCATTGCCAGAGAGGCATTCGAGCTCGCTGGCCAACTCGACCTCCAGGACACAGTTTCCATCGCCGACGCCCGGGACGCGCTCAACTCCGCCCGCACTACAGTCGGCCATCAGCCTCCTCAATACCTCCGCGATTGGGTGCGTTCGGAGGCTGAGGCGGCGCTTTTCTGGGCACACCGATCTCCCGACATAGCCCATGGACGCTACGCATGCGTTGACGTGGGGGCCGGAACCACGAGCGCCTCGTGGTTTCACATCAACCCGATGCGGTCCGGCGGGATCCTTGTCAATGACCGGCTTAGTTTCTACAGCGCGGCGTGCGCCCCTCCGGCATGCGATGCTTTGGACCACGTGCTCGCCACACACGTGGAGGATGCCAGGACGTTATCCAAGATCAGGGGGCGCGAAAACGAATTGCTCCAACGCCTTCCCGATCAAGGCCGTGCGGGGTTGGATCAAGTTCTTGCGGAGATCGCCAAGGTGTTTGGCGAAGCGTCTGGTGCGGCATTCCCTAAGGACAGAAGCATCCTCAGGTGGCGTAGAATCGGCCGAGTCTTCTTTCTCGGCGGCGGCACGAAGTTGGATGTCGTTCAGAATAGACTATTGCAGGAGAAGGCGGACTGGCTCAAGCGGGAACCGGTCGCTGATCCCGGCCTCCCCTCTGATCTCTTTGAACAAGATGGCAGCGAGCTACGTGCTGATCCGACCTTTCTGCTTGTTGCCTATGGGCTGGCACATCGCCTCGGCGACGTTCCGGACGTCTTTGCGCCTGGGGAGATAGATCCTTACACGCCGAAGCACCCTGTCCGAGATCGGGTTTCGTCCGACGATCTTTATGGCGATTGACTTTGCCTCCCCCATTCATACGGACGGGATGGCGACTGCGGCCCTGCGGCAGTGCGGCAATCCCAGGTCCCGACAATGTTCCCGCAGAGTTCTCCGCGTCCACTATCAGTCGGCTGAAGCCTTCCACTCGCGCTGTCCACGAACCAGATTGCGATCTTCACGATTCCGCTTAGGCAATGATCTGCAGCATGTCGTGATGGATTTCCTTCCAGACCTTGGAGAGGTCGATGCTGCACGCCTGAATCCAGTGCCCTTCCAGGCGCACCCTCGCCGAAACCGCGTATCCGACGGTCGGGTACAACAGGATCCCCTCGTGTAAGGCTCCGGGCGCCTCCGTGGCCTCCCGGTTCCTCAGGTAGGCCAGCAACTGGTAGAGGTGATCCGAGCGCAGCTTCCCGCCGAAGCGGCCACCCAGAGCCTCGGCGTAATACTTGGCATCCATGATGATCCGGCGGTCCTCAGCTTCGAGGATCGCGTCCGCCTCCATCCCAGGCAGCTTTGACCGCTCGTCCTCGTGGGTGCCCTCCCGCGCCCACCGAATGGTGCGCCCACGTCTGTTCACGCGGTAGCGGTCCTGCTCGCGTCGGTAGAACTCGATCACGAAGTCCTCGTACACGTTCCACATCACCGCGTCCGTCAAGCCGGTGAACCGGTGCTCGCCGGACCGTTCCTCCACCAGCAATAGGTCGTGGACCAGCCGACACACGGACAACAGAAACCGATAGTAGCGGCGGTTGCCGTCCAGTTGCACCTGGTCGAACATTCGCCGCGTCACTCGCACGACCGTCACGCCGGCGAGCTTCTCGTACGCCCGTCGGACACCTGCCCGCACATCGTCGTCCAGATCCCGAACACGTAGCAGCGCGGACAGCGTAGAGCGCAGGATCCGGTTGTGCGGCACGTCCGGCGTCAGCTCCTCAAAAGCGCACGCGACCCGGCCCCGGCTGCGCAACGCACGCTTTACCGTGCCGCCGACATCCACCTTCCCTCGGATGCCCGCAAGATCCTCCCGCACGTCCCGATACCCCTGATCAATCCCTTGACGGGCCAGCCGGAACGTACCTTGGACCAGCACGTGCCCCAGCAGGTCGTGCACCCGGTCCAATTCGTCAAAAGCGTCCAGCCGTACCAAGTCGCGCTCATCGACGTGACCCCACGCATAGCACAACAGGTAGTAGACGTTTGCGATCGGGATCCGGCTGGCGCTCAACGGCGTAGCTTCTCGACGAGCTCGTCGACCTGTTCGGGCTTGTCGAACCAATACTCGCGAAGCAGGGGAGCGATCTGGGTCTCCACGGTGTTCAGGTACCACTCTTCGTCCGCCGACTCCTCGGGCACGAAGTAACTGTGGCCGATCTCGAATCCGGGGCCTAGGTCCTTGTCGCCGCGGATTCGCTCGTTGAGTTCCGACATGTTCCTCACGATTCGGTCTACAAGGCCCGTGTCCAGGTCCGCTTCCAGCAAGTGTTCCCGGAACTGCCGAGTGCTGAAGGCGGGCTTGAGGGACTCGAAGGCGAACCGCCTCCGCAGCGCGTAGTCGACGATCGCCAACGAACGGTCCGCCGTGTTCATGAGTCCCAGGACGTGGACGTTGGCCGGGATGGCGAACCGCTCCCCCACCGGGCTGTAGGTCAACGGAATGGCGAAGTCCCGGCCCCGCTTGTCGGCCTCCAGGAGCATCAGCAGCTCCCCGAAGATCCGCGAGAGGTTCCCGCGGTTGATCTCGTCGATGATGAAGACGTAGTGTCGGTCCCCGCCGGCCTCCGCTCGCTTGCAGAAGTCGAGGAAGACGCCCGAACGGAGTTCGAATCCACCTGTCGCCGTCGGTCGCCAGCCCTGCACGAAGTCCTCGTAAGCGTATGACTGGTGGAACTGCACCATCTCGATCGCGCTCGAGTCTTTGCAGCCCATCAGGCACCACGCGATCCGACGTGCGATGAACGTCTTGCCAACCCCCGGCGGCCCTTGCAGGATCAGGTTCTTGCGCAATGCGATGGCGTCGACCATGCGGCCCAACTGGACCTCCTCCAGGAAGAGATCGCTCACGGCTTCGGCAAGATCGTACGACTCGTGGTCCGTGCTCTCGTCATCTCTCCCGGCACCTCCCGTGCCGGCGTCCATCGACTCGAACACGCAGCGCAGCCAGGGCTTGTAAGGGGTGAAGCGGGTCAGCGTCTTGGTCGTGATCTGGCTTCTCAGCTCGATCGCGGCGTCGCAAGGATGCCATTCGACCGGGCGTGTGTTCCGGTACTCGGCGCGTTCCGGGTCGTGCACGTAGTCGCCGGTGACCGTCCCCCAACCGAGGATCGCACTTCGCCCCCTCTTGGCCAGCACGATATCACCGACTGCCACCTCGTGAACGAACTCCCACGCCGCAAGCGATTGCATGGTGGGATTCTCCCCCGCGCCGTCTGCGATCAGCGCGGCGTGGATGGCTTCCCGCGACTCGTACTCGGCCAGGTCGCCGAGACCGTCCCAAGCGATCGCCGCGATCCCGGCTTCAAGGAACTCCGCCCATAGTCGCGCCCCCTCACCGGGCGCGATCACCCAGGAATCGACCGTGCCGAGGCGGTTTGCGTACCACCCGTCGTCGTCTACGTCCCGGCCACCGTCCGCACCGCCTTCCTGCGCTCCAGGCTGCCAGACGCTCCGCATCCCCTCGTCGTAGAAGCTGACCTCCTCCCCGGGTCGCTCTTCCCCCAGCCGTTTCCGCACCTCCAGCAACGCCTTGTCCAGACGGATCAGATCCGCCTCGCCCGAGTCGGGAAGCCCATCGGATCCGTCCCCGTACGCCTTGACGATCTGGTGCTTGTGCTGCGGCGTCATGATCGGTTCGAACTTGTCTGGAAACAGCAAGTACAGCAGGGCATGCCGAATCTGCCGACGGCGGTCGCCCTGTCCGTCCAGATACTCCGCGAAGCGCCATGGGTCGTGCAGCAGCGACTCTCGTTCGTCCGCAGACCGTCCACACCAGTCCAGCATCATCCTGACGACGAATCGGTACTCCCGCCACTGGTGACCCGAGTAGCCCCGGCCCGGGTGGACGATTCCCCTGTCGAGGATGTCCCCTGCCAGGGCCCAGTGATCTTCGGGCAGCGCGGTTTCCGACCACTCCCAGACCGTCCTGATTCGGTCGAGTTTGGTCACGCCGCTGACCGAGTTCACGATCAGGTAGTACACCCACGTCATTTCCGCCCACAGTCGCTTGGCCTCGGGCGGCGCAGGCGCAAGCTGGTCCCGGAGCTTCTCCAGGAACGACCGGTTCCTGGTTTCGTCCGGCTGCTCTACAAAGTACGTCTGGAGTTCGCCGAAGTGCTCGCTGGTCCAGAGCCTTTCCTGGCCCAATAGCGAACCGCCGTCGATCAGACACCTTTGTTTCCACCGCTCGGCGGCATCGAGTATCGCCGCGGCCCTTGAAATGCGACTCATGCACCCCCCTCAAATCGCCGGGGAGATTCCGAGATTGATGCGGTGAAGTCAATGCGACCCCGTCATTCTCGAACCCTTGTGTCGCCGGTCAAGCACGCCTCCCTCTGATCGGTGCGGAGAGCCCAGCGTTTGCTTTCAGACCTTCCCTAGGGGGCGATGACATTGCCCTGTGTTTGCTCCGTGCTCGCTCCGTGCTCAAGCAGCGGCGGGAGTTGCTGTCGCAGCTCACCATAATGTGGCCGACGACTCCACCTGACCGGGTTGGGTTGGGCGTCTCCCGGGGCGTCCGAACACAGGACTCTTTCACGCCTTGCGGGCATGGGCACCGGCGTCGCCCGACGGGACCGTGACGCGCTACAGTCGGGGGTGCGGCGCGCGAGGCCGAGGCAGCACGCGAGGAGAGTGGGACGACGTGGCGAATGGAACGGATCGAAACGGCGGCGAAACTCAGGTAGACGAGCTTCTGTTCGCTCTGTCGGTTGACGAGTCCCCGGCCGTCGGGGAGAAGGAGCGCCGCGCCCCGGTGGGCGGTGAGTTAGGAGCGGGCGCGAAGAACGATCCCGGCTCCGCCGGGGATCCGCAGCCCACGCCGTCGGCGCTGGAGGCGCGATTGCGACGCATTGAATCGCATCTTGAATCGCTGATTGAGACGCACCGGGAGCCGCCGGCCGGCACGGCGCGACCGGGCGGCGACGGCGTGGGTACCGCGGCGACGCCCCAGGTGTCCGAATCGCGCGTCGAGGAGCTGAATCTGGAGAGCCCGAGCCTCGCCGGACTGTCCGAGCGTGTGGAGCCGGAGCGGCGGTTGTCGGAGAAGGTCAAACCCATTGAGGAGGCGGCCGGTGAGGTGCGCGAGACAGTGCAGGAGCTCACGGCGCCGGGCAGGCGGCTCGACACGTCTACCTGTGGCACCGCCCCCTCGCTGTGGGTAACAGGCACATCGGGGCTCCGGTCGGGTCGCTGCATCGCTATGCGCTCCGGTGGACGATGGCGGTGCTCGACGTGGCCGGGGGCTTCCTCGTCGCCACCGTCGGGCTTGATCTCACCCACCGGCACGGACTGCCGTAGGGGGGTGCGCGCCGTGGCGACGGCCCGTCCCTGGCCGACACGCCGCAAGGCGTGAGGCCGTAACGATGGTCGCCACGGTCACGGCACTGGGCGCGGCGCAGTCGACGGTGCACTACTTCGAGCGCGACGGGTACTACGCGCGCGACGACCCGGAGCACCGGCGGGCGAGCTTCTGGCACGGGCGGGGGGCGGCGGCGCTGGGGCTGCGGGGCCACGTGCGCCCGAAGCGCTTCGAGGCGGTGCTGGCGGGCTTCGTGCCGCACACCGGCATTCGCCTCGGCAGGAAGCGCGACGGCGAGCACCAGCACCGCCCGGGGCTGGACCTGACGCTGTCGGCGCCCAAGTCGGTGTCCCTGGAGGCGCTCGTGTTCGGGGAGCGCCGGGTGGTGCGCGCGCACGACGAGGCGGTGCGCGAGACGCTCGACTGGGTGGAGACGGAGCTGTTGCAGACCCGGGGCCACGATCCGGCGACGGGGCGCAGGCCCCGGGTGCGCGCCGACGGGATGGTCACGGCGGGGTTCCGGCACCTGACCAGCCGGGACCAGGATCCGCAGCTGCACACGCACTGCGTGATCGCGAACATGACGCGGAACGACGCGGGCGCGTGGCGCAGCCTCGAGTGGACGCGGCTGCGGCGCTCCGAGCGCCTCATCGGGGCGTACTACCGCAACGCGCTCGCGCTGCGGCTCCACGCGCTCGGCTACGCCATCGCGCCGACGCTCATCGGGCGGGTGCCCGGCTTCGAGATTGCGGGCTACGGGCGGCCCCTGCTCGATGCGTTCTCGGGGCGTCGCCGGGCGCTGCTCGCGTGGCTCGCCGAGCGGGGGCTGCCCTACACCCCGGCGCTGGCGCAGGCCGCGGCGCTGGCGACGCGCCGGCGCAAGGCCGACCTCGGGCTCGGGGTGCTCATCCCGCGGTGGCGCGAGCGGGCCCGCGCGCTCGGGCTCACCCGCTCGGTCGCAGAGGCGCGCCCGCCCCGGCCGCTCGATCCGGAGACGGGGCGCCGGGCGCCCCGGGGGCGGGTGCCGGCGCCGGCGCTTCCCGCGAACG
>JAJEAI010000153.1 GCA_022824205.1 Candidatus Binatia bacterium
TAAGTTGCGCAGGATTTTTCGTCGTCGGCAAGGCGGGATGACGAGCAGTGGCGGGCACCACGCGACGAAGACCACCGGGTCAAGCCAGGTGGTGACGTAACGCAGCCGACGGCGAAAAAGACCAGCAAATCATGCCACTTATTTGCGGGACGCGACACTAGCGCCGGTCAGGTCCGTCCGCCGGCCAGGAGCGGACGAGCTTGGTATGACGGGAAATGATGGGGATACGGTTCAGTGTTCAAGGCCTACCGGCCACGGCTTCGGAGATGTTTCCGATCGCTTGTTGAGGCAGAGCAGCAAGCGCGTGCGGCCAGTGCCCGCGAGCGGCGGCGAGCGGTGCACGATTCCGCTGCCCGGTTCGGCGCAGCTTCCCTTGAAAATCGCCACGTCGTTGTTACGGAACTGCTCTACCGGTCCCTCGAATCGTTTCTGTTCGCGCAACGCCCGCTCGGCGTGGATCGGCTGGATCCACTCCGTCGCGGGACCACGATAGGTCGTCAGGAGGCGCGCCTCTACGCAGTCCCGGTGGAATTTCCAACAGGCATCGTGGGTGACGCGCTCCAGCCTTACATCAACGAGATCGGTCCGCACAACCCTGGAAAATCCCGAAACGAGATCATCGACATCTCCGATCAGCAGGTTTCGCATGTCGCCAGGGGGCATCCCATTGGCGTCGAGAAGAGGCCGCAAAGCCCGCTTGAGGGCTTGGGGCTGGATCAGGACGTGTATATCTCGAAAATCGGCAACGTCGATGTGCTCAATCCAGTTCCTCAGACACTGGGGAAGTGCTCGGCGCCAGATCACGAGCTCCATGTCGGACCTGTTAATGGCGTCCAGACCTTCCGCTTCGTCGCACGTCGCAATGACTCCGCCCCATGGGCGGCAATTCGGGCCTTCGTTCATCAGATTCGCCAAACCGTCACCCCACCCCGCGCGTCGAGCGCGGCAAGCGCGCGGTCGTCCGGCCGCCAGTACAGTTTCGCCCCTATGCCCGCCAAAACCGCGGCACCGATCGGACGGCCTTTCCCATCCCTCTGAAGCGACCACACCACTACGGCGCCATCCCGTGCTGCCGAGGCCAAGCGCATCCCGCGGCGAGCGAAAGCCAGCGTTGTGACGGGTTGAGCATGACGTTTCAGAACGCCGGGCCGCGTGCCTTCGGGACCACTTCCCTGGAAACTCCAGACCGTCACCTCGTTGCCCCCGCCGGTGGCCAGGAGGGTGGCCGTATCATCGAAGGCCAGGGCCGACGGTTTGGCGGGATATCCGGACATCATGGAGTCCTCCTCCGTGGAGCGACGCCAGAAGTGCACCGAGTTGTCCTGGCTGCCGCAGGCCACGGTATCCCCGTCCGGGCTCAGTACCATCGACACCAAGGAGCCCTGCCACTCCAGCTTCTGGCGAAGCCTCCCGGCGGACACGTCGAAGAAACTCACTCGACAATAACAGGCCGTCGCCAGCTCCCCTGCGCTGGACCAGGCGATGGCGCTGACGGTGCTGGGATGATCGTCGGATCGCCAGACTTCTCCGCCGTCCGCACCATACGCGCGAACCTGCCGGGAGCAGGAGGCCGCCAACCACTGGCCGTCCGGCGACCACGCCACGTTCTCCACCCAACCGCTGCCGACGTCAATGGCCTGTTTTACCTGACCTTCCGCGACGCTCCATAGAAGGACTCGTCCGTCCTGACCGGCCGTAGCGAACGCGGTGCCGCTTGGGTGGATCGCCATCGCGAGCACGCCGCCATCGTGAGCCCCCTGCCGCGCCCAAGCGCTTGCACCGGACTTGCCGGCGAACGCGTAGACGCCACCCGCGGCGTCGCAGACCACCAAGGACTCACCATGGAGGGTCCAGCCTCCGGCGATGGCGTAGTCGCCCACCGCCGCGGACCAGCCACGGCGAAGGACACCGCTCGGGCTGTCGTCATTTTGAAGTGTTACCGCCATCTTAATCCGTATCGGCAGTCGCAATCGCCACGATGTTGGCCAACAGCCATGCGGACGCAGCAAGCAACTGCAACCAATCCCCACCGGATCTGATCCCGTAAGTCAGCATGCTGCCGATCCAGCAAATGCTGGCAGCCGTTTGTCCAAGCCATTCGATGCTTCGCACCCTGCCCAGCCGGCTCCGCCCCGCGCCGGACGCGACGGCCCCTTGGTGGTTTCGCGTCAACATACGCACTCCTCCCCACAGCGGGAGAGGTCATCGAGATACATGCCCCAATTGCGGTAGTACTCTTCCATCTCTTCCAACTCTTCCGCCGGCAGTCCCAACGAGGTCGCAATTGCCTTGGCGACAACGGCGAATCGTTGTCGGTATTTGAAGATGAAACAGAAGACGTGATTGTCATGGCGCACCGTGGGGCCGCAGAGAAACACTCCCGGTACGAGGGTCGATTCATCGTGTTCGCTCAGCAGCGGAGAGCCATCGTCGCGTCGTTCAAACAAATCCGCGACCAACTTGTGACTCCCCTCGAATCCGGCAGCCAATAGCGGCGGCACGCGGGTTTGAAATCGATGCCCGTCCCGAGCCGTGACCTCATACATGGCGTCCACGCGAGTGACCGATTCGATAGGTGTGTTGGGAAACAGTTCCACTTGCTCAACAAACCGGTCTTCACGCATCCGCTCAAGCGTAAACGGGGAAAGCGCGACACTGGGATCGGAACTCTCGTTCTGCCACGGGCAACGCTTGTCGAACAACCGCACTCGTTTGTCGCGACACGCCAAGTGGTAGGCTACGTCGACACCACTTTCGTAGCCACCCACAACGATGAAGTCGTCCCCGTCAAGCTCTTCATAGCTGGCGATGGTCGCGGTGTGGCGACACAATTGGCTGCCAACCAACCCACCCAAGCGTGGGTACTGGAACTCGCCAACGGCCCAAATGACGTGCTTGGCTTGCAAGGTCTCGTCGGCCGCATCGACACGAAAACCGTCGCCAACCCTTGCTACCTGCCTCACGTCGGTATCCTGGCGTACAGGTAACTCAAAGAATTGTGCGACCGCACGCAAATACATCGCGTACTCTTTACCCGTCGGGTGCTCGACCCCCAAACTGAACGCGGGTGAAGTGCCAATCACGACCGAGTTCAAATCGAGCATGCCGATCGAATTGGTTGGGTAGGAGGGCGTGATGAAGCGAGTCTCGGCCGGCCATGAGGCGAACGATGCACCGACCGTGCTACGATCCAGAACTACGAAGTTCTCGATGCCGGCATACTTGAGAGCCACCGCGGCACCCACGCCTGCGGCACCGGCGCCGACGACGACGACATCATGGACGATTTCACTGCTCTCGGTGCGGATCATGCAGACTCCTCCTGTCGGCACTCAAATCAGACATGCCTCGAATCCCTGCTGCATGCTCTCCCTATCGAGGTTGCGGCCGATGAAGACGAGCTGATTGCGCCGGGGCGTGTCTCCCCATGGACGATCCGGTTGTCCGTCAAAGAGCATGTGAACCCCCTGGAAGACGAAGCGCCGCGACTCACCCGCGAGGCTGATGAAGCCCTTCATACGGAAAATGTCCACCCCGCGCTCACGGAGCAGTTCGCCAAGCCATGCGTTGAGCTTTTCGGGATCAACGTCGCCGTCCAGCTCGATCGCCATCGAGCCCACCTCGTCGTCGTGCTCGTGCTGTGCGACCCAGGTGCGCTCGACCTCCGGCCTGATCGGCGCTCCTTCCGCGTTCATCAGTTGGAGATCGAACTCTTCCGCGGTGTGCTGGGTGTAGAGGCCAACCCGCACCTGCGTATCCACCTCCAGGAAGAACGACTTGCGCCCCGGAGAATCGAGCGGGAGGTTCACGTGCTTTCCGACAGGAATATTCTCCCCCGGGCGAACGAACTCCGCGGGTTCGGCGTACCGCCGCACACACCACTCCGCACTCTCACGGAGGGCAGCGTCATCCGTGCCCTGGCCGGACACGACGACGAGCGACATCGCTGGATCAGGTCCATCGGCGAGGCTGAGTTCGTAGCGGCCGGCATCGAGCGCATGGACTCCCGTCCATTCGAACGGATACTCCGGCTCGAGGAAGGTGGGACGACGCTCAAGTACCTGGTCCAGGTCGAAGGCACCGAGGTTGAGTACGGTGTCGACGGGGACGTTCGCCCGCTCGGTTCGTACGACTCGCGCCATTCGGTTCATGTCTCGGAGCCGAGCTTCGAGCCTGTCGAGCGCCTCGTCGTTGACGAGGTCCGTCTTGTTCAGAACGAGGACGTCCGCGAACGCGACCTGCTCGGTGCTCTCGTCGCTTCGCCCGAGCTGCTGTTCGATGTGGGCGGCATCGACGAGGGTGACGATCCCGTCAAGCGAGAACTCCGCGCGAATCTCGTCGTCCATGAAGAAGGTCTGAGCGACCGGGCCGGGATCGGCGAGCCCCGTGGTCTCCACCAACACATAGTCGAACTTGTCGCGGCGCTTCATGAGATTGCCGAGCACGCGAATCAGGTCTCCGCGCACCGTGCAGCAGATGCAGCCGTTCGACATCTCGAAGACCTCTTCGTCCGCGTCGATGACGAGCGCCTGATCGATCCCGACCTCCCCGTACTCGTTCTCGATCACGGCAATGCGCTTGCCGTGCTCCTCGCTCAGGATCCGGTTGAGCAGGGTCGTCTTGCCGGAGCCGAGGAAGCCGGTGAGGATGGAAACAGGTACTCTTTGCGGCGTGTTCATCTTGGTTCTCCTGGAGCAGAGGTAAGAGGATCGGGAATCCGGACGTCGAACCCCCAGGCCTTGCAGACCTGGACCAGGTCTTCGGCGTCAACCTCGTCCGTGGTTTTGTGAAGCTTGTGTTGCAGCGGCGGGGCATCGGGCCGAAGCAGGGCAACCACGGTCTCGATGGGCGGACAACCCTCTTCGAGACATGCCAACTCGGTGACCGCAACCGTCGTGCCGTCGGGAAGGCTCAGCGCCGCACGCAATGCCTCCTTGATATATCGAACCCGTTCGCGGTTCGGGCTACGCGGTGATGTGTTGATCAACATGCTCTCTCTTCTCCCTGCTGCTTCTTGCCGTGCTCCTCGGTCAGGATGCGCTTCGGAAGCGCTGTCTTGCCGGCGCCGATGGCCGGCCAGAACGGCAGAACCTTACGAAGCCGGAGCCAGCGCCTTCGCCAGCGTCGTCGCGTTGTACCGCATCATGTCGAGGTAGGTCGCTGCCGGACCGTCCGGGGCGGACAGTGCGCCAGGATAGAGCCTGCCGCCAACGACGGCTCCCGTCTCGTCGGCGATACTCTTCAGAAGGCGTGGATCGCCAATGTTCTCGACGAATACGGCGCGAATGCCCCGTTCGCGAATAAACCGGACCAGGCGGGCGACGTCCTTTGCGGACGCCTCCGACTCGGTGCTGAGCCCCTGGGGCGCGACGAACTCAAGCCCGTATTCGCGACCGAAATACTGGAACGCATCGTGTGAGGTGACGATGGTCCGGCTGCCTGCGGGAAGCCTGTCAACGATCCCACGGATTTCTGAATCGAGAGCTTCGATTTCAGCCACATAGACCTCGCGATTCCGGTAGAACACGCCGGCACTCCCCGGATCCGCCTTTGCGAGCGCCGCGGTGATGTTATCCACGTAAGCCGTTGCATGGCGGAGGCTCTGCCATGCATGGGGGTCGAAGGCACCGTGGTGGTGATGGCCTTCGTGATCGTCGCCCTTGGCGTGTTCGTCGTGGTCGTGGCCCTTGTGATCATCACCCTTGGCGTGTTCGTCGTGGCCGGCTTCCTCGAAAGCGATCGGATTGATGCCCTTGGTCGTCACTACCCGGACACCGCGGAAGTCCGAAGCGTCGACCAGACGGTCCAGCCAGCCTTCGAATTGCAGCCCGTTGGCGACAAGAATCTGCGCTTCGCTGACGGCCCGCGCATCAGCCGGGGTCGGCTGATAGACATGGGTATCCCCGTCGGGGCCAACGAGCGTCGTGACGGCAACGGACTCTCCGCCGATGCGCTTCACCATATCGCCGAGAATCGAGAAGGTGGCGACCACCGGGATCGGTCTGTCGGACTGCGCGATGGCCGGTGCCGCGAGCGACAGGGCGAGGAGAGCGGAGGCGGTTATCAGAAGCGCCCTGCGGGTGAGCATCGGAACTCCCGACATTCTGCTCATACGATCAGTGTTCATGGAATCAGTCCCCTTTCTTGTTTCAGGCTTCCACGTAGCGGCGCGGGAAGGCCCGCCCGGCGAGACCGCCCACCGGCCCGAAGGCCAGCGACAGCGCGTAGGCGAGACCCGCGACCAGGATGATCGCCGGCCCGGACGGCAGGCTGTAGTGATAGGATAGAAGCAGGCCGCTCAGGCTCGATAGCATCGCAACCGAAATGGCGACGGCGATCAGTGCGCCGATGCAAACTACCCAGAATCGCGCGGCGGCGGCGGGAAGGATCATGATACCGACGGCCATCAGCGTACCGAGCGCGTGAAAGCCGCCCACGAGGTTCAGCACGACGAGGGCAAGAAACGTGAAGTGCGTCATGGCGCTGAGCCCGCTCACCGAGCGCAGGAACTGCGGATCCGCGCATTCGAGCACAAGCGGCCGGAACAGGGCCGCGAGCGCGAGCAACGAAACGCTCGCGATGGAACAGAGAAGGGTCAGGGCATCGTCGTCGAGCGCGAGCACGGTGCCGAACAGCACGTGCATCAGGTCGACGTTGCTGCCCCGGGTGGACACGATCAGCACGCCCAACGCCAGCGAGATCAGGTAGAAGGCCGCCAGGCTCGCGTCCTCCCGCAGCGCCGTGGCGCGGGTCACGAAACCTGCAAGCAGGGCCACGGCCATGCCTGCGATCAACCCGCCGACGGTCATTGCCCAGAGCGAGAGGCCCGCTACGAGATAGCCGACGGCCGCACCCGGAAGGATCGCATGGGCCATCGCGTCGCCCGTAAGGCTCATGCGGCGCAGCATCAGGAATACCCCGACCGGTGTCGCGCCGACCGAGATCGCAACGCAGCCCATCAGCGCGCGCCGCATGAAGCCGAAGTCGGCGAAGGGCTGGACGAGAATCTCCCACATCATGCAGCGTTTCTCCCGCATGTATGCGGGGAGGCGTCGCACGCCTCGCACATCTGGCGGGCACGGAACTGGTTCTCGGCCGTCAGCACCTGCGCGGTAGGTCCGTGGGCGACGAGCTCGCGCGCCAGCATCAGCGAGTGGGGGAAGTGAGCCCGCACCGTGTCGAAGTCGTGCAAGACGGCGAGCACCGTGCGGCCTTCGCCGTGCCAGCGCCGCATCACGGCGATCAGATCGGCCGTGGTTCTCGCGTCAACCGCCGTGAAGGGCTCATCCAGCAGGACGAGCCCGGCGTCCTGCAGCAGAAGCCGCGCGAACAGCGCACGCTGTACCTGCCCGCCCGACAGCGACCCGATCGGCCGCTCCTCAAACCCTTCGAGGCCGACCGCGGAAATCGCTTCGGCGACGCGTGCGCGGTGAACGGCCCGCAAGCCCACAAAGCCGCCGATCTCCCGCCAGAGGCCCATCGCCACGAGGTCGGCGACTACGATCGGGAAAGACCGGTCGACGCCCGATTGCTGCGGCAGGTAGGCGATTCCGCTCCGCGCGATCCGGCCGAAGGCGATCCGACCTTCGAGCGGGCGGAGTGTGCCGATCACCCCCTTGAGCATCGTGGATTTGCCGGCCCCGTTGGGTCCGACGATGGCTGTCAGGCTACCCTCGGCGATCTCGACACAGAGGCGATGCACCGCCGGATGCCGGTCGTAGCCGAGGGTCAGGTCCTGAAACTCGAGGGCGCAGGTCATGGCCCCCCCGGCGTGGACGTCGCCCAGAAGAAGGCGCCCCAGAGCGCGGCAACGATCAGGGCGGCGCCGAACAGCCGGGGGCCAGCGCCGAGCTGCAGCACCCGGACGGAAGCTGTGAGCCGCACCCTCATGCCAGCGCCCCCTGAGCGGCCATGCTCACGCCCAGCCGCCGCGACGGTCCATCCGGATACCATCTCTCCATGGGTGCAGTCCGGAAGGCGTGCTCCAGCGACAGCGTGAAGGCGGCACGCGACCACCACCGTGTGAAAGTACGTGTCATCTCGATGTCTCCTGATGCGCGACTGCCGAACGCGGACGCGCGGCTTCATCCTGGAAGTCCCCCTGATGCAGTAGTTATTGATAAGATATTATCAATAAAGATTTTCGTCAAGCCCCCACGGTTTTCGTCGTCACCGCCTCGGTGACGTTGCGCTTGACACTGACGACCGTGACGGCGGGCAACGATGCGTCGGCGGGGTGGGTGGCGGTGAGCGGCACGGTCACGGCGTCGGTCGCGAAGATCACGAACCTGACGAGCAACAGGGCCTATCGGGCGCCGGTGCTGGGCGTGAACAGCAGCGGAAGCGGGGCGTCGGCGTACGGCACGGGCACCCCGAAGGCGACGGTGACCGGATCGACCTCTCACCGCACCCGGCGCACGTGCAGGAAGGCGCGCAACGCCAGGTCCAGAAGGAAGACACCGAGGCCGGCGGCGGCCAGCGCCCACCAGATGCCCCGGACCGAACCCGCGGCGTCGGGGTCGGCAGTGAAGAGACCCTTGAGGTCCTCCGCCAGGGTGTCGGCCCGCAGCACCTTGCCACCCGTCTCCCGTGCCAGGCGCTCCAGCAGATCCTGGTTGGCGTTCATCTCGCGATACTCCTGCGAAAACGGGACGATGAACGGGACGGTGAAGGCGACGGCGGACGCGGCGGAACCCATCGACAAGCTGGAAACCACGGGAGGCACCGGTGGAGGCACGACGGCGGGATGCTGCACCGTGAGCAGGTTGATGCCCCGGCTCGGGGTGGCGAAGCGGGTCTGGTAGCGGCCCGGCGCCACCTGCCGGAAGGTCTCCTCCTGCAGGGTCTCGTCGGCTCGGGTGAGCAGTCCCTGGAGCTTCAGGTGGTTCAGGGGGCGTCCCGAGGGCGAGAAAAGGTCCACGACGGCGCTCATGGTCTCGCCCTCGCGCACGAAGTCCGTGCGCAGCCGGTGGTCCGAGACGTTCCGCACCGACAGCCGGGCCGTCTGCGCGGCCCACCTGGAGAACTCGGGCCACTGCACCCAGTGACGCCCCCACCGGCCCGAGACATCCGATGTGAAGGCATACACCTGGCCCAGGCCGTAGCGCCAGGACACCAGCAGCGGGTCCTCGCCGACGCGCAAGTGGACCTCCGCGCCGGGCTTCACGTGGGTCAGGACGTAGCCCAGGATCTGCGGCAGCGGCTGCCCCGTCAACCCGCGCATGGGCCCTGAAACACCCAGGGCCACCGGCGTCACGGTCTTCTCCACCAGCAGGTCCCGCGAGATGAGCAGCGTCTCGGTGGTGAAGATCTGCGGGATGGTGCGCGGGTCCACGGTGGCGTAGCTGCGCCCCTGGCCGCCCTGGGCGAGCTGGGTCATGAGCCGCCGGTCGGCGTCGCCGCCGATGGACACCGTCGATACCGTGATGCGTTCCCGGGCCATGCGGGTCACCTGCTCCACCAGGTCCGCCTTTTCGGTGAGCCCGTCGGACAGCACCAGCACGTGCTTGATGGCGGCCTCCTCGGCGGCGAGGGCGCGGTGGCCTTCCACCATGGCCTTGAGGAGATCGGTGCCACCGTCGGAGGTGAGCCGGGCGACGTCCTCGGCGATGCTCTCGCCGCCCCCGGCCTGACGGAACGGCACCACCCACTCCCAGTTGGAGTCGAACGCCAGGATGCCCACCTCGTCGGTGGGGTTGAGCAGCTCGGCCGACGCCATGGTGGCGGCCTTGGCCAGGTCCAGTTTGGTGGTGCCGAAGGGGCCGCCGCCCATGCTGCCGGACTTGTCCACCACGAAGAGCAGCGCCACGTGGGGCAGCTCCATGCGCACCGGCGGACGCATCTCCACCGGCAAGGTCTGTTCCAGCGGCGTGCGGTAGTAGCCGCCGGCGCCGTAGCTGCGGGTGCCGCCGAGCACGATGAGCCCGCCGCCGAGATCGCGCACGAAGCGTTCGATGCGCTCCATCTTCACCTGCGAGAGTTGATAGGCGGGAACGTTGTCCAGCACCAGCAGATCGAAGCCCGACAGCTCGGGCAGGGTGAGGTTGGCGCGCGCGGGGGTCTTCTCCACCACCTCGTACCCCTGCGCCTGGAGCGCCTCGGCCATGAAGCGGCGCGCCGCGTCCGGGCCGTGGAGGTAGAGGATGCGGGAGGGTCCCTTGACGCTGACGATGCCCTGCAACAGGTTGTTCTCCGCCAGCACGTCCGCGCCCGCCTCCGCCTCCACCATCAACTCGTACGTATGCGTGCCGCGCTGTTCCACGCTGTCGGTGAAGCTGAGCCAGTTGGCGCCGGGAGCCAGCTCCCTGCGGGTGGAGCGGATCACGCGTCCGTCGCGCAGCAGGGAGACGTTCGCGGACGACGCGCCGGCGCTGGTGAGGGCGGCCTTGATCTCGAAGGTCTCGCCGCTGTCCACCACCGAGGGCACCGCGAACTCGGACAGGTAGACTTCGTTCCGGCCCTCCGCCAGGCTCACCGGATACGGCCACACGGCCACTCCGTGGGAACGCAGCATGGGCAGCACCCGCTCCACCGAGCCGCGGTTCTCGTTGGCGTCGGAGATGAGCATGATGCGGCTCTCGCGCCCCTCGCTCAGCTCCCCCAGGGCGCCTTGAATCGCCGCCGCCAGGTCGGTCGCATCGCGCTCGGGCGGAGGCGGCAGGTCGCTCACCGGGAGCTCGTCGGTGGGGAGAAACTCCCACTGGGGGCGCCGCGCGAAGGAGAAGAGACCCAGGCGCACCTTGGGGTTCACCAGCCCCTGGGCACGCTCCAACACGTCGGCCGCGCGCGCGCGCGCCTCCTCGCCGACGCTGTGGGAGAGGTCCACGGCCATGACCACGTCCAGCTCGGGCTCCTCCGCCAGCATGCGCGGGTTCACCAGGGCCAGCACCAGCACCGCCGCCGCGGGTATCCGCAGCCACAGCGGCAGCAGCGACCGGCGCGTGCGGCAGACCACCACGCACTCCGCCAGGAGCAGCGCCAGGGCCAGCACCACCAACACGGGCCACAGGTCGAAGCGCGTACCCGGGGCGCTCTCGGCCGCCGCCGTTGCGGCCTCCGCGGGCTCCGCCCGGTACGAGGGGCGGATGCGCGACTCCTCCTCGCTGAACAGGTTCACCGCAAACTCGCCGTCCCCGCGCGTCCCGCGGAACTGGTAGAAACCCACCTCCTCGGTGTCGCTGTAGGTGCCGGTGCGTTCCCGTGTTTGCACGGGGACCGTCTCGCCCGACGGGCTCACGAACACCAGTTGCTCCTCGTCCACGCCCACGTCGGCGACGAACGGCAGCCCCGCGGCCACCTGGCTGGCAGGGAACTCCCGGGACGCGGGCCGGAACCACGAAAAGGCGTTGCGCACCAGCAAGGGGAACGACACCCGGAACGGAAGGTCCGACCGGGTGAGGTCGAAGGCGAAGACCAGCGCCTTGAGGTCGCCCTTCTCCACCGCGTGGATCAGCGGCCCGCTCTCGGACCCGGCGAGGGTGACGCCGCCTTCGGGCACGAGCGTCAGGGCGTCGCGCACCACGAGCCCGTCGAGGCGCACGCCCGCTGCCAGCGGATGCGCGGAAACGGCCGACGCCAGGACCGGGCGCGGCGTCACCCCGGCCACGCGCAGGTCAAGCCCTTCCGGCACCGTGCCCATGAGGATGAAATTACCCCGCTCGACGGGCGGGGCCGGCACGCGGTCGAGCATCACCACGTCGTAGGCCGCCACCTGCTCGGTGACCCGGTCTTCGGGGATGCGGTCGATGCGCGCCAGGGTCACGTGGGGAAAATATCGCAGAAGCCGCTCCAGGTACGGATTGCCGGGGCCCACGTAGAGCACCCGCGTGGGACGCTCGTCCGGGAAGGACAGATACGCGCGGTTGTCGGTCTGGAGATCGTCGTCGATGGCCAGGAGGGCGGTGGCGCGCCCGCGCAAGGGCCCCGGGACGCCGTAGATGAGCACTTCGCGGGCGGACGGCCCGAGGGACAGCAGGCTACGGCTCACCACCCGGTCGGCCACGGTGACCACCAGCGGTGCATGCGCCGGCCGCTCGGTGAAGTTCTGCACCAGCACCATGGCCTCGTACTCGTCGGCCTCGCCCGGGACCCGGCGGAACTGGAACCCCAGTATGCCGACGTTGTCCGCGCCGCCCTCCACCTGCGCCAACTCCAGATAGGACGTCGCCCACGGCAACTCCTCGATGCCCTTGAAGGCGCCGTCGGTAATCACCACCACCCGGTGCGGCCCCTGGCGCTTGAGGAACGTGTGCGCCAGCAGCACCGCCTCCTTCACCGGCGCCTCGGCGTCGGTGGCGTCGAGCTCTCCGGCGGTCCGTCGCAGCCGCGCACGGTCCCGGGTGAAGGGCTGCACCACCACGGGCTCCGCCGCCGCCCCGATGATCATCATGCGGTCGTTGGCGCCGAGTCCGTCGATGCGCCGGAGCAACTCCTCCCGGGCGGCGTCGAAGCGCACGCCGGAGGCGCCGGTTGCCTTCATGCTGGCGCTCTGGTCCAACACCACCACCCAGTCGCGGGCGCCGGCGCCCACGCCCAGGAGCGCCGGCCCCGCCAGCGCGGTGATGATCGCCAGGGCCGCCAGAAGCTGCAGGATCAACGGCAGGTTGCGGTGCCAGAGCCAGCCCAGGCGGCGGCCCATGGGACGTTCCCGCAGCACCTTCTCCAGCAGGAACAACGCGGTCACGGGGAGGCGCGGACCCCTGGGACGGAGGCTGTTGAGCAGCAGGATGAGCGGCACCGCTCCCAGCAGGATCAAGAAGGCGGTGGGGAAGAGCCAGAGCACGGCGTTATCCCGGTCGTCTGTCCTGGGTCAGGTACCGCAGGACGAAGTCGTCGAAGGGGACGTGGCTGGTGGTGCGCCGGTAGTCCATGGCCTGGCTCTCGCAGAAGCGACGGGTGCTGTCGAAGTAGGCCTCTACCTCCCGGTGGAAGCGCTCGGCCAGGTCGCCGTCGAGGAACACCCGCCGTTCCCGGTCGCTCTCCACGTCCACGAGGGATACGTCACCGTCGGGGTCCAGCCGGTTCTCGCCCTCCCCCAGGACGTGCACCAGCAGGACGTCGTGGCGCTTCCGCGCCAGCTCCTCCAGCCCGGCACGGCACCCGGCCACGTCCAGCAGGTCGCTGAACAGCACCACCAGGCCGGGCCGCGGGTAGAGCCGGGTGAAGGTCTTCATCGACGCCTCCAGGTCGGTGCGGCCCGCGGGAGACAGTTCCTCGAGGAAGTTGAACAGCGAGAGGATCTGGCCCCGGGTGCGCGCCGGCGGCAACTGCGTCCCCACGTCCCCGGCAAAGCCCATGGCGCCGACCCGGTCATGGGTCTTGAGTCCGATGTAGCCCAGGGCCGCGGCCACGTTCTTGGCGAACTCCAGCTTGGCGGGGTCTCCGTGACCCATGGAAAGGCTGGCGTCCAGCAGGAGATACACGGTGATCTCCTCCTCCGCCGTGAACACCTTGAGCAGCAGCCGCTCCAGGCGCCCGTAGACGTTCCAGTCCACGTAGCGCAGGTCATCGCCGTGGCTGTACTTGCGGAAGTCGGAGAACTCGAGGCTGTATCCCTTGCGGATGGTCGGGTGCTCGCCCCGGGCCACGCCCCAGCTCAGGCGCTTGGCCACCAGGCGCAACTTGTCCAGCCGCGCCAGGAAGTCGGGCTCGAGGAAGCGGTGTGCCTCGTGCTGCGCCTCGGCCTGCGCCATCAGGCGTGCACCTCCGGCACCCGCGCCACCACTTCTTCCAGCACCGCTTCCGGCGCGATGCCCGAAGCCTCCGCCGCCAAGTTGAGCAGCAGCCGGTGGCGCAGGCTCGGCATGAGGTCGCGGCGGATGTCCTCGAACGAGACGTTGGGCCGCCCGGAAAGCAGCGCGCGCGCCTTGGCCGCCAGGATGACCGCCTGCAGGCCGCGGGGGCTGGCGCCGTACTGCACGTACTTGCGCGCCAGCTCGGTGCTGTGCTCGGTCTCGGAGTGGGTCGCCATCACCAGGCGCACGGCATAGTCGCGCACCGCGGCGGCCAGCGGCACCGCCCGCACCGCCTCGCGCATCTCCAGCACGGACTCCGCCGCCAACACCTTGGCGAGCGCACCGGACGGCGCGGCGGTGGTGAGATCGGCGATGCGCGCCATCTCGTCGTAGGAAGGATAACGGACGATGAGCTTGAAGAAGAAGCGGTCCACCTGCGCCTCCGGCAGCGGGTAGGTCCCCTCCATCTCGATGGGGTTCTGGGTGGCCAGGACCATGAACGGGCTGGGGATGGCGTGGAGCGCCCCGCCCGCGGTGACGCTCTGGTCCTGCATGGCCTCCAGCAGCGCCGACTGGGTCTTGGGCGTGGCCCGGTTGATCTCGTCCGCCAGCACGATGTTGGCGAACACCGGACCCGCCTCGAACACGAACACCTTGCGTCCCGAGGCGTCCTCGTTGACCACGTTGGTGCCGGTGATGTCCGCGGGCATGAGGTCGGGGGTAAACTGGATGCGCGAGAAGCTCAGGTCCATCAGCTCCCCCAACGAGCGCACGATCAGCGTCTTGCCCAAACCCGGCACGCCCTCCAGCAGACAGTGCCCGCCGCACACCAGCGCGATGAAGATGCCCTCGATGAGCTCCTCGTGGCCCACCACGGCCTTGTGCATCTCGCTCTTGACTTCCTCGAACGCCCGTTGCGCGCCCCGCATGCGGATGCGCACATCCTCGGTCGTCGTTTCCTCGGTGGTTGCTTCCAGTGTCACGTCAAATCGCTCCCCGGAGCCCGTGGCGGCCGGCGGCGCGGCCCAAGGGCTTCCGCCTGAAATAGCTCCAATCCATTCCCCGTTGGCCCCGAGCCCTTCGACAAGGCTCGGAACCGGCTCCGCGCGGCGAAGTCGAAGGGCGCGCCCGGCGGCAGTGAATCATGGCTTCCGATCAAGGTCTCCCGGTGACTCCCAAGGACAGGAAATAGTTCTTGATCGTTTCCTTGAACTCGGCGGGAATCTCCGCGGAGGACAACTCCGCCTCCACCTGCCGTTGATATTGCACCACCACGGCCTCCTCCGTCACCGTGCCCTCGCCCGGACGCGCCTCTCCGCGGAAGCCGAACCCCCGGCTCGGCCCCTGCCCCAGGAGCCCTTGCAGATGGGCACGCGCACGCGCCTGGAAGCCGGGGTCAATGCTCTCCTCCCCGCCCTTGCCGGGCTCGTCGCCCGGCTGCCGTCCGGCCGGCTGCGACTCGTCCATCTCGCGCCTGGGACCGCCGGGCCGGGGTCCCTCGGCGAGGGATTCGCCCGGTGCATCTCCCGGCAACAGCTCGGTGAGGAACTGTTGCGTGGAAGCCATCTCGCGCCGGTCCTGTTCTTGCCGGGCCTCCCGCTCCACGCGGTCGAGGAACTCGCGAATCTCCTCCTCGCTCATCTCCGTGGAGTTCCCGGGCTGCCGGTCCAGGGATGAGAGACCCAGGGACTCCAGCATCTCGCTCCGGCTCTTGCCCCGGGGGGAACCGTCCATCTCCCGCGTCCTGGAGCGCTGGAGCTGCTCCCGCAGCTTCTCCAGGGCCGCGTCGGACAGCAACGGCCACTCCAGGCCCGCCTCGGTGGGCCACGAGCGGGTCATCTCCTCCAGCACCTCCACCATGGCCCCCACCGCGGCCTCGATGCCGGACCTGTCGTCCGCGGGATCGTCGAGCTGCCTTTCCGCCATCTCGCGCAGCGCCTCGGCCATGCGCCGGCTCTCCGCCAAGTCCTGCTCGCGCGCCCGCTCCTCCAACTCCCGTGCGTGTTCCCCCAGCACCTCCGCCATGCGCGACGCGGCCGATACCGCCTCGGGAGCGCCCCCCGGCGGCAGCCAAAGCCCCGCCCCCGCCAGGAGCACCAGGAACGCGCCGGCCCAGGCGTGCCAGGACCGCCGGCGCGGGAGCAACGGCGGGAGGGCCACCCGTGCCAGCTTCTCGGCCGCTTCCTCCACCACCAGCTCTTCCTCCGGACGGCGGCCTCCTTCCGCCCGTTCGCGGGAACGGGACAGGATGTCCCACGCCGTCAGCACCCGCTCCCTGAGCTCCAGGCGGTCGTCCACCCGCTTGAGCGAACCCAGGAACGCGCGTTCGCGCCAGGGGCGCAGCAGGAACACCGCCACGGCCGCGGCGGCGAAGACCGCCGGCGCAAGCCACAGCAGCGCGGCGTCCACCGCCATGAGCGCGCGCGCCGCCGCCAATGCCGCGGCCGCCAGCGCCGCGTAGAAGAGGCTCTCGCACAACAGGCGCTCGCGCCGCTTGCGCCGCTCCCACCGATGCAATTCGGCGAGCTTCTCGCGTAGCAGGGATTCGGGTTCGGTCAATTGTAGCCTTTCTGCACCCGCCTGAGCCCCCAGGCCAGGAGCGCCAGCGCCGCCGCGAACACCACGCCCTGAAAGACCCAGTGAATCAGCGAGGGGGTCCACAGCACACCCCAGCGCACTGGGGCCGCGGCCATCTCCAGCGTGCCGAGATGATAGAGCAGAAACGCCACCGGGTTCAACGTCTGGGCCCATGCACCGAAGGCGCCGGAGATCAGGAAGAAGCAGACGAAGATCCAGCGGATGAAGACCCGGCGGGTGTCCGCCTTGCGTTCCCAGAAGGCCAGCCCCACGAGGCCCCAGATGCCGTAGCCCACGGCGTAGAGGAACAGCATGGGCAACGTGGAGGCCATGTCCACCAGGGGAGCGCGCGCGATGGCGCCCGACCACGCCAGCAGCGGCGCGGCGATCAGCAGCAGGATCAGTGAATGAACCAGCAGGATGGACAGCAAGCCGCACGCCACCGCGGTGACGCTCAGCCGTTCCTCATCGAGCCAGTGGCGCAGCGGCGAGAAGCGCCAGGCCAGGAACTCCAGGCCGGCGAAGCGCAGGGTCAGGTAGACGATGAGCAGCAACGAGGCCACCGTGGAGAACTTGAACAGGAAAGCAGGGCCGATCCAGAAGCGGGCTTCCCCGGAGGGGAGCACCAGCGCCAGAAGCTGCAGCGCCCCGAGTATGACCAGATAGAAAAGATAGGTGAGGTAGGCCTGCCCGTCCACCCAGTACACCGCCACGGCCTCGCGAAACACCGGATTGGTCCAGGGCCTCACAGGTCCTCCTCCTCGGGTCCCACGGGAAGCGCGACGCGGAAGAGCTTGAAGTGGTGCGCCGAGACCCGCGCGTCGTCCACCTGGAGCACCGGTTCGTCGCCGCCGATCCAGCCGATGACGAAGGCCGCCTTGGGGTCGTCGGCCTCGTTGTCCGGGAACACCGAGTAGCGCAGCAGGAGCCGGCGCGCTTCGTCGTCGAAACTCACGTCGCGCGGCCGGCTCTCATCCCCCTCCTCCTCTTCGCCCTTGGACACCGCGGAAATCTCCCGCCGCAGCATCCCGCCGGGCGGCACGTCGCCGAGCTTGTATCCCTTTCCGCCCACCACGAGCCAGCACTCCGTGAACGGGCCGGAACCACGGTTGGCGATGCCGATCCGGTAGGTCTCCGCGGTGTGCTGCCAGTCGACGGCTACCGGCGACGTTTCCAGGGAACGCAGCTTGAACAGCGCGGAGTTCCACTCCGTGAGCGGAACGTGGACGCGGGCGTGGGGGCGCCCCTGCCGCAGCACGAGCGACGCCTCCGCGCCGTCGCCGGAGCCGGGCACGAGGTCGAACTGGTTCCACCCCTCCCTGAGGCTGAAGGAGAAGTCCTTGTGCCGGGTGGCGAACAGGCCCACGTTGGCGTGCACCGGCGCCAGGTCCGACCACGGACTGCCGTCCACCACGGTCGACGAGATCACGATGCCGTCGGGCACGTGGCCGCCCCGATCGAAGTACCAGTAGCCGCCCAGCACCGATGCCGCCACCAGACCCGCGGGCACCAGCGCGAGCCGGTAGCCGGCGGCCGCGCCGCTCTTCCAGTAGCGGAACCACAGCAACAGCGAGCCGATGTAGAGCACGAGCGCCAGCAGCAGGGTCAGCATCGGAGAGCGCAGGCTGGAGAAACCGAAGTCCTGGAGCAGGATGGTGAACACCTCCCGGTTCCACGCGCTCCACGGATCCGTGTCCCTGGCCGGCGGTTTCCCCAGCACCTCGCCGAACAGCGCCGGAAGGCCCGTCCAGTCGGACACGGGCGGGCGGCCCACGTCCAGCGCCAGGTAGACCACGCGGCCGGCGCCGTGATCGCGCTGCACCAGGACCGGCGTGCCCCGTTCTTCCAGGAGCACCGTGCTGTCGGGATCCGCCACCGTATCCTGAACGAGGAGGTCCGTCAGCGTCCCGCCGAACCGCGCGGACAGCTCGGGCAACGCGTCCACGCGCTTCACCCCGCGCACCGTCACCGGGAGCAGCGGCGCGGTGGCGCGGTCGCGGTACAAGGCGAAGTGCGCCCCGCCCAGCACGGCGAGGGTTCCGCCCGACGTGAGCCAGCGTTCCAGCGCGGCGCGCTGGCGCCGGGACATGCCGCGCAGGGACTGCTCGTAGAGCATGATGCTCCAGACCCCGCCGTAGGCGCGGGCGTCCTCGGGCAGATCGCGCAAGGGAAGGGACACGACGGGCACGGGAGTCTCGTAGGGAAGGGGAATGGCCGGGGCGACGTTGCTCCGGGTGAGCAGCAACACCAGCGGCTGGCCGGTGAAGCGCCCCCGGAGCGTGACGGCGGTCTCATGACTCTGTCCGCCGCCCGTGAAGCGCAGCACCAGCGGCTGCGCCACCGTATCCGGGTCGACGGTGATGAACAGGACCTTGCGGGCGTGGGCGGAGAGAAAGAGGTCGCGCTGCTGGATGAAGGAGTAGGGTTCCATCCCGCGGGTGGGACCGCCGCGAGCCTCCGCCACCTCCAGCACGCCACGCACGGCCGCGCCGGAGTTCACCAGCTCGATGCGCACCGGCAAGGGTTGGCCCAAGCGGAAGATGCCGCCGAAGCCCGGCTCGGCATGGATCGAAACCTGCGCCGGCGCGGGGACGGCGAGGAGCAGCACAAGGGCCGCGATGCCGGCGCCGAAGGTTGCGACAGACGCGATCCTATCCGATGAAGGAGACGTCCAGGACCTCGAAGTTCCGTACGCCCGCGGGCGTACGGACTTCCACCAGGTCGCCCACGCGCCGTCCGATCAGCGACCGCGCCACCGGAGACCCCAGGGAGATCCTTCCCTCCTTGGGCTCGGACTCGTGCTCGCCCACGATCTGGTAGACGACGTCCTCGTCGGTGTCGTCGTCCACCAGCTTGACGGTGGCGCCGAACACGATCTTGTCGCCGGAAAGCTTGGAAATGTCGATCACCTGCGCGCGCGCGATCCTGTCCTCGAGCTCGCGAATCTGGACGTCGAGCAGGGACTGGCGGTCCTTGGCGGCGTGATACTCGGCGTTCTCCGACAGGTCGCCGTGGGCGCGGGCCTCCTCGATGTCGCGGACGTTCTTGGGGCGTTCAACGGACTTGAGGCGCTGGAGGTCCTCCAGCAATTGTTGATGCCCACGCGCCGTCATGGGCACGGAGCCGTGGTCGTCTGCCATCTGACTGCACCTCTGAAGAATGTTCCTCTGAGAAAATCTCTCTCCAAAAAGGCTCCGGGCGAGCCGAGGAACCTCCGCCCGCCCGTGGATATCAGCCAGTTGAGGATTTTAACATCCGCCGACGAGAATACAAGGAATGGGTTCCGCGTGAAGCGCGGAGGCCATGCGCGGCTGGAACCGTCCCAACCTCAGGAAAGGCGCGGCGGGTTCGGCCAGGAGCGCTTGCCCGGTCCGAAGACGTGACAGGCGGTGCCGTGGCCGCCGTGGGCGAAGTCCAGCTCCGGTTCCACCTCGGTGCAGATCTGCTCCCGGTACGGGCAGCGCGGGTGAAAGTTGCAACCCGAGGGCGGGTTGACCGGGCTGGGCACGTCGCCCTCCAGCACCATGCGGTCCTTCTTGGGGTTGGGATCCGGCATGGGCACCGCGGACAGCAGTGCACGCGTGTAGGGATGGCGCGCGTCCTTGTAGATGGCGTCGCTGGGAGCGATCTCCACCACCTTGCCCAGGTACATGATCGCCACCCGGTGGCTCACGTGCTCCACCACCCGGAGGTCGTGGGAGATGAAGAAGAAGGTGAGGCTCATGCTCTCCTGCAACTCCTGCAGGAGGTTGATGATCTGGGCCTGGATGGACACGTCCAGCGACGACACCGGCTCATCGGCGACGATGAACTTGGGCGACACCGCCAGGGCCCGGGCGATGCCGATGCGCTGCCGCTGGCCGCCGCTGAACTCGTGCGGATAGCGGTCGTAGTGGTCCTCCCGGAGCCCCACCTTGTCGAGCAGCGCCATCACCTGTTCCCGGCGCCCGCTGCCGGAAGCCATCTTGTGGATCTTGAGCCCCTCGCCGATGATCTCGCCCACGCGCATGCGCGGGTTCAGGGAGGCGTAGGGGTCCTGGAAGATGATCTGCATGCGCCGGCGCAACTCGCGCATCTCTGCGCTCGAGACCCGCATGATGTCCTTGTTCTCGAACAGGATCTCGCCGTCGGTGGGCTCGATCAGGCGCAGGATCGTGCGCCCCAGCGTCGACTTGCCGCAGCCGGACTCTCCCACCACGCCGAGAGTCTCTCCCTCCTCCACCGTGAGGCTGACCCCGTCCACGGCCTTGACGTCGCCCTTGCGCCGGGAGAGCAGGCCCTCCGCCACCGGGAAATACTTCTTGAGGTTCCTGACTTCCAGCAAGCTCATGGGATTCCACGTCCTGTCGCGGGCAACGCACCGTTCCCCGGAATCAGTTGGTCCGGTAGCAGGCCACCCACTGGTTGCGCCCCTTTTCCTCGAGCACGGGCTCGTGCTCGGCGCAGATCCCCGACGCCTTGAAGCAGCGGTCCCGGAAGCGGCAGCCGCTGGGGAGGTCCAGCGGGCTCGGCACGACCCCGGGAATCGCGTCGAGGCGGCGCTTGCTGGCGCTGCTCGGCAAAGAGTTCAGCAACCCGATGGTGTACGGATGCAGCGGCTTGCCGAAGATCACTTCGGGCTTGGAGCGCTCGACCATGCGGCCGGCGTACATGATGGCCACGTCGTCGGCCTGCTCCGCCACCACGCCGAGGTCGTGGGTGATCAGCAACAACGCCATGCCGAGTTCGTCCTGCAACTCGCCCATCAAGTCCAGAATCTGCGCCTGAATGGTGACGTCCAGGGCGGTGGTGGGCTCGTCGGCGATGAGCAGGCTGGGGTTGCACGACAGCGCCATGGCGATCATCACGCGCTGGCGCATGCCGCCGCTCATCTGGTGCGGGTAGTCGTTGACGCGCGAGGCGGGGTCGGCGATCTTCACCAGCCGGAGCATCTCCACGGCCTTCTCGCGCGCCTCCCGCTTGCTCACCTTCTGGTGCAGGCGGATGGCCTCCATGATCTGGTCGCCGACGGTGAACACCGGGTTGAGCGAGGTCATGGGCTCCTGGAACACCATGGAGATCTCGTTGCCGCGGATCTGCCGCATCTCCTCGTCCGACAGCTTGAGGAGGTCCTTGCCACGGTAGAGCACCTCGCCCTCCGCCACCCTGCCCGGCGGCGACGGGATCAATCGCATGATGGAGAGCGCCGTGACGCTCTTGCCGCAACCCGACTCGCCCACGAGCCCCAGCGTCTTGCCCGCCTCGATGGTGAGATTCAACCCGTCCACCGCCGGGAACTCACCGTCCGCGGTGACGAAGGAAGTGTGGAGATTCTTGATTTCGAGCAGTGTCGCCATATCGCGCAGCCGCCGCCCTCCCCCACCGGCCCAACCCGAACCGTAAGCGCGCACTGTACCAAAAAACGGTGGGGGTGCAAACGACTTTGCGGCGTTCCGCGATCCCGGATCATACGCGCTATGCGTTCGCGCGGCGTTCGGCGGCGGCCCGGTCCCGGCGCGCCCGAGCAAGTTCGTAGCTCGCCTGCATCCGCATCCAATGCTCGGCGGTGCCCCAGCCGATGTCCTCCAGCGCCAGCGCCATGTTCGCGGACACCCCTGCCTTGCCGTTCAACAGGCGGGACAGGGTTCCGCGTTCACAACCCAGGTGCACTGCCGTCTCGGTTACGTTCCAGCCCGCCTCGTCCATGCTCTCGCGAACAAGCTCGCCCAGGTGTGGTGGGTTCTGCATCGGGCCGACGCGATCGTTTGCTATGTCGTTCATGGTCAGCGCTCCTTCAGGTCAGTGATAGTCGATCAGGTCCACGTCCACCGCCTCGCCGTCCTCGAAACGGAACACCACGCGCCAGTTGCCGGAGAGGCGAACGCTCCACTGGCCCGCACGGTCGCCCTTCCGGGGATGCAGCCGGAAGCCCGGCGCGTCTGCGCTGCCCGGATGCGTTGACTCTTGCAGCCGGAACAGGATGCGCCGGAGCCGTGGCACGAGACCGGCAGGCAGCCGCGTGGCATCGTCGTGCTCGTGCAGCGCCCGCAGTCCCTTGTGCCTGATCCTCATGATTCACTGTAGCGCGCCGCGCTACACGCTGCAAGCGTCAGCCGTGCCGTCATGAACGCTGAGCCGCGGTTGATTCTCACACCCCACGCAGCGCTGAGGCACTTCCGGTCGGTGCCCGCCATCGCGTGCGACGGCGGACAGCATTGCCTGGCCGCCTTTCAGGTGAGCACGCGGAGCGCGGTCTCCGGCGCCTTGTCGAGCACCCGCAGCAGGGCGCGCGCCGCGCCGGTCGGGCAGCGCTTCCCCTGCTCCCAGTTGCGGATCGTCTCGTGCGGGACGTCGATGCGCCGCGCCAGCTCGGTCTGAGAGAGACCAAGTCGCCGGCGAACCCGGCGCGCGTATCGAGCCATGTCCTGCATGGCCTCTTCCTCGTCCTCCCGCTCCTGCAAGGCGATCTCCGCCTCGGTGGTGGCGTCTACCCTGGCGGGGTCGATCTTCCCCTCCGGCAGCGTGGACGGATCGTCGGGATCAATCCTGACGCGCGTTGTGCTCATAGTCCGCGACCTCCTTCCGGTTGGCCTTGCGGGCCGAAATGATGCGAACGACCGAACCCCGCACCGTGTAGACGACAACATACACGCGCCGGTCGACCGTGCCGAGCAGTCGGTAGCGGTCCTCGCCATAGTCCCGCCGGCGATCCTGCGCGACGATCCGGTGCGGATCGAGGAAGGCGCGGACGGCGTAGGCGAAGTCGAAGCCGCGACGCTCGAAGCAGGCACTGTTCTTGCCCCCGTCCTATTCCAACTCCACACCGATACCATAGGCCAATGGCCTACTCTGGTCAAACCTGCCGACCAGCAGGGCGCGTCCGGTTGCAGGGGCACAACCGAGACAATCGTGGTCACGTGGTGACAGGGCGATGAGGCCGTCCTGCGCAGGGCAGACTGGACGCGTCGGCAGACCGGCCACGGAGCCCGACTATAGAGACGGATAACGGCCCTGTCGGGTCCGAATCACCTGAAACTACTTAAAGGCAACGGTGATCACTGCGGTTAGCGCTACCCACGTGGTTCGTGGCACATTCGTGACATGCGTTTGTTCAGCTACAAGATGACCAGTGACTCCGGCTTTGCGCCGAATCCGTTTGGTCAGACCTTGACCCTCGCCACCTGCAAGCCGCAGATTCGCCTGCGCAAGTCGGTGGATGACTGGATTGCCGGTTTTTCTTCGCGGACGCTCGCCGGCCACGATGTGGGCTCGGAGCGCTTGATCTATCTCATGCACGTGGCCGAGAAGCCGCACATGCGAGACTATTTTTCCGACTCGCGTTTTCAGGACAAGGTCCCCGACATTTCCGCCAGAGGCCCGACGGCCAAGGCCGGTGACAACATCTATCGCCCCCAGCGACCAGACGCGTCCTCCTGGGCCGAATTCGAGCAGTTGCCGAACCTCAATCACTGGAGTCGTGACAGGCCGAACGAATTTCATCATCGGCAGGATGTCTCTGGTCAATACGTACTGATAGCGGATGAGTTCTACTATTTCGGCGGCAGCGCCCTGGACCTGCCGCCCGAGTGTCGGCCGGAAATACCGCGTGGGCAGTCCGGCCACGGAAAGAATACTCCGTCGAAGCAGGCTCGGCGTTTCGTCGACTACATTCGCAGCAGATTTCAGCCCGGTCGTCACGGCGATCCGCACCGGTGGCCGAAGGTGTCCGACGATAAGGGCGGACGATGCGGTTGATCCTGAGCCGCAAGGGATTCGACTCCGGCAGCGGAGGCTGTCCCAGTCCGATTCTTGCCGACGGCACGATGCTTTCCCTGCCGATCCCGGACAGGAATTCCCGCATCGCCTATCGGGAAATCGAGCAACAGGGCGTCAACATCGGGCAACTCGTTGTCGATCTCACCGGCGACACCCGGCGGCTCCGACACTACGCCCATCTGGACCCGGACCTCGACGGGGACGCGCTGCCTCGTGCCGATGGATGGCGACCGTTACTTGGACAGACCGGTATCGCTCAAGGTCATCTACGGAAGCAGAGCGTACAGGCGGGCGATCTCTTCCTGTTCTTCGGTCTGTTTCGGCCGGTGGAACGCGCTCGGAGCGGCTGGCGTTTCGTCAGGCGGGCCGTCGCCAAGCATATTCTTTGGGGGTGGCTACAAATTGGCCAAATCTACAAAGTTGACGAGATGACGTCCGAAGCACTGCCTTGGGCTCGCTATCACCCCCACTTCCAACGCAAGCGTGACGTGAACAATACGCTCTACATCGCTGCCGATGGGCTACGCCTCAACGGAAGGGACGTCGATGCACCCGGGGCCGGCTTCTTTCGACAGATCGAGGATCGGCTGATCCTGACCGATCCGGATGCGGGATCATTGACCCGATGGCGGCTCCCTCCCGCCTTCTATCCCGATACCGGGAGGCCACCGCTCAGCTATCACCACACAGCGGAACGCTGGCGGCGCGGTGATGGCTACTGCACCGTGCAAAGCGCCTCAAGAGGGCAGGAATTTGTCCTGGACACCGCTCGGTATCCCGGTGTGACGGATTGGCTGGCGGTGTTGCTGGCTGAACAAGGCGCTTGAGCAGGGACCATGCTCATCTTCCAGAAAATCGTGACGCCGACCCAAACGATGCAACCTGGACCTCGCCCGCGCGCCCTCGGGCCTTGGCGATGTCGTAACTGTTCTGCATCCGCATGAGGGTGTCCATCGACACGCCGAACGCCTTCTCGATCCGCAAGGCCATCTCCGGCGACAGGCGCGCTCGCTCGTTCAGAACGGCCGACAGTGCCGCCCGCGTGACGCCAAGCGCCTTGGCCGCCGCCGTCACCGAGAGATCAAGAGCTTCGATGATCTCGTGCCTGACGAACCCGCCGGGATGCGGAGGGTTCTTCATCCGGATGCCTTGAGCAGTTCTCATGTCTGCCTCTCAGTGGTAATCTTCATAATCGAGATCGACGATCTCCATCTCATCGCGGTCGATCCGAAAGGTGAGCCGCCAGTTCGCGGTGACAGTCAGACTCCAACTACCCCTGCGGTCCCCGGTCAATCGATGCGCCCGCCAACCCGGAACCGTCCGCAACTCTTCCTCCCGTTCCATGTCCTGGAGGAAAGAAACGATGCGCCGGAGCTTGGGCACAACCGCAGGCTGCACGCCGGCAGCATCATCTGCCTGGATGAGTCGGCGCAACCCTCGGTGAACCACGTTCCTGATCTTCATTCCTGAAGCTATCCTTGGCGGGCGTACAGTGTCAAGCTACGCTATGCCGCCCTGCGCTAGTGGAGAAGCTCGGCCCGCGGGAGACGAGAGTAGCCCGATGTGAGGTGGAAGAAAATCATTCACGCCATGAATGATATCCATTCATCGGCTGAAACGCCGTCCACCCCGTCGACCTCGCGAGACGACTCGTCGCCGGCACTTGCCGCACGAACCGACTCCCGTGGTCCGTGCCCCGTTTCCTTGATCGCCCCCGGGAATCCTGTTAGACGCGACATTGGGCCTGACGCTCTTTCGAGCCATGGAAGCGCCTCACGACAGCCAATCCACGACCACCGACGCGCTCATCGAGCGCCTCGCCCAGGCGGTTCATGCCCGGCGCATGACGGTGCCGGCGATCCTGTTTCTCGAAGCCCACAAGCCGCTGACGTCGCTGTTCCACACGGCGGCGGTGATGAGCCTGCCGATGATGCTGCCGCTGTTCGGCGCGAAGGCGCGGGAGCTGCCGGCGTTTCTCCAGTCGCGCGAGAACGTGGAGCGGCTCATCCGGCGCATCGAGGAACTCGCCGGGGAAACGGAGAGCGGCTGATGGGCGGGTTCGAGAACGCCACTCCGGGGGTGCTGGTGGTGATGGCCCTGATGATCGGGCCGGTGCTCTACTACATCCGCGTGGCGCGGCGCCGGAAGGACCTCTACGTGCGCCGGCTTGCCGGGGTGGACGCCATCGACGAGGCCGCCGGCCGGGCGGCGGAGCTGGGACGCCCGCTGTCCTTCTCCACCGGCCTCACCAACGTCAGCCCGGTCCTGTACGCCTGTCTCGGAGTGCTCTATTACGTGGCGCGCAAGGCGGCGCAGTACCGGTCGCGCCTGCTGGTGCCGCAAAACACCCCAGAGGTCATGGCCATCGCCGAGGACGTGCTGCGGGAAGCCTACCGCGCCGAGGGCCGCTCGGACCAGTTCGACCCGCGCAACATCCGCTTTCTCTCCGAGGAACAGTTCGCCTTCGCCGCGGGCTACATCGGGATGGTGCAGCGGGAGCGCGTGGCGGGCGCCTTTCTCTTCGGCCACTTCGCGGCGGAATCGCTGATCCTGGCGGAGGCGGGGCAGCAGGCAGGCGCCATGCAGGTGGGCGCCTCGGTGAGCCCCGAGCAGGTGGCGTTCTTCATCGCCGCGTGCGACTACACCCTCATCGGCGAGGAGCTGTTCGCCGCCTCGGCCTATCTTACCCGTGAGCCGGTCCAGCTCGGCAGCCTCTACGGGCAGGACCGCGCCAAGCTCTTCCTGTTCCTGATGATCCTGGTCGGGGTGGGCATCGCCACTGTCAACTCCCTGTGGCCCGAGCTGGGGCTCACCAACCTGGGCACGCTCATGCACCTCGGCTGGGGGTTCGGGTCGTGAACCTGCGGGCGCGCCTGATCAAGCTCGTCACGTTCCTGGGCGGCATCTATTTCTTCCTGGAGTTCGTGCTCCCGGGCACCGTGTTCGGGGTCAAGATCGACACCTACCACGACCAGATCTCCAACGGATTCATCACCGTGGGGGCCATGGCCGCGGGGCTGGGGCTCATCAACCTCCTCATGCAGCACGGCTCGCGCATCGTCTTCCGGCGCCGGGAGTGGCCCTACAGCCTGGCGCTGCTCTCCGGCCTAGCCGTCATGATCGCCGTGACGGTCCAGGACTGGCGCGGCACCAGCCGGGTGGCGGAGGAGGTGGCGGGCATCTCCCGGCTGGCCGACTTCGCGGGGCGCATCCGGTCGGACCACGAAGCAGCGGCGGAGGGCGTGCTGGCCGCGGCCGCGCGCAACCGCAGCCTGCGGGAAGCGGTGGACCGGCTGCTGGCGCGCATCGAAGACGAGGCCGGCGCCTTCGACCTCGACCGTTTCGCTCCAGGAACCATCGACCACGGGCTCGCGCGGGGCTACCTGGCGGAGGCGGGAAACCGCGCCGCCGCGGCGCGCGCCGCGGCCGAAGGGCTCACGGTGGCGGTCGGCGCGGCACCGGACCTTGCCGCCAACGCGGCGGTGGTGCGCGCCCTGCGCGGCCTCGCCGAGAACTGGCGCAACCTGCGCAACCTCGAGTACGAGTACTCCACGCCCAAGCACATCTACCGGCTGCTCTTCGAAGGGCTGTTCGTGGCCCTGGGCTCGGCCATGTTCTCGCTCCTGGGCTTCTACATCGCGGCCGCGGCCTACCGCGCCTTCCGGGTGCGCTCGGCCGAGTCGTCGCTCATGATGATCGCCGCGGTGCTGGTGATGCTCGGACAGATCCCCTTCGGCGTGTGGATCTGGTCCGGCCTGCCGGACCTCCGGCTGTGGCTCCTGGAGATTCCCAACTCCGCCGCCTTCCGCGCCATCACCTTCGGCGCCGGGGTGGCGGGACTGGTGATGGCGTTCCGCATGTGGTTCTCCATCGAATCGGAGTCCTTCGACCGGGAGGAACGCTGACGTGGACCTCGCCCGGCTCGATCGCCGCTGGATCTACCTGTTGGTGTTCCTGGCCCTGAGCGCGCCCATCGTCACGCAGTACACGGTGCAGCCGGCGCGCATGAGCGACGCGGAGCGGTTCTTCGACCTGGTGGACGGCATCGAGGCGGCCCCTGGCCGCTACGCCTTCGTGGCCATGGACTTCGGACCCAGTACCAAGGGCGAGAACCAGCCGCAGGCGCGCGCGGTGGTGGAACACCTGATGCGCCGGCGCATCCCGGTGATCCTGTTCTCGCTCTACTACCTCGCCGAGCCGTTCCTCAAGTCCATCCCCGAGGCCGTGGCACGTCAACTCGAACGCGAACACCCCGGCGAGACCTGGGAATACGGCCGCGACTGGATCAACCTGGGCTACCGTCCCGGAGCCGGAGTCCTGATCCAGGCCATCCCCAAGTCGGAAAACCTGGCGGAGCTGTTCGAGAAGGACGCCCGCGGCAACCGCATCTCCGAACTGCCCGCGTTCAGCGAATTGCGCACGTTGCACCAGATCGCCTTTCTCGCCGAGTTCACCGGCCTGGTCGGTGTCTTCGACAACTACGTGCAGTACTTCACCAGCCAGGACTACACGCCCGCTTTCGGCCACGGCTGCACCTCCATCACCATCCCGGAGGCGTTCATCTACCTGGACTCGGGGCAGATCCAGGGCCTGCTGGGCGGGCTGGCGGGGGCGGCCTGGTACTCCGAGCTGCTGCGCCGGCGCTACCCCGAGCGCCCGGTGGACGAGTCGCTGATGCTCAACACGGGGCTGGGGGTGGCCCAGCTCGTGGTCCTCGCCTTCATCGTGCTGGGGAACCTGGCGGGACTGCTGGGGCGCCGAAGGGAAGGGTCCTGACCCATGACGAGCCTGGACACCTGGCACGTGGCCACGGTGCTCGTGGGAGGCATCGCCACGCTCGCGATCTTCAGCTTCCTGATCAAGGAGAACCCCTTCTTCCGGGTCTTCGAGCACCTGTTCATCGGTATCGCCGCGGGTTTCGGCCTGGTGCTGGGCGTCAAGAACTTCCTCTGGCCGAAGGTGCTGGTGCCGATGCTGGGCCTGGACATCGTCACCTACCCGGACGGCAGTCTGTCCCACGAGTACGACCCGCGTCTCCTGCTCTACCTCCTGCCCTTGGTATTCGGACTGTTCTACTACTTCCTGTACTCGCGGCGGTACGCGTGGCTCGCCAAGCTGGTCATCGGCTTCTCCCTGGGAATGAGCGGCGGGCTGGCCTTCAAGGGCTTCTTCAACCAGATCATGCCCCAGGTGGTGAGCAGCTTCCGCCCCCTGGCGGTGTTCGAGGACGGCGTCCTGGCCGTGGGCGCCAGCCTGGAGAACGCGCTCTTCGTCTTCACGCTGCTGGCGGTCATGTACTACTTCTTCTTCTCGTTCCGGCACGAGAACCGCGCCGCCGACGGCGTCGCCCTCTCGGGCCGCTGGCTCCTCATGGTGTGCTTCGGCGCCTTCTTCGGTTCCACGGTCATGGCGCGCACCGCGCTGCTGGTGGAGCGGGTGCAGTTCCTGCTCATCGACTGGTACGGCGCGCTGGCGGGGCTGATCGTTTAGCGGAGACAGAACCGACGCGCCAGAGTGCTTCGAAAGGACACCAAGTGAAGAACGGTTCTCAGATGTTCTTGAATGAACCAATTTGGATCGCGGTCACCGCGATTGTTGCCATCTTGGCTTTGGTATTGAGTTTCGTCAATTTCTTTGAACCGCGGCGCAAGCGACGTCGAAGGCTTGTCCATGCGATTTATCACCATGCAAACAAGGCGACCGACGCGATCCGCGAAGCGCAAGAATACAACGAATCAGTCAGAAACGCGATTCGTCTGCAGAAATCTTACCTGCCTTACATTCCGCGTTCAAATGCGGACGACTTGGCCTATGATCAGATAATTGAGGTGATGGAACTGTTGAATCAAACCGAGGGCGACGCAATCTTGGAATACTTCCACGCGGAGATGAAACTCCACGCCATTGCAGCGAGTTTCGACTCCGAGGTTATTGGACCCTGGCGCCCGGAAAGAAAACTACGCGCGTGGAAGAGATATGAAGAGTCTCAGGCGGTGACTCATGATCTCGCCCAAAAGACTAAGGAGATATTGGCGAAGCACCGCTGATTCAAGCCGCCAATGGGATGGAGGTGCCTGGACCGTAGGTCATCAGAGTTTCCCCTCATAGAGTACCTTTGATACTCCACATACAGATAACGTGGAGACAACGTGGCCCGACCTGTTTCCAGGCTGCCACCCTGTTACCCTTGTGTCAAGCGCAAGTGACCGCCACCGGTCCTAGCGGTTCTGACATCCGCCTTTCTCCCGCAAAATTCGGTAGGTAACAACAGATCACCGTGATGAAGACCGATCCCGCCGCCCTGCGCACCGTGCTGGTCACGGACTGCGGCTCCACCACCACCAAGGCGCTGCTGTTCGAGAAGACCGCGGACGGCTGGCGCCAGACGCACCGCGGCGAGGCGCCCACCACCGTGGAGCAGCCGGTGGCGGACGTGACCGCCGGCGCGCTCAACGCCTTCGCCGAGGTGGAGGAGATCAGCCGGCGGAAGATCCTGAAGCCCGACGCCGGGCAAGACGGTGAGGCACCATTCATCGAATCCGGCACGGACGACGCCCACGGGATCGACCTCTACCTCTCCACCAGCTCCGCCGGCGGCGGGTTGCAGATGACCGTGGCCGGGGTGGTGCGCCAGATGAGCGCGGAGTCCGCGGAACGGGCGGCCTTGAGCGCGGGCGCCATCGTCATGGACGCCATCTCCGCGGACGACGGGCGCGAGGACCACGAGCGCATCCAGCGGCTGCGGCAACTGCGCCCCGACATCGTGCTGCTCACCGGCGGCGTGGACGGGGGCTCCCAGGAGCACGTGGTGGAGATGGCGGAGACCCTGGTGGCGGCGTCGCCGCGGCCGCGCTTCGGCGACACGCTGCGGCTGCCGGTGATCTACGCGGGCAACAACGAAGTCGTGGACGACGTCCGGCGCATCCTGGAGAAGGCCGCTCAGGTGGCGGTGGTGGACAACGTGCGCCCCGCCCTTGACGCCGAGAACCTCGGTCCCGCGCGGGAAGCCATCCACGAGTTCTTCCTCACCCACGTCATGAGCCACTCGCCGGGCTACGACAAGCTGCTGCGCTGGACGCCGGTGCCGGTGATGCCCACGCCCGCGGCCGTGGGCGACATGGTGCGGGAGCACGCCCGCAGCACCGGTCAGGCGGTGCTGTGCGCGGACATCGGCGGCGCCACCACCGACGTGTTCAGCGTCTTCGAGAACCGCGACGGCGAGCCGGTGTTCAACCGCACGGTAAGCGCCAACCTGGGCATGAGCTATTCCGTGGCCAACGTGCTCATCGAGGCCGGCGTCGAAGGCATCCACCGTTGGCTCCCCTACGAGATCCAGCCCTCCGAGATCCGCGACCGCTTGCGCAACAAGATGATCCGGCCCACATCGATTCCTCAGACCGTCGAGGATCTGTGGCTGGAGCAGGCGGTGTGCCGCGAGGCCCTGCGCCTGGCGCTGTTGCACCACCGGTCCCTCGCGGTGGGGCTCAGCGGCGTGCAGCAGCAGCGCGGCATCGCCGACATCTTCTCGCAGACGGCGAGCCGCACGGACCTGGTGGACATGATGCGCCTGGACCTGGTAATCGGCTCCGGCGGCGTCCTGAGCCACGCCCCGGACCGCGTGAGCGCCGCGCTGATGATCCTGGAGGGGTTCGAGCTGCAGGGCTTCACGCAGATCGCGGTGGACTCCATCTTCATGATGCCTCACCTGGGCGTGCTCGCGTCGATCCATCCCGAAGCCGCGCGCGAGATCTTCCTGCACGACTGCCTCGTGAACGTGGCCCATGCGGTGGTGCCGGTGGTCCCGCGCAAGCGGCCGGCGGGCTCGGTTCTGGCCGAAGTGTCCATCGACGGCGGCCCGGCCCGGCTCCTCGAGGCCGGCGCCCTGGACCGCATCGACCTGAAACCCGGCGCCGCCGCGCACATCACCGTCCGGCCCGCGGCAGGGAACGTCGACGTCGGCGCCGGCGCGGGCGTGGCCCTGGAACGGGAGTTCACCGCGGGCCTCTCCGGCGTCATCCTCGACGGCCGCAACCGCCCTCTTCAGACCGCTCCGTCCGTTGAAGAGCAGGCGGCCGAGCGCCGGACCGTCATGGCCGAGTTGGGGCTCGTCGAATCATGAGCCAGGCGCTGACGCCCACGCTGCGGGTAGCGGCCGAAACCGTGGTGCGGAAGACCCGGGAGCTTCCGGTGCCGGGCCGCGTCCTGTGCGCCCCCGGCGACGCCGTGGCCGCGGACACGGTCGTGGCGCACGCCGAACTGCCCGGCGACCTGTCCATCCTGCGGATACCGGAGGCCCTCGGCATCGAACCGGTCGAGGCCCTCAAGGGACTCACGGTCAGCGAGGGTGACGCCGTCGCCGCGGGCGACCTCCTGTGCGAGCACATGGGCCTGTTCAGGCTGTTCCGGTCGCGCTTCCACGCGCCCGTGAGCGGCACCGTCGAGTTCATCGCGCCGCGCACCGGGCACGTCGGGGTGCGGCTCGCGCCTCACGCTATCGAGCTCGGCGCCTACGTGCCCGGCACGGTGACCGGCGTGGAACCGGGCAAGTCCGTCACCATCGAAAGCCGCGGCGCGTTCATCCAGGGGATCTTCGGGGTCGGCGGCGAGCGCTTCGGCCCCATCCGCATGCTCGACGGCGGACCCAGGACCATCCTCGGTCCCGCCAGGATACCCGACGACGTGTCCGGGCAAGTGTTGGTCGGAGGCACGCGACCGACTCTCGAAGCCCTGGAGCGCGCCGCCGGCAACGGCGCCGCCGGCCTGGTGGTGGGCTCCATCGACGACTACGCGCTCACCGGCTACCTCGGCTACGACCTGGGCATGGCGGTCACCGGACACGAGGACGTCTCCATGACCGTCATCGTCACCGAGGGTTTCGGCTGGCTGCCGGTGGCAGAACGCACCCACACCCTGCTGCAGAGCCTCGACGGCCGCGCCGCCTCCATCAACGGCGCCACCCAGGTGCGCGCCGGCGCGGTGCGCCCGGAGATCATCGTGGCCCGGGCCGGGGAACCGGCCGCCTCCCGCGGCGCCCTCTCCACGGCCACGCCGCGGGACCCCGCGGCCGGGCTGCGCCTCGGCGCCTTCGTCCGCATCATCCGGGAGCCCCACTTCGGTGTCGCCGCGGAGGTCATCGCCCTGCCCACCGAACCGCAACCCATCGAGACCGGCACCCGCACCCGGGTGCTGGGCGCCCGGCTCCCGGACGGCACCCTCGTCACCGTGCCCCGGGCCAACGTCGAGCTGCTGTGACGGCGCGCCCCCGGCCGCCACGCGGGAACCAAGCGGCGCGGCCTCGGTCGCGAGACTGGAAGCCCTCCGGAGACACGGCGCCAGGTTCTTGAAAAGGGTTCTTGCGCCCATCATACTTTCATTCATAGCCACTGCTGTTGATCAGGGTTTCCCGAATCAAGGAGGTTCCATGCGATCGAGTCGGCTGCTGGGGGCGGTTTTGTGGGCGCTTGTGCTGGCCGCCGCGCCGGGTGTCGCGGGGGCCGTGGAGGAGGCGCGTCCGAGCCACGGCATCGCCATGCACGGCGACCTGAAGTACCCGCCGGACTTCAAGCACTTCGACTACGTGAATCCCGGCGCGCCCAAGGGCGGCGCCATCCGGCTCCAGGCCCTCGGCACCTACGACAGCTTCAATCCCTTCATCGTCAAGGGCAGCCCGGCGGCGGGCATCGGGCGCATCTACGAAACCCTGATGACCGGCTCCGCGGACGAGCCCTTCAGCGAATACGGCCTCCTGGCGGAGAGCATCACGGTGCCCAGGGACCGCTCCTGGGTGGAGTTCCGGCTGCGGCCGGAGGCGCGCTGGCATGACGGCAAGCCGGTGACCGCGGACGACGTCGTCTGGACCTTCGAGACCCTGATCACCAAGGCGGTGCCCTTCTTCCGCGGCTACTACGGCGACGTGAAGCGGGTGGAGAAACGCGACGGGCGCACCGTGCGTTTCACGTTCAAGAGCGGCACCAACCGCGAGCTGCCGCTGATCCTGGGGCAACTGATCGTGCTGCCGAAGCACTACTGGACGGAGCGGGACTTCACCAAGACGAGCCTGGAGCCGCCGTTGGGAAGCGGCCCCTACAAGGTCGGCGCCTTCGAACCGGGCCGGGACGTGGAGTACGAGCGGGTGGAGAACTACTGGGGCCGGAACCTGCCGGTTAACGTCGGCCGGGACAACTTCGACCGCATCCGCTACGACTACTACCGCGACGGCACGGTATCGGTGGAGGCGTTCAAGGCCGGCGAGTACGACTTCCGCAACGAGAACAGCTCCAAGAACTGGGCCACGGCGTATGACTTCCCCGCGCTGAAGCAGGGGCTGGTGAAGAAGGAGGAGATCCCCCACGACCGTTCCACCGGGATGCAGGCCTTCGTCTTCAATTCCCGCCGGCCGCTCTTCCAGGACCGCAGGGTGCGCCAGGCGCTGGCCTACGCTTTCGACTTCGAGTGGTCCAACCAGGCCCTCTTCTACGGGCAGTACACGCGCTCCCGCAGCTACTTCGACAATTCGGAGCTGGCGGCCACCGGGCTGCCGGGTGCGGAAGAGCTGGCGGTCCTCGAGCCGTACCGCGGCCAAGTGCCGGAAGAGGTGTTCACCCAGACCTACAAGCCGCCGGTCACCGACGGTTCCGGGCGCATCCGCGCCAATCTCGGCCGGGCCGCGAAGCTCTTGCGCGAGGCGGGCTGGAGCTTCGACAAAGCCACGCGCAAGCTCACCCACAAGGCCACCGGCCGGACCATGGAGTTCGAGGTCCTGCTGGTGAGCCCGCTGTTCGAGCGCATCGTGCTGCCTTTCGCGAAAAACCTGGAACGGCTCGGCATCGCCGCCGCCGTGCGCACGGTGGACAGCGCGCAGTATCGCCGCCGGCTCGACGACTTCGACTTCGACGTGGTCATCGGCACCTGGGGGCAGTCGCTTTCGCCCGGCAACGAGCAGCGGAACTTCTGGGGATCGGATTTCGCCGACCGCCCCGGAAGCCGGAATCTGATCGGCATCAAGGACCCGGTGGTGGACGCGCTGGTGGAGGGGGTCATCAACGCCGCCGACCGCAAGAGCCTGGTGGCGCACGTGCGCGCCCTGGACCGCGTGCTCCAGTGGGGCCACTGGGTGATCCCCCAGTGGCACATCCCCTACGACCGCCTGGTGTACTGGGACCGCTTCGGCCGCCCCGAGGTCACTCCCACCCAAGGCGTGCAGTTCGACGCCTGGTGGGTCGATCCCCGCAAGGCCGCCGAACTGGAAGCGAAGCGCTCCGGGAGCTGACCATCGCCGGCCGGCACCGAAACCCCAAGGTGGTCTCGGCTGCAAGCCGACATGGGTGATTCCGGCGAAACAGCCTGTGTCAAAACGTCGCCCGGACAAGAACTGGGGCCAGACGCCCGAATCGTCATTCCCGCGAAAGCGGGAATCCAGGGGTGGCGCGGCGGGGAAACGGTGCCGTAGTGCCCCACCACCGCCCCTGGATTCCCGCTTTCGCGGGAATGACGATTCGCGGTGTATACTCGTGAGTTTCGAGACAGCCGCCTTCCCGGGAATGACGACTCGGATCGTATGCGCCGAAATTGTCGGTTTGCGGTTCGAGTCAACCGGACACCACGCCAAGTAAACGCATGTTCGCCTACATCATCCGCCGGCTTCTGCTGATCGTCCCGACGCTGGTCGGGATCATGGTGCTGAACTTCGTGATTATCCACTCGGCGCCCGGCGGGCCGGTGGAGCAGATCCTGGCGAAGCTCCAGCAGACGGACGTGTCCGCCACCGAACGGTTCAGCGGCGGCGGCGATCAGCGGGAGGTGGGACCGTCGGCCCAGCCAGGGAGCGACGGCGGCGGCACCGCCGGGCGCTACCGCGGCGCCCGGGGCATCGACCCCGAGTTCATCAAGGAAATCGAGCGCCAGTTCGGCTTCGACAAGCCGGCCCACGTGCGCTTCTTCCTGATGATGTGGAACTTCCTGCGCTTCGACTTCGGCGACAGCTTCTTCCGTGACCGCTCGGTCGTGCAGTTGGTGGTGGACAAGCTGCCGGTGTCCATCTCCCTGGGCCTCTGGACCACGCTGCTGGTGTACCTGGTCTCGATCCCGCTGGGCGTGGCCAAGGCCGTGCGCGACGGCACGCGCTTCGACGTGTGGACCTCCGGAGCGGTGATCGTGGGCAACGCGGTGCCGGGGTTCCTGTTCGCCATCCTGCTCATCGTGCTGTTCGCCGGCGGGCGCTACTTCGACTGGTTCCCGCTGCGCGGCCTGGTGTCCGACAACTGGAGCGAGCTGGGCTTCTGGCAACGCATCATCGACTACCTCTGGCACATCACGCTGCCGGTGGCGTCCATGGTCATCGGCGGGTTCGCCGGCCTCACCATGCTCACCAAGAACTCCTTCCTGGACCAGATCAACCAGCAGTACGTGATGACGGCCCGCGCCAAGGGGCTGAGCGAACGGCGGGTACTCTACCGGCACGTGTTCCGCAACGCCATGCTCATTGTCATCGCCGGTTTCCCCGGCGCTTTCGTCGGCATTCTGTTCACCGGCGCCCTCCTCACCGAGGTGATCTTCTCCCTGGACGGCGTCGGGCTTCTGGGGTTCGAGGCGGCCATCAACCGCGACTATCCGGTGATGTTCGGCACGCTCTATTTCTTCACGCTGCTGGGTCTGGCGATGAAGCTGGTGGAGGACCTCACCTACGTGGTGGTGGACCCGCGCATCGACTTCGAGAGCCGGGAGACGTAGCGTGTCCTGTCCGGTTGATTCGCACCATAATCTGCTTGTCTTTTTTGCCGTCGGCTGCGTTGCTCTTCCTCGCGTGGTGCCCGCCAGATGGGGCGACCGCGGGTCGCCCCTACGGGTCATCGCGCCTTGCCGACGACAAAAAATCCTGCGCATCTTATGGTGCGAATCAACCGGACAGGACACTAGCGCCACATGACGCCGCTCAACCGAAGACGCCTGCGCAACTTTCGCGCGAACCGGCGCGGGTACTGGTCGCTCGTGGTGTTCTCCGCGCTGCTGTTCATGAGCCTGTTCGCGGAGTTCATCGCCAACGACCGGCCGCTGCTGGTGCGCTACGAAGGGAAGCTCTACACCCCGGTGCTGGCGGACTACCCGGAGACGGAGTTCGGCGGCTTCCTTGAGACCGACGCGGACTACAACGACCCCGAGGTCCAGGCGCTCATCCGGGAGCGCGGCTGGATCGTCTGGCCGCCGATTCCCTTCAGCTACGACACCATCGTATTCGGCTTGCCCACGCCGGCGCCCTCGCCGCCGAGCCGGCGCAACTGGCTCGGCACCGACGACCAGGCGCGCGACGTCACCGCCCGGCTCATCTACGGTTTCCGCATCTCGGTGCTGTTCGGCCTGGTGCTGACGCTCGTGAGCTCCATCGTCGGCGTCGGCGCGGGCGCGGTCCAGGGTTACTTCGGCGGCTGGCTCGACCTGCTCTTCCAGCGCTTCATCGAGATGTGGTCCGGGCTACCCACCCTCTACCTGCTCATCATCCTGGCCAGCGTCGTGACCCCGAGCTTCTGGTGGCTGCTGGGCTTCATGCTGCTGTTCAGTTGGATGGCGCTGGTGGGCGTGGTGCGCGCGGAGTTCCTGCGCGCGCGCAACCTCGACTACGTGCGCGCCGCCCGCGCCCTGGGCGTGGGCAACCCGCGCATCATCGCGCGCCACGTGCTGCCCAACGCCATGGTGGCGGCGCTGACCTTCCTGCCCTTCATCACCAGCGGCGCGGTGGTGACGCTCACGGCCCTGGACTTCCTGGGTTTCGGCCTGCCGCCGGGCTCGGCGTCCCTGGGCGAGCTGTTGAAGCAGGGCAAGGACAACCTGCAGGCGCCGTGGCTCGGCTTCGCCGCCTTCTTCGTCATCGCCATCATGCTGAGCCTGTTGGTGTTCATCGGCGAGGCGGTGCGCGACGCCTTCGACCCGCGCAAGACCTTCGCGCCGGAGTCCGCGGACGCTGACGAGACCGTATCCGCCACCCTCGCGCCCGAACCAGGGGTTGGCGCCGGGGCCGTATCCGGGACCGCGGCGCCGGGATCCGCGAGCGACGTAGCTGGCTTGTCCACGAACGCGACCCCGGAGTCCGTGGGTGCCGCCGAGACGGTGTTCGGGGCGCGGGCGTCGGGTGCTGCCGGCAGCACGCGCGGCAGCCATACCGGGGCCGGCACCGCGCTCCTCGCCGTCGAGGACCTGGGGGTGCGCTTCGGGGCCGGGCCCGGCGCCGTGGAAGCGGTGGACGGGGTATCACTCACCATCCGCAAGGGCGAGACCGTCGCTCTGGTGGGCGAGAGCGGCTCGGGCAAGTCGGCCACGGCGCTGTCGGTCCTGCAACTCCTGCCCTACCCCGCCGCCGCCAGCCACCCGCGCGGCAGCATCCGCTTCCAGGGGATCGAGCTGCTCGGCGGGGCAACCCGGGACCTCCAGGAGATACGCGGCGACCGCATCGCCATGATCTTCCAGGAGCCCATGACCTCGCTGAACCCGCTGCACAGCATCGCGCGGCAGATCGGCGAGACCCTGAAGCTGCACAAGGGACTCGACGGCGCCGCGGCCACGGAGCGCACCCTGGAGCTGCTGCGGCTCGTGGGCATCGCCGAACCCGAGCGCCGGCTGGGCGCCTACCCTCACGAGTTGTCCGGAGGACAGCGGCAGCGGGTGATGATCGCCATGGCCCTGGCCAACGAGCCCGACCTGCTGATCGCGGACGAGCCCACCACTGCCCTGGACGTGACCATCCAGGCGCAGTTGCTGGAGCTGCTGGTGAGCCTGCGGCGGCGCCTGGGCATGGCGATCCTGTTCATCACCCACGACATGGGCATCGTGCGCCGGCTGGCCGACCGCCTGTGCATCATGCAACGCGGCAAGATCGTGGAAGCGGGCGCCACCGCCGACGTGATGGAGCGGCCCCAACACCCCTATACGCGCCACCTGCTGGCGTCGGCCCCCAAGGGCGCCCCGTCTCCTCCCGACACCGGCGGCGCGCCGTTGGTGGCATGTGACGACCTGAAGGTCTGGTATCCGATCAAGGCGGGGATTCTCCGGCGCACGGTGGACCATGTGCGCGCCGTGGACGGCATCTCCATGGAGCTTTACCCGGGACAGACCGTGGGCGTGGTGGGAGAGAGCGGCTCGGGCAAGACCACGCTGGGGCTAGCGCTGTTGCGGCTCGCCGGCAGCAACGGCTCGGTACGCTTCGACGGCGGCCAGATCCAGGGACTGCGCTCACGCGCGCTGCGGCCGTTGCGGCGCGACATGCAGGTGGTGTTCCAGGACCCCTACGGCTCGCTCAACCCGCGCCTGTCCGTGGCGCAGATCATCGAGGAGGGCCTGGTGGTCCACGGGCTCGGGCGCACGGCCGAGGAGCGCGACGCGCTCATCGTCGAAGCCCTGCGCGAGGTGGAGCTGGAACCGGAGGCGCGCCACCGCTATCCGCACGAGTTCTCGGGTGGCCAGCGCCAGCGCATCGCCATCGCCCGGGCCATGGTGCTGAAGCCGCGTTTCGTGGTGCTGGACGAGCCCACGTCCGCCCTGGACGTGTCGGTGCAGGCCCAGATCGTCGCGCTGCTGCGACGCCTCCAGGAGCAGCACCGCTGCGCGTACCTGTTCATCAGCCACGACCTCAAGGTCGTGCGGGCCATGAGCCACCACGTCCTGGTGGTGCATCGGGGCGTCGTCGTGGAGCAGGGTCCGGCCACGGCCATCTTCGAGGCGCCGCGGCATGCCTACACGAAGGAACTCGTGGCCGCCGCCTTCGACGTCCAGCCCGTCGACGCTGACAACCGAACGGGCTGACCCCTCTCACTCCTGGATTTCCGCGTTCGCCGGAGTGATTTTCATGTCGATGACGAGCCGCATGATCAGCCGGTGGGCGTCGGCAGGGGAATTCTCACGGCGCCGTCGGGCAGTTCCTGGACGAAGTGGGATTCGGGCAGGGTGACGTTCAGTTCGGGTTTGTCGTAGCGGATCTGGTATGAGCGCTTCAGTGGAGGGGTCTCCAGCGTTATCTTCAGCGGGAAGGGGCCGGCGGACGAGTCGGCGAAATCTTCGAAGTTGGCGACGTACCAGGGTTTGCCGGACGGACCGAGGCGCTGCCAGCGTACCGGTGCCGGAACCTGGGCGTCGAAGGTGACCACGTCGGTGCTGCCGTCGGCACGCGTGCGCCGCAACGCCAAGCCATCGGTGCTCCACGCCGCGGTCGGCTGCACCGGCGGCAGACCCATCAGCAGGGCAACCATCTCGTCGAGGCCCAGGAGCATCTGAGTCGCGCGGAAGAGGTTTTCGCGTGACGTGGGCGCCCGGTAGTAGCGCGCCTCGGAGGGAAGGAAGCCGGTGAATGCACCCTCCTTCACGGTGAGGATCAGCGCCGCGCCGACGATGGAGAACGCTTCGAGCCTCAATCGGTGGGGCCGGCGCACCAGCACCGCCGCGTTGAACGTGCCCCGCCCGGCAGGCGTGCGGTAGCTGATTCTGGCCAAGCCGCGCAACGACTGAAGCGACCGGTCGCGTTGGCCGAGAAGGGCTCGAAGCTGCTCGGCCGGAGGAGGCGCCGGCGTTGGCGCGGGCACGGGCGGCCGGCTGGCGCACCCCGCCAGCAGGGCCGCGACACAAAAGGCGCTCACCATCGAGGTGGTTCGTCGTCGCGTCAAGGCCGTCAAACCCCCTGTTCAAGCGGCTGGATCTTCGCTCGGATCCGCTCCATCTGTTCGTCCTCGGTGGCCGCCTTCAGCGCGTCGCGGTAGCTTTGCAGGGCCTTTTCGGTCTCTCCGACCTTGAGATACGCATCACCGAGGTGCTCGATGATCACGGGGTCGTCCACCGCCAAGTCCACCGCCTTCTCGAGCTGCTCGACGGCCCTCGCGTAGTCCCCTTTCTGGTAATACACCCACCCCAGGCTGTCGATGTAGTAGCCGTCGTTAGGGGAGATTTCCAGAGCCCGGACGATCAACTCCTCCGCACGGTCAAGCTCCACGCCCAACTCCGCATAGGTGTAGCCCAGGTAGTTCAGCGCGGCCGCGTTGTCCGGGTTGAGCTCGATGGCCTTCCGCATGTATTCGATGGTGTTGTCCTTGTCCTTGCTCTCGTCGTACAGCGCCCCCAACGCGAAGTAGACGCGATCGTTCTCGGGGTCCAGTTCCACCACCGTGTGCATGGCTTCGATGGCCTTCGGAAAGTCCTCGGCATTGCGGTATATCTCGGCCAGAAAACGGAACAGCTCCCTGCGCCGCCCCTCGTCCTCCTCCAGTGCCTCGCGGATGGCGGCCACCGCCTCGGGGTACCGCTCCTGCCCCTGGTAGACCGAAGCGAGCTGAACCCGCGCATCGACGAAGTACTCGCTGCCCGGGGGGATGCGCTGAAACTGCGCCGCGGCGCCTTCCTTGTCTTCCAGCCGGGCGAACGTCAGGCCCAGGAAAAACCGGACACGTTGGTCATCCGGCCGTTCCGCCAAGGCGAGCCGGAACTCCGTGACGGCGGCCTCCAGGCTGCCCAGCTCGTAGTAGACGAGTCCGACCTTCATTCGGGCCGCTCCGGGAGTGGCCTCCCGATCCCCGAGGCGGTCGAACTCGGACCGGGCATCGGCGAGAGCGTCGTCGCCCGAGCGCAGGGTCTTGACGCGTTCGCCGGCCCACTCGTTCCTCGAGTCGACGTTCAGGAGCTTCTCGTAGGTCTTCAGGGCTTCATCACGGCGACCGCGGAACTCCTGCGTCAGTGCCAGTTCCGCCAGTACCGGGGACGAGGAAGGGTGCAGCTCGAGGGCGGCGGCATAGCTCTCCTCCGCAAGCGCCAGTTCGCCGGATCGCACCAGGACGCGGCCGAGGTAATAGGGGCCCAACGGCGACGAAGGATTGCGTTTCCTGTAACGCTCCAGGTGCTCCCGCGCCTGTTCGAACTGGCCCTCGGCCAAGTGGATCGCCCCAAGATAGAGGAGCGACCGGGAATCCTCGGGATCCAGCTCCAACAGCTTCCGGTATTCCTGGATGGACTCGTCCACTCTCCCGGTGGCGCCGTAGAGCCCGGCCAACAGCCGCCGGCTGCCCGGATCCCGATCATCCAGGCGCACCGCGGCCTCCGCCTCGCGCACCGCGTCGTCGATCTCGCCAAGGCCAAGATGCGACTCCGCCAAGCGCGCTCGCACGTACGCGGTGTCGGGGTCGTGTTCCCCCACCGCCTTGTAATTTTCGTGCGCCTCCCGGAAGTCGCCGGCGAGCACGCTCATCCGCGCACGCATATAGCGGTACATGGCCAGCGCTTCCGGCGGCACGGTGACCTTGACGTCGTTCGCGAAGGGGCCGGCCGGTCCTTGCGCCACGTCGTCCACGGGAAGACAGGCCGTGACCAGCAGGCTGAACAGGATTCCCCAGCAGAGGCGCCACATGGTATCTGTCGGAAAAAGGGAGGCACCGGCTGGCGCGCAACGAAGCGGAGCCGGAGCAAAAAACGCCAGCAGTTTCACCGTGTTATTTACTGCCGGCCCCCCGGCGCCGGCGGCGGTACTCTCCGAGAGTCTGGCACTAGACTAGCTATCACAGCCGGCGTGGCCGGTCAACGCGCGGCGCTCGCAAGCCCGCGCTCGGGGTGGGCATTGCGGCGGCGGGAGACTTCCATGAACCATGACGCGGCGGTTGAATCCATCCGTAACGACAACACGTCCGGCTCCCAGACCATCACCCGGCACGCGGCGGAACTGGCGGCGGAGCGCGTTGCCGAAGCCTGCGGAGCACACGCCGCGGCACCCCGCGGCACCGCCGATGGCGACGAAGTCGCGACGCTGCTCCTCGGGTTGGGGAACGCGCTAATGGAGGCGCATCCGGCCATGGCGCCGCTGCCCAATCTCTTCAGCGCCTTGCTGGAATGCGTGCAAGACGCCCCCGCCCGGAGCGCCCGCACGTCGAGCCACGGCGACATCCCCGGCCGGGTGCGGCAAGCCGCCGACGCCTTCGTCGACCGCATGGATGAGCACAACCGGGCCATCGGGCGCCGTTTCTGCGCAATCGTCGATCCGGGTTCCGCGATCTTCACCCACTCGGCGAGCTCCACCGTGCGCGCCGCCCTGTTGAGTTGCCGGGATGCGGGCCGCCGCTTCTCGGTCCACTGCACCGAGTCACGTCCCGTGGGCGAAGGTGGCGCCCTGGCCCGGGAGCTGGCCCGGCACGGCATCATGGCGACCCTTTCCACCGACAGCCTCGCGTTCGCGCTGCTGCGGCGAAGCGACCGCGCGATGCTGGTGGTGGGGGCGGATGCCGTCACTCCTCACGGGGTCGTCAACAAGGCCGGCACCCTCGGGTTGGCCACGGCGGCCAGGAGTTGGGGCGTGCCGTTCTACGTTCTCGCGGGGGGCGAGAAGTTCCTTCCGTCCGCTTCGCGCGACCGTCACCCGCGGGAACGGCCGCCCGAAGAGGTCCTGGCCGAGATCCCCGAGGGCCTGCGGGTGGTCAACTACTACTTCGACCTCACGCCGCTGGACTGCGTCAGCGCGATCTTCACCGAAGAGGGACCGCTGACGGCGGAGGAGACCGTTCGGAAACTCGCGGAGTGCCACATGCATCCCTGGCTGAACCTGGACACGCACCCGCCCTCCCCTGGATTCCCGCCCCCGGGTCGGGGGCGAGGGTAAACCTGCGCACCTTGCGCCTCGGGCTTCTTGTTGACATACAAACACAGGTGTCCGTGAGGTGCATTGAAGGAGCTGCAAGGTGGCAGAATCATCGGAGGCGTTGAAGGCGGAGATCCGGGAGCTGACCGCGCGCGTGGAGGAGCACGGCTACCGCTACCACGTCCTCGATGCGCCGACCGTCACCGATTCCGAATACGATGAAATGTTCCGGCGGCTGAGCCGGCTGGAGCAGGAGCACCCGGAGCTGGCGTTGCCCAACTCCCCCACGGCCAAGGTGGGCGGCCCGCCGGTGGAACGGTTCGCCACGGTGCGGCACACCCTGCCCATGCTGTCGCTGGACAACGTCACGAACCCGGACGAGCTGGCGGACTTCGAGCAGCGCGTTCAACGTTTCCTCAAGAGCACCGATCCCCTGGAATACGTCGTGGAGCCCAAGATCGACGGCGTGGGCGTCGAGCTGGTGTACGAGGACGGCGTCCTCACGGTGGGCTCCACCCGCGGCGACGGCACCGACGGCGAGGACATCACGCAGAACGTGCGCACGATCCGCTCGGTGGCGCTTGCGCTGAGACGGGACGGGGCGCCCGTGCCGCGGCTCCTGGCGGTGCGCGGCGAGGTATTCTACCCCACCGAGGGATTCCGTCGCCTCAACCGCCAACGCGAGGAGGCCGGCGAGTACGTGTTCGCCAATCCGCGCAACGCCGCCGCCGGCGCCCTCAAGCAACTCGACTCCAAGATTACCGCGAGCCGGCCCCTGGACCTGTTCTGCCACGGCATGGGCGCGGTGGAGCCGGCGTCGTTCGCCAGCCAGTCGGACTTCCACGCGCGGCTGCGGGACTGGGGGCTCAAGCCCGTGCCGCTCACGCGGGTGTGCCGCGGGGTGGACGAGATCGTCGCCTACCAGGAGGAGATGGAGGGGCGGCGCGACGGGTTGCCCTACGAGATCGACGGCGTGGTGGTAAAGGTCAACAGCCTGGAATTGCAGCGGCGCCTGGGGCAGATCGCGCGCTCGCCGCGCTGGGCCATGGCCTACAAGTTCAAGCCGCGCCAGTCCACCACGCGCATCCTCGACATCCAGACCCAGGTGGGGCGCACGGGCACCCTCACGCCCGTGGCACATCTCGAGCCGGTGCAGTTGGCGGGGGTCACGGTGCGGAACGCGTCGCTGCACAACATGGACGAGATCGAGCGCAAGGACATCCGTGTCGGCGACACCATCGTCCTCGAGCGCGCGGGCGACGTGATCCCGTACGTGGTCCGGGTGGTGGAGGAGGAAAGGGACGGGAGCGAGCGGGCCTTCGCCATGCCCGTGCTGTGTCCGATGTGCGGTTCGCAGGTCTATCGCGAGGAGGGCGAGGCGGCCTACCGCTGCGTGGGGCTGTCGTGTCCCGCCAAGCTGAAGGAGAGCCTCAAGTTCTTCGGCTCGCGCAACGCCCTGGACATCGAGGGGCTCGGGGAGAAGCTCATCGAGCAGTTGGTGGAGAAGGAGCTGGTGGCGGACAGCGCCGACCTTTACAGCCTGGGAGAGGAGACGCTGGCGTCGCTGGAGCGCATGGGGGTCAAGTCGGCGCAGAATTTGATCCGGGAGCTGGGGCGCAGCAAGGACACCTCTCTTGCTCGTTTCGTCACGGCGCTGGGGATCCGCCACGTGGGGGAGGCCACGGCCAAGGTGCTGGCGGAGCACTTCGGCAGCCTCGACGGGATCATGGGCGCGGAGGAGGAGGCGTTGACGGAGGTGCGGGACGTGGGGCCGGAGGTGGCCAAGAGCATCGCGGGCTTCTTCGCGGAGCCGGGGAACCGGAGGGTGATCGACAAGCTGCTGGCGGCGGGGTTCCGGCTGAAGGCGGAGGCTCCGGCGGAGGGAGCGCTCACGGGGCTGAGCTTCGTCCTCACGGGGAGCTTGGCGACCATGTCGCGGAGCGAGGCGCAGAAGTCCATCGTTGCGCTGGGCGGGCGGGTGTCGGGGAGCGTCAGCGGCAAGACGGACTATGTGGTGGTGGGGGTTGATCCGGGGTCCAAGGCTGCCAAGGCGGAGGAGTTGGGGGTGCGGGTGCTTGATGAGGATGGGTTGAGGGCGTTGTTGGAGGGGGGTGGGTGAAGTTGGTGGATGTTCGGACGGGGGAGCGTAGCCGGACGGGATCGGGGGTGGGGCCCCCGGGAGATTGGT
>JAJEAI010000085.1 GCA_022824205.1 Candidatus Binatia bacterium
GGGAATAACGTATTTGGGGGGCCGGGAATGACGTATTTTGAGGGGCCGGGAATGACGTATTTTGAGGGGCCGGGAATGACGTATTTTGAGGGGCCGGGAATGACGTATTTGAGGGGCGGGCGGGAATGACGGCAAGGGGCGTCAGCGCTATTCGTATCCAAACGGAGTATTTGTAACCAAACGGAGTATTGACACCGTCCGGAGAGCGGGAGGGTGGTACTCGTACCTGATCTGTCCCGCGAGCGATGCCGGCATGACGGCCGCCAAACCCAGGATCGTATGCATCGTGGGCGCCACGGGCGTCGGCAAGACCGACGTGGCCCTGGATGTCGCCGAACGCTTGAACGCGGAGATCGTCAGCGCCGACTCCATGCAGGTGTATCGCTACATGGACATCGGCACGGCGAAGCCGACGCGGGAGCAGCGGCGACGGGTGCCGCACCACCTGCTGGACGTGGTGGACCCCGACGAGGACTTCAATGCGGCGCTGTTCCGGCGGCACGCGCTGGCGGCCGTCGCGGCCATCCGTGCGCGCGGGCGCAACGTGCTCGTGGCCGGCGGTACGGGCCTCTACCTGAAGGCGCTGACGCGGGGCCTCTTCGAAGGACCGGGCCGGGACGAGGCGCTCCGCGCAGACCTGGAAAGGGCCGCGGCCGAACATGGCGCCGGCCATCTCTTCGAGCGGCTCGAACGCGTGGACCCGGAAGCGGCGCGGCGCATCGAGCGGCACGACCGGGTGCGCATCGTGCGCGCGCTGGAGGTCCATGCGAGCACGGGCCGGCCGTTGACCGAGTGGCAACGGGCGCACGGCTTCGATGATCGTCCCTTCGACGTGCTCGGTGTGGCGCTGGAGCGGCCGCGCGCGGAACTCTACGAGCGCATCGACCAACGCTGCGGCGAGATGCTGGCGGCCGGGCTGCTGGACGAGACGCGCGGGCTCCTGGAGCGGGGCTATCACGCGGGCCTGCGCAGCATGCAGAGCGTCGGCTACCGCCAGGCGGTGCAATGTCTCACGGACCGGATCGGCGAGGACGACACGCTCGCCGCCATGCGGCAGGCGACCCGGCGCCTGGCCAAGCGCCAGCTCACGTGGTTCCGCGCCGACCCCGATTTCCATCGGCTGCATCCCGACCCCGTCGGCGCCATCGGCGAGCTTTGTGCCCGCTTCCTGGGTAAAGGCCCCGCGGAGTTGACTGAATCCGGGTAAGGTGTTAGCAGCCGTGAGGATGGCGGAGCGCACAACGCATGATAACCGCGGTCCCGGCCGCCCCACGGGTGGGTCGCGAGGAGGCGCTCTCTTCCGATGAAATCGGCCGATTTCGTTGAAGCCCGGAGGCGGCTCGAGGCGAAACCCCAGTCCACGGGCGACAAGCTCACCACCCTGACGGAGGCGGTCGGAAGGGTCCGCGACGGCGACCATATCGCCATCGGCGGCTGTCTCTTCTCGCGCAGTCCGCTGGCGGCGCTCATGGAGGTGCTGCGCCAGGGCCGTCGCGGCCTCACCCTGTCGCGCAACCTCATGTGCTACGAGGGCGAACTGTTCATGGCGTCCAAGGCCGTGGACGGCCTCATGACCAGTTGGTTCGACATCGCACTGCCCTGGGGGCTGTCTCTCAAGCTGCGCGAGGAAGTGGAAGGCGGGCGCATCCGTTTCGAGGAGTGGAGCCACCTGGGGCTCGGGCTGCGCTACCGGGCGGGCGCCATGGGGGTGCCGTTCCTGCCCACCCTCACCATGCTGGGCTCGGACCTCATGGGCGTGACCGATACCAGGACCATGGAGTGTCCCTTCACCGGGGAGACCTTGTGCTTGGTGCCGGCCCTGTTCCCCGAGGTGGCATTGCTCCACGTACACCGGGCCGACCGCTTCGGCAACTGCCAGATCGACGGCTACCCGCACATGGACACGGACATCGCCAAGGCCGCCGCCGCCGTCATCGTCACGGCCGAGGAGATCGTCGACGAGGAGGAGATCCGCCGGCAGCCGGACCGCACGGTGATCCCGGGGCTCGTGGTGGACGCGGTGGTGGAGGTGCCCTACGGTTCCTTCCCGCACGAATGCTACGGCCTCTACGAGGCCGACTTTGCCCATTTCGAGGCCTATACGGACGCCGTCAAGGCGCGCGGCACCGGCGCCGTCAACGACTACGTGGAGCGCTACGTCCACGGCGTCTCCAGCCATGAGGAATATCTCGCGCTCTTTGGCGAGGAGGTGCTGGAACGCCAGCGGCGTTGCGCCGAGGAGCTTCTGGGGCCGCGATGAGCTACTCGGACACCGAGCTTCTGGCCGTGGTCGCGGCGCGCCAGCTCGCCGGCGTCACTTCCGTGTTCGCGGGCGTGGGCGTGCCACTGGTGTCCGCGGTGCTGGCGCAGAAGACCCGTGCGCCCCAGCTCGTCATCGTGGTGGAAGGCGGCAGCATGGGGCCGCGCATGGTGCCCGGGCGGTTGCCGTACTCCACCAACGAGATGCGCACCGCGCCGCGGGCGCAGATGCTGCCGGGCATCACCGACACGTTCCTGTTCGCGCAGCGGGGGTTCCTCGACGTAGGTTTCGTGGGCGGCGCGCAGATCGACCCTTACGGCAACCTCAACTCCAGCGTCATCGGCAACTACGAGCGTCCCAAGGTGCGTCTGCCGGGCAGCGGCGGCGCCAACGACATTATCTCGTTGTGCCGCCGGGTCATGGTCGTGACCATGCACGAGCGGCGCCGCTTCGTGCCGAAGGTGGACTTCGTGACCAGTCCGGGTTTCCTGTCGGGCGGTGACTCACGCCGCAAGGCCGGGCTCGTCTTCGGCACGGTGAGCCGCATCGTCACCCACCTGGGCACCCTGGCGTTCGACCCGGAGTGCCGGCGCCTGGGGCTGGAGAGCCTGCATCCCGGCGTCACCGTCCAGCAGGTACAGGACAACACCGGCTTCGAGCTGCCCGTTCCGAAGGACGTCCCGGTGACCGAGCCGCCCAGCGTTGAGGAACTGAAAACCCTGCGCAGCATCGATCCGGAGCGGAACTTCCTGGGGTAGTGAAGCCATGGACGTGGCCGAGAATTTCCCCTTCCGTCTTTGGTATGAAAGGAAGACATTGCCCATTGAATTCAGCGGGTTACATATGCACCAGCCACCTCGACACGTCATTCCCGCGAAAGCGGGAATCCAGGGGCGGTGGCGGGGCGCTACAGTGACGTTTCCCCGCTCCACCCCACCTGGATTCCCGCTTTCGCGGGAATGACGATTCAAGGGGTTGCAGCGGCCGCGCCAGGAGTCAAACGCATGCCGGTACAGTTTGGAGTCGCCATTCGCAATTTCGTCGGTCCGGGCGAGACCCCGGACGTGGAGGGGTTGATCCGTTACGCGCAACGCGCCGAGGAGCTGGGGTTCGAGTCCCTCTGGGCCTGGGACCATATCCTGCTGGGCGTGGACCCGAGCTTCCCGGTGCTGGATTCCCTGACCATCCTCACCGCCATCGCTGTGCGCACCCAGCGCGTGCGCCTGGGCACCGGCGTGATGGTGCTGCCGCTGCGCAACCCGGTGGTGGCGGCCAAGGTGCTGGGCAGCCTGGACCAGATCTCCAACGGGCGCCTGCTGCTGGGGGCCGCGTCCGGCTGGTACGCGCGGGAATTCGATGCCGTGGGCATCTCCTTCAAGGACCGCGGGCGCATCTTCGAGCGCAACCTCGACCTGCTGGTGCGGCTGTGGACCGAGGATTTCGTCACCGAGCAGGTGGACGAGTTGAACCTGCGCTCGGCGGTGCTCCTGCCCAAACCGGTGCAGAAGCCCCATCCGCCCATTCTCATCGGCGGTTACATCGACCGCGTGCTGCGCCGCGCCGGGCGCAAGGGCGACGGTTGGCTGACCTATTTCTACACCCCCGAGGGGTTCACCAAGAGCTGGGCCAAGGTGCTGGACGCGGCCGAGAAGGCCGGCCGCGATCCCTCGAAGCTTACCGCCACCAACCAATTGGCCATCTACGCCGGGCCGTCGCGGGAGCAAGCGGACGGTCCGATGCGCCACTGGCTCTCCACCGAGTGGGACATCGCCAAGTGGAGCGACTCGACCATCGAGCACGCCATCCGCGGCACCGTGGACGAATGCGTGGAGCAGCTCCAGGCCCACGTGGACGCGGGCGTTCACCGGATCATCCTGATCCCGTACCGCTACGAGCCGGAGCAGGTGGAGATCATCGCCTCGGAGGTGATTCCCAAGCTGACGGCCAAGGCGGGGACCTGACCCATGCGCTTCGACTACTTCGAGCCGGACTCGCTCGACGAAGCGGCCGACCTCCTGCGGGAAGGCGGGGGGACGCGCAAGCCCCTTGCCGGCGGCACCGACATCGTCATACAGTTGCGCCGCCGGGCGGCGCGGTGCGAGGGGCTGGTGAACCTCAAGCGCATACCCGGTCTTGCCGACTGGAGTTGCGCGCGCGGCGACGGGCTGCACATCGGCGCGTGCACGCCCATGCGCGACCTGGAGACGGCGGCCGCCGTGGCCGGCGGTTATCCCTCGTTGTGCGAGGCGATTCGAGTCGTGGGATCGTTGCAGTTGAGAAACATCGCCAGCGTCGGCGGCAATTTGTGCAACGCCTCGCCGTCCGCGGACACGGCGCCGCCGCTCATGGTGCTGGATGCGATGGCAAGCTACCGGACGGACGACGGAGCCGAGCAGAGCTTGCCGGTGGAAGACTTCTTCGCGGGACCCGGGACCTCGGTGCTGGGGAGTGCCGGGCTGCTGCTGTCGGTGGACCTGCCCGAGCCCGCGCCGCACACCGGCGACGCCTTCGAGCGTTTCACGCCGCGCTCGGCCATGGACATCGCCATCGCCAGCGCGGCGGCCAGCGTAACCCTGGACGCGGAGGGCCAGCGGGTGGAAGCCGTGCGCATCGCCCTGGGGGCCGTGGCGCCCACGCCGATCCGAGCGGTGCGAGCGGAGGAACGGGTGGTCGAGAAGGAGCCCACGCCGGATCTGCTGGAGCAGGCCGGGGCGGTCGCCATGGAGGAATGCAGCCCCATCGACGACATCCGCGGGACGGCGGCGTACCGAAAGGAACTGGTGCGCATTCTCGTGCGGCGGGTGTTGCGCCGGGCGGTGGAGAGGGCGCGGGACGGCGGCAGGACGGAGACGCCATGAAACAGCGCTATGTTCTCCGGGTGAACGGCCGGGGCATGGAAGCGGCGGCCGAGGCCCACGAGTCTCTCTTGGACGTGCTGCGGGAAAACCTTCGCCTCACCGGCAGCAAGAAAGGCTGCAACGAGGCCGAGTGCGGATCGTGCACGGTGCTGCTGGACGGCCGGCCGGTGGTTTCGTGCCTGGTGCTCGTGCCGGACGCGGCCGACCGCGACGTCGTCACCATCGAGGCCCTGGCCACGGACGGCGTTCCCCACCCGATCCAGCGCCAGATGGTGGAACAGGGGGGCGTCCAGTGCGGCTACTGCACGCCCGGCATGATCATGAGCGCCTACGCGCTGCTGCTGGACAACCCCGACCCCACCGACGACGAGATCCGCTTCGCCATCTCCGGCAACATCTGCCGCTGCACGGGATACGGCAAGATCGTCAAGGCGGTGCGGGCGGCGGCCGTCGAAATGAAGGGACAGGCAGGGAACGGAGGCGCTGCGTCATGAGCGAAGACCCCTCCACCGAGACCGCGGAAGAGACCCGGGGCGCGTATTCCTGGATCGGCAAGAACGTCACCAAGCCGGACGCCTTGGAGAAGGCCCTGGGTGCCACCGAGTACGTGGGCGACATGGTGGTGCCGGGCATGCTCCACGGCAAGATCCTGTGGGCGGACACGCCGCACGCGGTGATCAAGCGCATCGACACCGAGGAGGCCGCGCGGGTGCCGGGGGTCCACGCCGTGCTCACGGCCGCGGACGTGCCCGGCTCCAACCGGTTCGGACTGGCGGTGCTCGACCAGTGCGCGCTGGCGGAAGAAAGAGTGCGTTCGGTGGGCGACGCGGTGGCGCTGGTGGCGGCGGAGGACGAGGAGGCGGCAGAGGAGGCGGTAGCGAAGATCAGGGTGCACAAGGAGCACCTGCGGCCCATCCTTACCTACGCGGACGCGTTGGACCCCGACGCGCCCAAGATCCACGACGGCGGCAACGTCTTCCAGCACACGACGGTGCGCAAGGGCGACCTGGACAAGGGCATCCGGGAGTCGGCGGCCATCGTGGAGAACGCCTACCACACGCACCGCATGGACCACGTCCCCATGGAGCCCGAAGCGGGACTGGCCTACGTCGATCCGTCGGGGGTCCTCAACATCCTGGTGGGGACGCAATACCCCTATCGCGACCGCCGGCAGATCGCGCCCGCCCTGGGCCTGCCCATGAACAAGGTGCGCGTGATCCAGGCGCCCATCGGGGGCGGCTTCGGGCGCAAGGACGACATCACGGCCGAGATCCACGTGGGGCTGCTGGCGCTCAAGACGCGCCGCCCGGTGCGCCTGGTCTACACCCGGGAGGAGTCGCTCGTCGCCAACACCAAGCGCCATCCCATGGCCATGAACTTCCGCACCGGCGCCGGCGCCGACGGCCGGCTCACCTTTCTCGACGGCGACATCTACGGCGATACCGGCGCGGGAGTCTCGCTGGGAGCGTACGTCATCAAGAAGGCGGGCATCCACGCCACCGGCCCTTACGACGTGCCCAACATTCGAGTGGACACCTATACGCTCTACACCAACAACCTCACCTCCGGGGCCATGCGCGGCTTCGGGGTGATGCAGGCGGCGGTGGCGCACGAGTCCCAGATGGACCAGTTGGCGCACAAGCTGGGCATGTCGCCGCTGGAGTTCCGCCTGAAGAACTGCCTCAAGCCGGGACTTGCCTCCTCCACCGGACAGTTGATGAACGAGGGCTGCGGCATCGAGGCGACGCTGCGGCGCATCAAGGACTACATGAGCGCGCGCGACCTGCGCTTCAAGCGGCCCGAGGCGGCGTCGTGAGACGGATGGGTTAGACGGCCATGGCGATCAGAAGAGGCTTGGGCATCGGCTCCATGTACTACGGCATCGGCTACGGCTTCAGCCGGGCCGACATCGGCTCGGCCGAAATCGAGATGGCCGAGGACGGCACCACCACGGTGTACTCGGGCGCCTGCGACATGGGCCAGGGCGTCATGACCGTGGTCACCCAGGTGGCCGCGGAAGAGCTGGGCATCGAGCCCGAACAGATACGCGTGGTGGCGGCGGACACCGGCAGCACGCCCGACGCCGGCCCCACCTCCGGCAGCCGCGCCACCTTCGTGCAGGGCGTGGCGGTGCAGAACGCCGCGGCGGAGCTGCGGGAGCAGATCCTCGACATGGCGTCGCGCATGCTGGAGTGCCCCAAGGAGAACCTCGTGGTGCGGCACGGGCAGGTATGCGAGATCGAGAGCGGGCGGGAGATGGTGTCCGTGGGCAAGGTGGCGCACCAGCTCCACTTCCACGGCCGGCGCGCGGCCGCCTGGGGCTGGCACGACAACACCACCGCCGACGTCGACCCGGAGACCTCCCAGGGCGACGCCTACGCCACCTACGGCTGGGCCACGCAACTGGCGGAAGTGGAGGTGGACACCGAGACCGGGCGCGTGCGCCTCACCAAGCTGGTGTCGGCCACGGACGCGGGCAAGGCCATCAACCCGGTGGCGGTGGAAGGGCAGATCGAAGGCGGCGCCACCATGGGGCTGGGCTACGGCCTCTACGAGCAACACATCCTGGAGGGCGGCATCCCGCGCACCAACTCGCTGGCGTTCTACCTGGTGCCCACCGCCATGGACGTGCCCGACATCGAGTGCGAGATCGTGGAGGTGCCCGATCCCCGGGGGCCGTTCGGCGCCAAGGGCGTGGCCGAGCCCGCCACCATCCCCACCACGCCGGCGATCCTGAACGCCATCTACGACGCCATCGGCATCCGCATTACCGAAACTCCCATCACGCCCGAGCGGGTCTTCTTCGCCATCCAGGAGGCCAGGGACCGGGGCGAGTTCGAGGAAGACTGAGGGACCGACAGGCGGGAAAGGACACGGCACATTGGCGCAACGGGTCGGACTGCTCATTCCTTCCTCCAACACGGTCATGGAGGTGGACTTCTACCGCCACCTGCCTTCGACGGCCACGGTGCACCCGGGACGGATGTACATGGAGGCCACCACCGTGAAGGGCGAGGAAGAGATGCTCGACGAGCACTGCCTGCCCGCCGCCGGCGACGTGGCCACCGCCAGGCCGGACGTCGTGGTGTTCGGCTGCACCAGCGCCGGGGCGCTCCGGGGCAACGCCTACGACGGGGAGTTGTGCCGGCGCATCTCGGACGTCACCGGCAAGCCCACGGTGAGCGTCATCGAGTCGGTGCGGCGCAAGCTCATGGGCCTCGAAGCGCGGCGGGTGGCGGTGATCACGCCCTACATCGAGGACTTGAACGTGCGCATCAGGGCGAGCGTGGAGGACGACGGCATCGAGGTGGCGTCGATCCACGGCATGGGCATCAGCGTCAACTTCAACCTGGCGCTGGTGGAGCCGCCGGAGATCCTGGCCTTCGCCCGGGAGAAGCTCGGCGCCGCCCCGGCCGTGGACGCGCTGTTCATCTCCTGCACCAACTTCCAGGCGGTAGCGACGCTGCCGCAACTCAAGGCCGCGTACGACATGCCCATCGTCACCAGCAACCAGGCCGCCCTGGAAGCCGTGGGCCGGGAGCTGGGCGTGGAGCTGGTGGGGATGGGATGACCCGCTTCCGCGGGAATCACCGATGTCGGCTTGCAGCCGACACAAAGGGGAATGAAAATGGGGCGCCGGCCCCCCAATGAGTCATTCCCGCGAAAGCGGGAATCCAGGGGTGGGGGGTGTGGCGATTTCATTGCCCGGCCCCACCCCGCCTGGATTCCCGCTTGCGCGGGAATGACTCATTGGGGGGTAGCGGGATTTTCGTAACTACCAGAAATCACTGAACAAGGCTTTATTTTCATATCAATGACGGCAACAGGACATAGCGGAGGAGGGAACCCATGGAATTCATGAAGCTCGACGGCGCCGTGGACCTGCACGTGCACTCGTACCCGTGCGTGTTCCAGCGGCGGGTGGATGACCGCGAGGCCGTCAAGGCCGCCTCGGACGCCGGCATGGGGGCCATCGTGCTCAAGTGCCACCACGAGAGCACGGTGAGCCGGGCGTATCTCATCCAGCAGGAGTTCCCGGACATCAAGGTGTTCGGCGGCGTCGTCATGAACCAGTTCGTGGGCGGCATCAACCCGGCCGCGGCGGAGGTGGGGCTGCGGCTCGGCGCCAAGGAGATCTGGATGCCCACCATCGACGCGGCGCATCACGTGGACGTCCACGGCGCCCGCGGCAGCTACGACACCCAGACCAGCGGCGCGGACTTCGTGTGGGGCGATCCCATCTCCGCGGTCAAGGACGGCAAGGTGGTGGAGGAGGCGCTGGTGGTGCTGGAGCTCATCGCCAAGTACGACGCCATCCTCGGCACGGCGCACCTCTCGCTGGGGGAGATCGAGCTGTTGGTGAAGGCGGCCCACGAGCGCGGGGTCAAGAAGATCCTCATCACCCATCCCTACTTTCGCGTGCCCGCTGGGATGAACCTGGACTTCCTCAAGCAGATGATGCGCTACGGTGCCCTCGGGGAGTTCGGCTACTGCACCATCTCGCCCATGTGGGCGTACGTGAACCTGGAGTTCACCAAGGGCATCATGGATTCCATGGGCTTCGACAACTGCGTGGTCATGAGCGACACCGGCCAGTCCCACAACCCGCTGCCGCCGGAGGCGCTGTGGCTTTACGCCCAGGGCCTGTACGAGAAGGGAGTGTCGCCGCGCAACGTGGAGAAGCTCATCATCGACAACCCCAGGGCGATGCTGGGCATCTGACGACGGCGGAAGAGAAGGCCGGAAAGGAAAGTCATGACGGACTGGGCATCCCGGGGACGGATCGCGGAGGACATCACCGAGGCGGCGGGACTGACGCCGCTGCTGCGGTTGCGCAAGGTGGCGGCGGGGCCGCAGACGTTGTGCGGCAAACTCGAATTCATGAACCCGTCCTCGAGCCTCAAGGACCGTATCCTGCGCCGTATGGTGCGAAGTGCGGAGGAACGCGGCGACCTCAAGCCCGGCATGACCATCCTGGAAGCCTCCACCGGCAGCACCGGCATCGCCACCTCGATGATCGGCGCGGTGTGCGGCTACCCGGTGGTGGTGGTGATGCCGGAGGGGATGAGCGAGGAGCGCAAGGCGTCCATGCGCGCCTACGGCGCGGAACTGGTGCTCACCCCCGGCGCGGAGAGCGACGTGGACCTGTGCCTGGAGAAGGTGGAAGAGTTGAAGCGCGCCGAGCCCGAACGCTACTGGGAGCCCGGCCAGTTCTCCAACCGGGACAACATCGCCGCCCACTACGAGACCACCGGTCCGGAAATCTGGCACCAGACAGGCGGCCAAGTGGACGTGTTCGTGGCCTCCCAGGGGAGCGGCGGCACCGTGTCCGGCGTCGGCAAGTACCTGAAGGAGCAGAACCCGGCCGCGAAGATCTACGCGGTGGAGCCCGCGGAGTGTCCGATCCTGTCGGGCGGCGCCTGGGGCCCCCACGCCATCGAGGGCATCGGCGACGGCTTCATCCCCGAGAACCTGGACCTCGACTACGTGGACGGCGTGGTGACGGTCTCCTCCGAGGACTCCATCGCCATGGCCCGGCGCCTGGCGCGGGAAGAGGGCGTCCTGTGCGGCATCTCGTCCGGCTGCAACGTGACCGCCGCCAACAAGCTGTCGGCGGCGTTGCCGTCCACGAAGATGATCGTGACCATGATCAACGACACCGGCATGCGCTACTTCTCCACGCCGCTCTTCGGCAAGGAGCAGACCGCCGAGATCCCCGACCGCGACCATCCCATCCGCGAAGAGGACAAGGCCAACCTGGCGCGCCGGAACCTGCACATCGTACGGTAGTGAAGTCTGTTGTCCGAACGGCGTCCTTCGACTTCGCTTCGCTACGCTCAGGACGAACGGGGGATGCTTCCACAACCGTTCGTCCTGAGCGTAGCGAAG